>JAJCXP010000362.1 GCA_029263375.1 Acidobacteriota bacterium | reverse complement strand
TTTCAAGTCGATTGAGGGAGGGTTGAATGAAGTGCGTACGAGTACTTAGTGTTCTCTGTGTGGTCCTGGTATTGATCGTGGCGGCGGCCCCCGCCGTTGCTCAGACGAACGCGGCCGAGCATCGTGTCGTCGCCTATTCGGCGAGTTCGGGCGAGCTGACCAATCTGGCCCCGGTCGAGACCGTGGTCTATTCCCACCTCGTCGAGTCGCCGGGAGCCGAATGGCTGCGGCTGAGCTTCCGGCGCGTCGAGCTCGGTCTCGACAGCTACCTGCGCATCACCGCGCTCGAGGACGGCGCGGTGCAGACTTTGCACTCGGCGCACGTCCAGCAGTGGCGCAACACCTCGGCGTACTTCAACGGCTCGGGCGTTCTCGTCGAGCTGGTCGCCGGGCCCAGCACCGCGGCTAACCTGGTCGAGATCGGGGAGTTCTACGCCGGCGTCGTTCCGCATGCTCAGTTCACCCAGTGCGGTCCGACCGACGATCGGGTGTCGTCCAACGAGCCCGAGCAGGGTCGGCTGCTCAACATCGGTTGCACCGCCTGGATGTTCAGCGAAGACAGCTGCTTCGCGTCCGCCGGCCACTGCGTCGCCAGCGCCGGTTTGCTGAACACGGTCCAGTTCAACGTGCCGCCCTCCGAGCCCAGCGGCGCGCTCAATCACCCGGGCCCCGAGGATCAGTACTCGGTGGATACCAGCGACGTGCCGTTCACCAACGGCGGCGTCGGCAACGACTGGGGACTCTTCCGGGTCTTTCCGAACTCGGTCACCGGTCTGATGCCGTTCGAGGCGCAGGGCGCTCACCTGACGATCGCCACCACCAATCCGCCGTTGGGTGACGACATCAACGTCGTCGGCTACGGCGTCGACAGCGGCGTCGATAACCAGACCCAGCAGAGCAGCTTCGGTCCGCTGACGACCTCGACCTCGAGCACCCTGCAGTACCAGTCGGACACCACCGGCGGTAACAGCGGCTCGGGCGTCAAGTATCCGGTCAGCGGCGAAGCCGTGGCGATTCACACGCATGGCGGCTGCTCGACCGCGGGCACCGGCGCCAACTCGGGTACGGCGGTGACGCTGGCCGCGTTCCAGGCCGCGTTGGCGGACTTCTGTCCGGCCGACGGGGGTGGCGGAATTCCGTGCGGCGATGTCCAGAGCTTCCAGTCGCGCTGCGTCGACCGGCCGTTCGGCAACCTGCTCCAGATGCGAGTGGTCTTCAGCGACACCAGCCATGACGGCGACAACGTGACGTTCGACGTCGACGGCAGTCCGCAGGTGGCTACGATCGCGGGTCGGACGGCGCGCTTCAGCGTCGGCCCGGTGGCCTCGGGCGCGCACACGGTCGAGCTGTCGGATCCGTCCGGCTGCGTGCCGGTGCAGAATCCGGTCTGTCCGTAAGAGATCCTGGGCAGGTCGGTCGGCTCGATTCAGAGACTGACCTGCCCTTGGTTTTTTAGTCGTAGATCCCGTCCGCGTACCACTCATCGCTACGGCGGTCGCGGTAGATCCGGTAGAGAGCACCGTCGGAGAGCTCTACGTCCCAGTAGGAGCGCTCGGCGGCGTCGTCGGTCCACCAACCCTCTTCGAGCGTCCACGGCCCGGACGCCACCCGTACCTGTCCCCGGATCTCCTGTCTCCTGGTCTCGCTCTCGGAGCTCGGCGGCGGACACCGGATCTCGGCCGGTCGGCCGCTCGGGGTCGAAGCGTCCGCGACGCTCGAGGGCGGGTCGTTCGTGATATCCGCCGGCGGGTGATCGGCGACACTCGTCCCCGAGTGATACCCGTCGGTTGCCGTGAGCACTTCGATGCGGATCGGTGGGCGGATGACCCGCGCCGCCAGCACACCGCGAGTCGGTCGCGGCTCGGGACGCACGTCCGGCGCCGGTGGCGGTAGATAGTCGACCAGCGAACAGCGCTCGGGTCGGAATCCGTCCTCGGTGCGTGGTGAGCCGACGCCCTCTTCGCCGAGCATCGAGAAGAGCCGGGCCAGGGTGGTCGCCAGCCGGTCGGGCGACAGCGCCTCCGGCCCGAAGAGCGACAGCTGGGCGCTTCGCGGGCGATCCGGGTGGGCGGTCAATGTGAAGCCGATGACCGGCGCTCCGGGAGGTTGGCGCTCGAGCTCGAGGCGCGTCAGCGTCAGCAGCGTCTTGGGGTCGCGGGTCGGCGCGGGCAGGCGGACGGAGCGGTCGTGATGGCCCTCGGGCTCGAGTCGGAGCGAGATCTCGAGCTGTACGCAGCCCAGGCCGCGCGTCTCGAGCCGTTTGCAGATCCGATCGAGCGCCGCTCGGGCCACAAACAGGAACGGCTCGAGGCTGACCAGCGGCCAGTCGAACCCCATGCCTTCGTGAAAGGTGGCGGCCGGCAGGTGGGGGACGATCGGGTGTCGGTCGAGCCCGCGTGCCTTTTCGTGAAGCTTCTGTCCGGTCTGTCCGAGCCGGCTCGCCACCTGGTTCTTGGGCAGTCGCGCGAAGTCGCCGATCGAGCGAATCCCCCAACGGCGAAGCAGCTGCGAGACCTCGGCTTCGGGCGCCAACCGATCGAGCGGCAACGGCGCCAGGAACCGGGCTTCGTGGCCGGCCGCGACGACCGTGGGGGAGTCTGGGCTTTCGGCCGCGACGCGTGCCGCCAGCTTGCTCGAGGCGATGCCGACCCAACACTGCATGTCGGCCTTGCGGGTGGCGAGCATCAGCGCCTGTCCCATGGCGCTCTCCGGAGACTCGCCGGGGAAATGTCGCGCGAGCCCGTCCAGGTCGAGATAGATATGGCTGTCATCGCTGATCTCGACCCTGGGCGAGAAGCTCTCGGCGATCTCCAGCAGGCTCTCTCGAGCGGCGCGCTCGCACTCTTCGTCGCGAGGTCGAACGATCAACTTCGGCATCAGCGCGCGCGCTTGAGGTAGCGTCATGCCGCTGCGAATTCCGGTCCTGCGCGCCCGCCGGGTCGCGGCGGCGATGCGCGCGGTGTGGCCGTCGCCTTCGATGATGGCGACCGCTTCGTCTCGCAGATCGGGCTCGCTCCGCAGGCGGGCCGCCAGGGGGTAGAGCGGCGCGAACAGGCAAGCGATGCGGCTCACCCGGATTCCATCAGCAGTCGGAGCGGCTCGGTGGCGCGGTGGGTCCCCTGGCCGTTGATCTTCTCGAGCGCCAGGCTCGAGCGCAGACCCATCAGCAGCCGGGATGAGTAGCCGCGCCCCGCTTCGGCGCCGCGCCAGATCGGGCGAGCCGTCGAGGCCTTGACGACCGCGGCTGCCGCCGTGCCGCTCACGCGGTAGGGACTCGAGACGAACAACGCCGCATCTCGGGCCTCGGCCGCGCGTGCCAGGCGTAGCCAGAAGGCCTCGACCCCCCGACCGCCCGGGATCGGTGGGTGCCCGAGGTCGAGGATCACCAGCGGGAAACCGGTGGTCAGCAGCGTCTCGGTGCTGATCAGCGCCTCCTTGAGCCGCCTCGGGCGCACCAAGAGCAGTCGCTCCAGGCAAACTCCGGCGGTTTCCGCCGCCTGCGGGTCGAAGCCGTTGCCGAGGTCGACCAGCGCCGTCGCCTCGGCGGCGCCGGTGGTCGCGGCCAGAGTCGCGAGGACGATGGAGAAGCGCCCGCATGTCCTGCGGCCGATGAGCTCGACCAGCCGACCTCGCGGCAGGCCGCCTTCCAGGAGCCTGTCGAGCGGGTCTACGGATGTCGCGAACGGCGGTAGCCGGGCCGTCTCGGAGGAGCGTCGTTCGAGCTCGCGCGCGGTCTGCAGATGCTCTCTGAGAGACGCCGGCAGGGACTCGGAGAGAGCGATCGATAGCGCAGGAGGCACACTTTTAGTGTAGCGTAAATAAGGCGTAAGTCAAGATCAAAGACAAGCCGAGCTTGGAGCGCTCGGCTTGTCGGAACGATCAGCTAATGACCGCCGTCATCGTCGTCGTCCCCCTCCATCATGTCCTCGACCTCTTCCATGCCGTCTTCGATGGCCTCACCCGCGGCGTCCATGCCGTCTTCCATCTTTTCCATGCCGTCTTCCATCATCTCACCGGCGGCCTCCATGCCCTCTTCGGCCTCTTCCGCCACCGTCTCCATCGCATCCTGAGCGCCGTCGCCAGCTTCCTCGGCCTGCTGGCAGCCGGCCGCGAGCAGCGCACAGGAAACGATCAGGGCGAACGCAAACATCTGTATGGAAATCTTCTTCATTGTTTTCTCCTGGTTAAGGTCTTGCAATCCTGTCCAAACCGATCACACGCGCCCGCAGAGGGAGCATCGAGGCGGACAGTACTTGGAACGGGCCGGATAGTACTACACGTCGGCGTCGTCGACGTAGGCGCTGATCGGATCGCACGTGCACACCAGATGGCGATCGCCCCAGGCGTTGTCGATCCGTCCGACCGACGGCCAGAACTTGCGTTCCCGCAACCAGGGGGCCGGGAAGGCCGCCAACTCTCGGGAATAGGCGTGCGTCCATTCCGAGGACGCCACCGCTTCCACGGTGTGGGGGGCATGCTTGAGCGGGTTGTCCTCTCGCGACATCTCGCCGCTCTCGATCCGCCGGATCTCGTCGCGGATTGCGATCATCGCATCACAGAACCGGTCGAGCTCGCTCTGCGTCTCCGATTCCGTGGGCTCGATCATCATCGTCCCGGCCACCGGCCAGGCCATGGTCGGCGCATGAAAGCCGAAGTCGATCAGCCGCTTGGCGACGTCGTCGACGGTCACGTCGGCGCTCTTTTTGAACTCGCGCAGGTCGATGATGAACTCGTGGGCGTGGAAGCCGTGCCGGCCGCTGTAGAGGACCGGATAGTGCGCCGACAGCCGTTTGGCCATGTAGTTGGCCGACAGGATCGCCGTCTGGCTGGCCTGAGTCAGCCCCTCGGCGCCCATCATCGCGATGTACATCCAGGAGATCGGCAGGATCGAGCCGCTGCCGAACGGCGCCGCGGCTATCGCGCCCTCGGTTCCGGGGCCGCCGGGCGTGAGCGGATGACCGGGTAGATGGGGTGCCAGGTGCGGGGCAGCGCAGATCGGGCCCATGCCCGGACCGCCGCCCCCGTGTGGGATGCAGAACGTCTTGTGGAGGTTCAGGTGACACACGTCGGCGCCGATCTCGGCGGGCCGGCAGAGTCCGACCTGAGCGTTCAGGTTGGCGCCGTCGAGGTAGACCTGGCCGCCGTGTTCGTGGACCGTTCGGCAGATCTCGACGACTGCTTCGTCGAACACGCCGGCGGTCGACGGGTAGGTGATCATCAGCGCCGCCAGCTCCTCGCTGTGCTGCTCGCAGAGACGGTTCAGGTCGGCGAGGTCGATACCGCCCTCGTCGTCGCTACCCACCGGCACCACCCGCATCCCCGCCATCACCGAGCTCGCGGGATTCGTGCCGTGGGCGGTCACCGGCACCAGGCAGACGTTACGGTGCGCTTCGCCGCGCGCCGCGTGATAGCCGCGGATGGTGAGCAGCCCGGCGAGCTCGCCCTGCGAGCCGGCGTTGGGTTGCAGCGAGACCGCCGGCAGACCGGTGATCTCGCCCAGCCAGCGCTCGAGCTGAGCGAACAGCTCGGCATAGCCCGCGGCCTGCTCGGCCGGCGCGAACGGGTGCAGCGCTCCGAACTCGCGCCAGGTGATCGGCGCCATCTCAGCGGTCGCGTTGAGCTTCATCGTGCACGAGCCGAGCGGAATCATCGAGTGGGTGAGCGACAGGTCGCGCTCCTGGAGCCGGAACAGATAGCGCAGCATCTGGTGCTCGGACTCGATCGCGTTGAAAACCGCCTGCTGGAGATAGGGCGTCTCGCGAGCGTGGGGAGCGGGCAGCTCGCAGTCGACCTCTCCGGTGAGCACGGCGGCGTCCGGCGCCGAGCGCCCCAGCCCTTCGGCGAACGCGTTCAGCAGGTCAGCGAGATCGGCGGTCCCGACCGTTTCGTCGAGAGCGATGCCGAGCGAGCCGTCCGGGTGCTGTCGCAGGTTGATCTGCCGCCGCCGCGCGCTTTCCAGGATCGCCGCGTGGTCCTCGGTCGCCACTCGGAGAGTGTCGAAGAACGGGCCGTCGCCGGGGTCGAGACCGAGCTTGCGGAGCCCGGCAGCCAGCAGGCAGGTGGCGCGGTGGACTCTCTCCGCGATGCGCTTGAGCCCGCGCGGCCCGTGGTAGACCGCGAACATGCTCGCCAGGACTGCCGGCAGCACCTGCGCCGTGCAGATGTTGCTGGTCGCTTTCTCGCGCCGGATGTGCTGCTCGCGGGTCTGGCGTGCGAGCCGAAAGGCTGGGCGTCCAGCGGTGTCTTTCGACATGCCGACGATGCGCCCGGGAATGAGCCGTTCAAGCTGCTCGCTGGTCGACATGAAGCCGGCGTGCGGCCCGCCATAGCCCATCGGCACCCCGAGGCGCTGACTGGAGCCGACCGCGATGTCGGCCCCGAAGGCTCCCGGAGGCCGGAGTAGCGCCAGCGCCAGGAGGTCGGTGGCCACCACCAGCAACGCCCCGTTCGCGTGCGCGGTCTTGGCGAGGTTCGCGTAGTCTGCGATCCGCCCGTCCGAGGCGGGATACTGAACCAGCACGCCACACAGATCCGCGTCGCCGGCTCCGATATCGCTGGGCGCTCCCACCCGCACCTGGATGCCGAGCGGCTCGGCTCGGGTGCGCACCACCGCCAGGGTCTGCGAATGGCACCCCTCATCGACGTAGAACGTGCCCTTGCGGCGCTTGGCGAAGGCCCAGCACATCGCCATCGCCTCGGCCGCCGCGGTTGCCTCGTCCAGGAGTGACGCGTTCGCCAGCGGCAACTCGGTCAGCTCCGCGACCAGGGTCTGGAAGTTGATCAGCGCTTCCAGCCGGCCCTGCGCGAGCTCCGCCTGGTAAGGCGTGTACTGGGTGTACCAGCCTGGATTCTCGAGCACGTTGCGCTGGATGACCGTCGGCACGTCCGTGCCGTAGTAGCCCATTCCGATGTAGGAACGGAACACCTCGTTGCGGTCCGCGATCGCCCGTAGCCGAGCGAGCTGCTCGTGCTCACCGCTCGGCGGGCCGAGCGCCAACCGCTCGCGATAGCGGATGGCCTCCGGCACCACGGCATCGACGAAGTCGTCCATGTGCTCGAAGCCAAGGCTCTCGAGCATGCTGGCTACCTGTTCTCGGCCGGGTCCGATGTGTCTGCGGACGAACGGATCGCGGGGCTGTTCCAGGACTTCGACCATCTGTTTCGGCTCCCAAGGCGCGCCGGAATCGGCGTCGCCGCATTCTAGCCTCTCCGCGGGTACGCGATGCTAGCTCGTCGTAGTGACCCCGTCGCACCGGAACGACGGGCTAGCGGCTGGTGTCCAGACCGGCGTCGCTGTCGTCGCTGTCGTCGAGTCGAACTGTCGGTACGAACCGACCGCCGCTCGAGTCGCCGCGCTCGAAACTGCCGAAGGAGTCGTCCGGCGCCTGCCACCGGAGCTGCTGGTCGGCCGCCATCTCCTCGAGAGCCTCGGCGACCGCGGTGACGTCGGACGGACGGCTCTTCCGATCGGCGGACAGCAAGCTCATCACCAGGTCGGAGAGCGCCCGCGGAATGGTCGAACAGAGCTGGTTGGGCGGTTTGACCTTGCCGGCGAGGGTCCTGCGAATCGCCTCCTTGGCGTTGGCGCCCTCGAACGGACGGGAGCCGGTCAGGCAGTAGTAGAGAACCGCGCCGAACGAGAAGAGATCGCCGCTCTTGTCGTAGCCCTGCCCCCGGATCGTCTCCGGCGGCAGGTAGCCGGGCGTCCCGAATACCACGTCCGGCTTCTCGGAGAGGGCGGAGATCAGATCCGAGATCCCGAAGTCGGTCAATTTGATCGAGCCGTCGTGCCCGAGCAGGACGTTGGCCGGCTTCACGTCGCGGTGAACGAGCTCGTTCTCGTGTGCCGCCTCGAGCCCCCTGGCGAGCGCCGCGCCGAGGGGGATCACCTGCTCGTAGCGTAGCTGGCCCCTCTGCCACAGCAGCGACTCGAGGCTGGTGCCGTCGACAAACTCCATCGCCAGAAAGGCGGCTTCTGGGCGGTCTTCGATGTCGTAGACCGCAACGATATGAGGATGGTTGACGCGGGCCCCCATGACCGCCTCTTTGAGCAGCTGCCGCACCAGATCCTGGCGCTTCTCGGGCTCGAGCTGACGATCGAGCCGGATCGTCTTGATGGCCACGTCGCGCTCGAGCTTGGGGTCGCGGGCCAAGAACACGGTTCCCATCGCGCCCGAGCCGATGACCTCCTTGACTTGATAGCGCCCGAGAAAGACGTCGCCGAGCTCATCGCGGTCGCGGATCCCCTTGCGCAGCGACTCGAACGAGTTGCGCAGCTGCTGGATCTCGTTGCCGCTACCGCCGGTCGTGCCGAGGCCGGCCAACTCCAGCTGGGCCGCGGTCAGGCTGCGAATCGGACTGATGATCGAGGTGTAGGCGAGCCCCGACAGGCCGGCGACCAGCAGCAGCGCGAGCGCGACGGCGAGCATCGCCTCGCGTCGCATCTGGAGGGCGACCCGGTGGGCCTCGTCGGTCGGCAGCTTGCCGAGCACGGTCAGGTCGCTCGCGGCAACCGGCGCGTAGGTGCCGACCAGTTCGGTGCCCTCGTTGTCCAGGAATCGGGTGCGAACCCCCTGGAGCTGGCCGGTGGACGCCTCGACGATCATCGACGCGGGGAACCCTTCAGTGGTGCCGACCAGAGGCACGCTGGAGCGGTCGATCAGG
Source organism: Acidobacteriota bacterium (assembly GCA_029263375.1). GTDB lineage: Bacteria > Acidobacteriota > Thermoanaerobaculia > Multivoradales > JAHEKO01 > JAHEKO01. Next base: position 2,454 of record JAJCXP010000362.1, on the reverse strand, counting down.
GCGAGATCCGCGTCGGCGGCCAGTTCGCCGGCCTCGAGCCCCGCGACGATCCGAGCGCCGTCGCCGATCAGCCAGACGAACCCGAGATCCGCCGGCAGGGGGGAGCTCACCCGGATCAGTGGTCCGGTCGCGGTCGCGAACGCCACGGTGCCCTCGAGGTCGATCGGCTCGAGGGCCGCCTGGATCGACTCGCGGCGTTCCGGGTCGGTGGTCACCTGGGCGTGGACATAGGTAGCGCCCTCCGGGTTGACGAACGCGAGCGCCATCACGCCGACGTTGCCGGTCGCCTCCAGGTTGTCGACCAGAAGCTGGCGGGCGCGGAGCGAGGTCGGGTCGGTGAGCGCCGGGTTGGCCGCGAGCGAGCTGGCAATCGAGCTCCAGCCTGCGATCAGGCTGGCGATGACGTCGGCCTTGCTGCGCGTCGCCAGCGCCAGGGTGCGTTCCACCTGATCGGTCATCCCGGTGCGATTGATGTCGAGCAGCCGGTAGACCGCGAAGCCCATCGGCAACAGACCGACCAGCACCAGGGCGACGATCGTACGAGTGAGTAGCGACGGACTCAACCGCCTCAGGATTTCTCTCACGCTCATCGGGAAGGGAGTCGATTATGCCACGGCCCCCTCAGCGGGAGGCCGCTATACTGCGCGCGTGATCCACACGGCGGACAGCGTGGTGCTCCCGGTCTTCCCGCTCACCGGCAGCCTCCTCCTGCCCGGCAACTTCATGCCCCTCAACATCTTCGAGCCGCGTTACCGCAACATGGTGGGCGACACGCTCAAAGAGGACCGGATGATCGGCATGATCCAGCCGCGGCTCCCCGGTCGCGACAACCTCGGCGTCGCCGACGAAGAACGCCCCGATCTCTACTCGGTGGGCTGCGCCGGCGTGATCGAGGAGAGCGAGCACCAGGAGGACGGCAGGTACCTGATCGTTCTCAAGGGGACCTGCCGTTTCAGGATCAGGAGCGAGCTCGAGGCGTTCCGTGGCTACCGCCGAGTGGTGGCCGGGTTCGATGAGTTCGTGATCGACCTGCAGCCGAGCGACGAGCTGATCGACCGACCCGTGCTGCTGGCGGCGGTCCAGAGCTTCAGCTCCGATCACGGTCTGGACTTCGACCACGAGCTGCTGGCGTCGTTGCCGGCGCTGAACCTGCTGCACGCGGTGGCCGCGGCGCTGCCGTTCGCGCCCGACGAGAAGCAGGCGCTGCTCGAAGCCCACACCCCCCTCGAGCGCCAGCAGACCCTGCTGATGCTCATGGGGATGGGCTTCGAGGAGCGGCAGCCTGAGCGCGACTACTCGCCGCCACTGATCAACTAGGTCAACCAGGTCAGGGCGCTTGACTAGCGCTCACGAATCCGGATCGAGCCGTTGGTGGTCCGCAGCTCGATCGCCGGGCCACCGCCGTTGATGTCGCCCTCGAGGCGCGTGCGCCGAAACTCGCCCCGCACGGAGATCGGAAAGTCGGTTTCGATCGTGCCGTTGGTAGTGCGCGCCACGACCGAGGCTCGGATCCCCGAGGGCAGGTCGAGACGGATGCCGCCGTTGGTGGTCTCGAACTCCATGCGTGCATCCGAGACCCGGTCGAGCTCCACCTGGATGCCGCCGTTGGTGGTCGCCGCACTGACGCTACCGGCCGCGTCGGTGACCGATATGCCGCCGTTGGTCGAGCGCAGACGGATCTCGCCGGCGACCTCGGAGACCTCGATCTCGCCGTTGACCGTACGCAGCTCGAGGTCGGCATCGCGGGGTACCTGAATGCGGTACTCGACGCTGGCGGAGACCTCGTTCCAATTGAAGAAGCCGCCGCTGCGGCGCGGATAGACGGTCCCGATCTCGACGCCGCGTGCGTCGACTTGAACCTCGATGCGCAGCTCAGCGAGCCGATCGTCGGCCGAGCCGCCGCGGGCCTTGACCCGCTTCGTGGCCCGCACGAGGATCTCGTTGCCGTTCCAGGCTTCGACGACGATGTCGCCGTTGGTGTTCTCGACGCTCAGGCGTTGCCCGGCCGAGAAGGCGTAGCTCTGCTCGAAGTTCTCCTGCGCGGTGTCCGCGATCGCCGTGCCGGTGAGCAGAAGCGCAGCGGAGAGCGCGAGCGTGGTGGTTGAGACTCGGTTCATCGGGGCATCCCTCCTGGTTGTCAATTTCGGATGGCAGCCGCGGCTCGTGGCCCCCAACACAGACGTTAGACGCAAGAACGGCCGTCGAGGTTTAGCGGTTTCGCTGTGTTAGCGTCATGCGGTGACCGACGAGCCGATCTACCGCGTCAGCTTCCTGCAGCAGGGTGAGGTCTACGAGGTCTACGCTCAGCACGTCTCGCAGGGCGGCCTGCTCGGTTTCGTGGAGATCGAGCAGCTCCTGTTCGGCGAGCGTTCCAAGGTCGTGGTCGATCCCTCGGAGGAGCGGCTCAAGAGCGAATTCGAGGGCGTGCGCCGTTTCTACGTGCCGATGCACGCG
>JAJCXP010000361.1 GCA_029263375.1 Acidobacteriota bacterium | reverse complement strand
CGTGCCGGTAATCCCTTCGAGGTCGATGCGGCCGCCGGCCGTTTCGAGTCGCACCGAGGTCTCGGTCGGCACCTGGACCTCGATGTGGAGCGAATCGCCGCCCCAGTTGAACCAGCTCAGACCGCGCTTGTCCACCTTCACGACCGCCCGCTGACCGTCGCCCTCGAGGTGAAAGCTGTAGCGGTCCTCGTCGTCGTTTCGGGGCGAGGTGATGCGCACGCGCGCGCCGCCGGAGCCGCCGCCCCGAACCGTGATCCGGCCGGCATCGGCATCGACCACCAGCTGGCCGCCGGGTGCCAGGTCGAGTGTGCGCTCGTGGTCGAGATCCGCGCGCGCCGTTGATGGGCAGGCGACGCAGAACGCGAGGAGAAGAATCCTGAGGGCTGTCGATCGAGTCATTCGAGGCTCCCGAGTGTCGGTCTTTCCTGTAATGACGCAATTGGGCCTGCTCGGGTTTCACTGCAAACCCAGATCGCGACCGCGCGGCCGCGGCCTATGCTTCGGTAGACTGCCGCCAATCCTGTTGCGACCGCGGGCGCTCGCCCGCTCCAGATCGATCGGCAACCGACCGGTCGAAACGTGCTGCCGAAGGAGGGAAGCATGACAATTCAGCGTCAATCGACCGCGAGCCCGAGTGCAATTTCGATCGCCCTGGTCTGTCTCGTCATCGGGGCCACCCCCCTACTCACGGAGGAGCCCGAGCCTAAGCAGATCGCCGGGTGGCTCGCCCGTATTCTTGACCGCGACCGCGCCCCCGAGACACTCCTCGAGCCTCCGAGTACGCCCTCGAGCCTACCCTCCGCAGCCTTCCGGCCGGGCGGAGCCGCGCCAACCCTGGGCGATCCCGCCCTCAGCGTCGACGATGACCTCGCGCTCGCCAACACGAGCAGCATGTTCAAGGACTCGCAGCTTTTCCTCTGGGACGATGCGATCGCGCTCAACCTCGCTCTGGGACGTGACGCGCTCGCGTCCGCTACGACCGGGTTCTCCAACACCGCGCTGGGTGCGAGCGCGCTATTCGCCAACGCTGATGGCGAACGCAACACCGCGGTCGGAGCCCTCGCCCTGAATGGCAGTATCGGCGAAGACGGCAACACGGCGGTTGGGTACAAGGCGCTCTACACCTCCTACGACGGCCGCCGCAACACTGCGGTCGGTGACTCCGCCCTCCGCGACAGCCTCTACGCCGACTCGAACACCGCGATCGGCTATCACGCCCTGAGCGCTAACCTGTTCGGCAGGGAGAACACCGGAGTCGGTAGCTTCGCGCTCGCGAGCAACACCTACGGCCAGAACAACACGGCGGCCGGCTACTCAGCGTTGATCAACAACCTGACCGGCGACTTCAATACCGCCATCGGCTCGGCGGCGCTCGTCTTGAGTGACTCCCACCACAACACCGCCATCGGCTTCAACGCCCTGGGTCTGAACCAGGCCGGGCAGTCGAACACTGCGACCGGAAGCCAGGCTCTGAAGTCCAACACGGCCGGTATCGGCAACACTGCGGATGGCCGGCTCAGCCTGGCCACGAACTATGACGGCATGAACAACACGGCGGTCGGCAGCGTCGCGCTCTACTCGAACCAGCGCGGCGACAACAACACGTCGATCGGCCTGGCGGCACTGTTCGGCAACCGCAACGGCGACCGGAACATCGGTGTCGGCTACCGAGCCGGCTACAACCCCCTGGGCAGCGATGACGGGATCTTCATCGGCAACGAAGGCAGCGCCATGGACTCGGCGGTGATCCGGATCGGCACCCAGGGGACTCAGGCAGCCGCCTACGTTGCCGGTATCCACATGACGGCGCTGTCGGCCGGCGCCGAACATCAGGTATGCGTCGACGCCGCGGGCCAGCTCGGCGAATGCACGACGATGAAGTCGTCGGCGCGCTTCAAGCGCTCGATCTCGGAGATGGGAGCGGCCTCGGAGGGGCTGCACGACCTTCGACCGGTCACATTCGCCTATCGCGACGCGGTCGCGAGAGGCCGCGGGCGGATCGAGTACGGCCTGATCGCCGAGGAGGTGGCCCGGATCTACCCTGACCTGGTGCGCATCGACTCCAGGGGGCAGCCGCACGCCGTGCGCTACGAGGCCCTGATCACGCTGCTCTTGAACGAGCTTCAAGAACAGAGCGTGCGCCTCGAGCACCTCGAGTCGAAGCTGGCCGATCTGGAGGAGGCCGCCGCTATTCTTCCCAGCGGGGCGCCGTGAGCCGGCGCTTGCCGTCCTTGGTCCGAAGCACGCCGGGCGCGTCCAGATCGACCCGGTCCCAGAGCTGACAGGTGACCTGCTTGTGCTTCTGGTCGAGGCCCTCGCAGTAGTTCGTGTAGACGCAGCGCCGGATCTCGCCGCCGCGCCCGAGCCGGGTCTTCCGGAACCAGTCCGGGTCGGCCAGGCTCTGCCGCGCCGCCGCCACGACGTCGGCGGTGCCGTCTTCGAGCGCCGTTTCGGCCTGTTCGAACGTACAGATTCCACCGGCGACGATCACCGGCGTCTCGAAGCCGGCCGAGCGCACCGCCGTGCGGATACGCACCACCGGATCGAGATTGCGGCCGAACGGCCCCTGCTCGTCCGAGATCGCGGTCGGCATGCACTCGTAGCCGCTCCTGCCGGTGTAGGGGTACGACGCCCAGCCGACTTTCGGCTGCTGCGCGTCTTCGAACTTGCCGCCGCGCGACAGAGACAGGAAATCCATGCCGGCCCGGGCGAACTCGACGCCGAAGAAGGCCGCGTCCTCGACGCCGCTACCGCCGTCGATGCACTCGTCGGCCAGGAACCGGCAGCCGACTGTGTAGCTGGGTCCGACGCGCTCGCGCACCCGTTCGAAGACCTCGA
>JAJCXP010000360.1 GCA_029263375.1 Acidobacteriota bacterium | reverse complement strand
CACCGCCCTGATCCTCGCCGGAGCCGCGATCGCCATGCAGGTCGGTCTGCTCTGGATAACCGTGAGCTACCCGTTGGTCGCGGTCTGGCTGCTGACCGGCCTGCTGCTGGCGGCGCGCGCGGTGCGTCGACGGTTGGCCCGACCCGGGACCGTGCCCGCCGGTCCTGGGGTCCTATCAGTGGAGACCGTCGACGCGCCGGCGGCCGCGGAGCGGCCGGGGACGCCTCGTGAGATCGAGATCGTCGCCTCGAGACCGCCCGAGCAGCTGGAGCCCGCGGCGTTCGACGTCTTCCTGAGCCACAACAGTCTCGACAAACCGCGGGTGATCGAGATCGCCACACTGTTGCGGGACCGCGGCCTCGCGCCCTGGCTGGACATCTGGGAGCTGGCTCCCGGGCGCGACTGGCAGGCCGAACTCGAGACGGTCATCCGCACCGTGCGCAGCTCGGCCGTCTTCGTGGGCGGCGACGGCCTCGGCCCTTGGGAGATTCCCGAGCTGCGCGCCTCACTCTCCGAGTGCGTCCGACGCGGGCTGCCGGTGATCCCGGTGCTTCTTCCGGGGGCCGCGAAACGGCCCGAGCTGCCGCTCTTCCTGACCCAGTTCACCTGGGTGGACCTGCGGCTGGGCGTGACCCGGGAGGGGCTGGATCGCCTCGAATGGGGCGTCACGGGAGTCAAGCCGGCCGGGATGCGGGCCGCCTGAGACGGGCTAGATCGGCGTCGTGACCGTGCGCTCGTTCGAATAGCCCGAGGCGCCGGCGTCGTTGAACGCTCGGACGCGAAAGCCGTAGGTCGTTCCCGGCGCGAGCTCTTTGATCACCCGCTTCCTGGTGTTGGCGGGAAGTCCGAGGAGACGCTCGAAGGCTCCCCCTTCGACGCTCATCTCGATCTCGAACGCGGACTCGTCCCTCGACTTGTCCTTCCATCGAAGCCGAACCTTCTTGGGCGACAGCGCCTTGGCCTTGAGCTTCTTGGGCCGGTTCGGCGGCGAGGCCCCCGGCTCATCGGCGAACGGCGGATCGAAACGCAGGACCACGTTGGTACCCTGGCCGCTGGCGGCGATCTCGGCGCCGCCGAAGAGGTAGATCGAGCCGCCCCATGCGCCCCCGGCGTGACCGTGCAGTGGGATCGGCATCGGCTCGAGCGTCTGCCACTCCCCGGTGGACGCGTCGAAGACCTGGGAGCGCGACGACACCGTCGACGACAGGATGTCCTCGCCGCCGAAGGCGTACATCCTGCGGCCGATCTTGGCGGGACCGTAGCCGCTGGTGGGCGAGGGCAGCTGAGCGATGGCCTTCCAGCTGTCGGCGTCCGGATCGTACACATACGCCTGGTTCGTATTGGTGAACTGATTCCTGCCGCCCGCGAAGTAGATCTTGCCGTCGAGCAGCTGTCCGAACACGTGCTCGCTCGCAGCCGGCACGTCCGCGCGCGACTCCCAGGAATCGGTTGCCGGATGGTAGACCTCGTGCACTTTCTTGGCGACGCCGACGTTGATGTTGTCGGTGCCGCCGATAACGTGGATCGAGCCATCGAGCACGACCGCCGCGGGCGCCGTTCTGGGAGTCGCCATCTCGGCGCCCTCCGACCAGCTGTCGGTCACCGGATCGTAGATCTGCACGCGGTTCTCGGTGCGCGTGCCGCCGATCGAGTAGACCCTGCCGTCGACCGCGACGACACCAGCGTGATGAGTGGGGCGCGGCACCGGCTTGCCGCTGGACCACTCGTCGGTCTCCGGATCGTAGATCAGCAGCTGGGTCTGATTCGGACCCAGGAACCCTCCTACGGCGTAGAACAGGCCATCGACCAGCGCCACGCTGAACTCGGAGCTCGAGATCGGCATCGGCCCGAGCAGGGTCCAGACGCCGCCGGTGTCGTCCATGGTGCTCAGGACGTCCTGCTGTATCGCGGCCGTGAACAGCGCGATATCGACCGGCGGCAGCTTGGCCTGCGAGCAGGGCCGGGCGGGAGACGGCAGGAAGGCGAGCGCGGCTACGATCGTTGCCAGTGCGGCGAGTCTGGACATCCGATTCTCCTCAGCCGGCATCAAGCCGGCAGTCTCAACCGGGCGCTCTCGAGGTCGCCATCCTGCGCAGCACACCTCATGCCAGCTGCGAAACCCAGAAACGAGAGGTCAGCGCGCTCGAAATCGATCCAGATTCCCGGTTTCTTCAACACTCTGGATCGACCAGCTCGATCTTGTCGGGCTGATTCGGGACCATGCAGAGGAACTCGAACGGCGCCTCGACGACCTCGTACGAATGGGGCGCTCCAGCCGGGATGAAGACCACGTCCTCGGGCCCGACCTCGAACAGCTGCTCGCCGATCGAGATGCGCGCCCGCCCCTTCAAGACGAACTGCTCGTGCTCGACCGTGTTGGTGTGACGCGGCATGCCGCCGCCCGGTCCCATGGTGAACCGCCGCATGGCGAAGTTGGGCGCCCCGTCGGCGGCGTCGAGCAGCACCTGGGTCTCGGTCGCCGAGCCCGCCGCCACCGGCCGCCGCTCGACGTCGCCGGCCTTCCGGACCACCGGCAGGCATTCCGGCTTCGCGCGCTCAACCATCCCGGCCTAGCCCGAGCCGTTCGTCTGCTGATCGATCCAGGCTGCCAGGGTCTCCACCGCTTCCGGCTTGATCTCGCCGGGATCGGCGCGGTGGTGGGCGACCCACTGCTTGAGCGAAGCCATCAGCCGCTCGGCGTGCTCGTGGTTCGTCCCCGCCAGCTCGGTATAAGTCGTCGCGGCTTCGCGGAGGTAGTTGAGCGCCAGGAACGCCTCGCCGCGGCCATAGATGTTGTCGACGTTCGCGGGCTCCAGTTGGAGCGCCGTGTTGTAGACCTGAATCGCCTCGGCGTTCTTGCCCAGGGCGCGATACGACTGGCCGAGCTCCGAGTAGGCCATCAACAACTTGGGGTTGGTGCGGATGGCCTGCAGGTAGGAATCCGCCGCCTCCTCGTAGGCCTTCTGGATCTTGGCGATCGCCTTCTCGCGCTTCGAAGGCTCGGTCTCATCGAGCTTGGCCTCCATCTTCTCGGCACGGATCAGCGCTCGGTGGCCGGTGTGGTAGGAGTTCATCGCCGCCTGGGTCACGTTGCCCAGTGAACTCTGGTCCATCAGGGTGTCGAGGGTGCCCGGCTCCTCGTTCGGCGCCGGCGGTGCAGCTCCCTGGTCGGCTTCCTGGGCGAGCGCCACTCCCGGTGCCAACAGAACGACGGCGAGCAGCAGGGTCAGAGAGAGACGAGTGTTGATGATCTGCGACATAGCAGAAGAAGAATAGCAAAACCGGGGCCAGCTTTGCCCCAGTCGACGACCGTGGAGCGAAGACACCGGAACCTGCAGCGAAGTGGCCCTGACGAGAGTTGACTCACTTGGGTATTAACGAAACGGACGCTTGCTCGAAGGGACGATCGGCAGAGTTCCTTTGAACAACTTAAGCTCTTTTTTCTCAATGACTTAAACGACATAGCCGCAGCTCGATACGAGTGGCACTCAGCTTGCTCTCCCAGAGAGACCGGAACGGGAGAATCGAATGAGACGCCATCAAAGATCAAGCGCGCCCACAGGCTTCAGCGTCGTCGAGATGCTGGTCGTGATCGCGATCATGGGCATCCTGGCCACGATGGGCATTCCGTGGCTCCAGAACATCCTTCATCGGACCAAGATGGAGGGGCTGATCAGCAACAGCAGCACGATGTTTCGCCTCGCCCGGTCCGAGTCGATCAAGCAGAACGTTCGCACGGTGGTGCGCTTCGACCTGACCTTACGGCGCGTAGAGGCGTTCGCCGATCGCGATGGCGACACCATTCTCGATCCGCCCGACGGGGTCTACAACCCGGTCGCCGGTGAGCCGTTCAAGACCACCGACTACTGGCTGGGTAGCTTCGATCTGCCCGCCGGCATCGAGTTCGCGGCACCCGCGATGCTCGACGAGGTCGACGGCTTCACCACCGTCGACAACAACGGCCTCAGCGAAGAGGTCGCGATCCTGCTCTCGGACGGATCGATCACCGACATCGGGGCGGTTCGCCTCGGCGACGCCCGCGGCAACTTCTTCGAGATCCGCATCGCCCCTCAAGGCACCGCTCGGGTTCAGGTTCAGAAGTGGGACGACATCGAGGCCGACTGGTTCGAGAAGGGTGAAGACGGATTCACATGGAGCTGGCTCTAGGCGTGGAGATTCCTATGAACAAGATGCCATCGAACAACCTCCGCCCGAGACGCCGCACCCGCCAGG
>JAJCXP010000359.1 GCA_029263375.1 Acidobacteriota bacterium | reverse complement strand
AGCTACTTCGAGTTCTTCTTCGGCGACCTCGGGGGCGTTCCAGCGACGCCGCACGAGATCAGGACGCGACTCGACGCACTGGAGGTTCACGACTCGTGAAGGTTCTCGGCATCTCACCGCTCGACAAAGACGCGACCGCTTCCCTGGTCGAGGACGGCGCGGTCCTGTTCGCGGCCGCCGAGGAGCGCTTCAGCCGGCGCAAGCAGCACGCCGGGTTCCCACGCCGTGCGATCGCCGCGGCGCTCGAGGCGACCGGAACCGCGCCGTCGGAGATCGACCTGGTCGCCTATCCGTTCTTCGACTGGCCCGAGGAGGTCGAGCTCATCGAGCGCGGCCTGGCTGCCGAGGCGGCGCTGCATGCCAGCCACGAGATCGACGTGAGGCCGGCGCTGCGGGACGCACTCGAAAGGATCCCCGATCGCCAGGGCGAGATCTCCGGACTCAGCCATCCGAACCAGCGCATGGCCAAGGGCCGACTCAAGGAGCTCGCCTACGCCGCCGCCGGGACCTCGCCGTGGCTCTCGGATCGGGTCGCGCGCCGCGCCTCGCGCGGCTGGGCGCGGGCGGCCGCCGAGGCCCATCGGCACTGGAACCGCGAGCTCGTGACCTCGCTCGAGGAGCTCGGGCTCAGCGACAAGCTGCGGCGCTACGAGCACCACCTGTCGCACGCCGCCAACGCCCACCTGGCTAGCGGCTTCGATCGGGCGCTGATTCTCACGCTCGACGGCTACGGCAGCGGCCTCTCGGGCTCGGTCTCGCTCGGCGAGGGCGGTGAGATCCACCGTCTGCGCGATCTGCTCTTCCCATTCTCCCTCGGCACCTACTACGAGGCAGTGACTTCGTCGCTGGGGTACAACCCGACACGCCACGGCGGCAAGATCGTCGGCCTCGCCGCCTACGGCGATCCCGAGGTGCTCGGCGAGATCCTCCTGAGCCGCTTCGATCGCTCGATCCCGGGCGATCTGCGCATGCATCAGAACCTGAACCTCTACTTCTCGCGCCATCTCGCATCGCACTTCCCGATGGTCGATGTCGCCGCGGCCTACCAGTGGGCGCTCGAGATAATCGTCGCCGAGATCGCCAGCCACTGGGCCGCCGAGAGCGGTTGCGACGCGGTGGTGCTCTCCGGCGGCGTGGTCGCCAACGTCAAGATGAACCAGCGCATCCACGAGGCCGAGGGCATCGAGCGCATCTTCGTCTACCCGAACATGGGCGACGGCGGCTGCGGCACCGGCGTGGCGCTGCTCGAGACCCTGGCCGGCGGCCGCGGCGCGCCGATCGAGCACGCCTACCACGGCCCCGAGTATTCGGAGCGTGAGATCGCCGCAGAGCTCGAGCGCGAGGGGCTGGCGTTCACCAAGGTCCCGAACCTGGCCGCGGAGGTCGCGAAACGGATCCACGCCGGCCAGGTGGTCGCCCGCTTCGACGGCAGGATGGAGTACGGCCCGCGCGCTCTCGGCAATCGCTCGATCCTCTACCACGCGCGTGAGCCGCACGTGAACCAGTGGCTGAATCAGCGCCTGGGACGCACCGAGTTCATGCCGTTCGCGCCGGTGACCCTGTACGAGGCCCGCGAGCGCTGCTACCAACGAACGACCGGCGCCGAGCTCGCCGCCCAGTTCATGACCATCACCTTCGACTGCACCGACTGGATGGGCGAGAGCTGCCCCGCGGCGGTCCACGTCGACGGCACCGCCCGCCCGCAGCTCATCCGTCGCGAAGTGAACCCCGGCTACTACGACATCGTGCACGAGTACGAAAAGCTCTCCGGCATCCCCTGTCTGATCAACACCAGCTTCAACATGCACGAGGAGCCGATCGTCTGCACGCCGGCCGACGCGATCCGGGCGTTCGTGCGCGGAAACCTCGACGTGATGGCTATCGGGCCGTTTCTGGTCGAGGCGCCCGGAAGCGACTCGTAGAAGCCCGGGGGTCACTCGGTTTCCGACTGAGGCGCCCAGGCGGTAGGCTCTCGCCAACAAGCTCGGCGGCGACGAGAGACGACATGTACTACACCCACCTGGACACCCCGATCGGCGCGTTCCTCCTGGCCGGCGACGAGCGCCGCCTGGCGATGACCAGCTTTTCGACCGGGCACCAGCAGCGAGCTCCGGGCCCCGATTGGATCGAGGACGAGGCGCCGCTGGACTACGCCGTCACTCAGTTCGAGCAGTACTTCGCCGGCGACCGCAAACAGTTCGACCTGCCGCTCGCGATCGAAGGAACGCCGTTTCAGCAGGAGGTCTGGGCCGCTCTGCGCGCGATCCCGTGCGGCCAGACTCGCTCGTACGGCGAGGTCGCGCGTGCCCTGGGCAGGCCGGGCGCCAGTCGGGCCGTGGGCACCGCCAACGCCGCCAACACGCTGCCGGTGATCATTCCCTGCCACCGCGTGATCGGCGCGGACGGCGGACTGACCGGCTTCGGCGGCGGACTCGAGACCAAGCGCTGGCTGCTACGTCTGGAAGGCGCGCTGCCGGCACACCAAGCAGATCTGTTCTGAGCTCGCCTTGAACCGCGCCCCACCTGCCGCTACTATTCGGCGGTCCGGGCGCCCTCCGCGGCGCGAGCGATTCACCGGACGATGGGCGTAACCGCCCGACATCTCCACCAACAGCAGCCTGTGGCGAAGGCAACTGCGGTGCCCGTCAGCCCCTCATAGGGTCGTGTGGCAGCTAGCAGGACTCCACTCGAGTGGGTGGGTGCGTGTGCCGCAACTCGATATGACGCAACGACTTCGCCACGGGCGGACGCCCGTCTTCCGACCCCCCTACCGGCTCCGGCTCGCCGCCGCGGCAGCGTTCTGGCTTCAGGTCGCGCTGCTGACCGGGAGCGCGCCGGCGGCCCTGCCCGGCCAGGTGAGCGTCCACCCGGCCTACCCGAGCTTCTTCTTCTACCACCTGGCCGGTCCCTACTTCATGGCCGGCCCGGGCGACCCCGAGGGGTTCCTCTACCGCGGCACCCAGAATCCTGACGGCACGCGCGACGGCGACCAGCAGGCCCTGATCGACAAGCTCGCTCCGACCGGAGCCAACTCGATCTACCTGATGGCCGTGCGCTCGCACGGCGGCGACGGCGACGCGACCGAGAACCCGTTCGTGGACAACGATCCGACGCTGGAGCTCAACGAGGCTGTCCTCGACCAGTGGGAGAGCTGGTTCGCCCAGATGGACGCCGCCGGCGTGACGATCTTCTTCTTTCTCTACGACGACGGCTCGATGATCTGGAATACGGGCGACACCGTGGGCACCGAGGAGAGCGACTTCATCCGCGCCCTGGTCGACCGCTTCGAGCATCACCGGCACCTGATCTGGGTGGTCGCCGAGGAGTACCAGGAGCGCTACTCGCCGGCGCGGGTGTCGGCGATCGCGGCGGAGATCAAGGCGGCCGACGATCACGATCATCCGGTCGCGGTGCACAAGCTTTCCGGTCTGAGCTTCGACGAGTTCGCCGACGACCCGGCTCTCGATCAGTATGCGATCCAGTACAACGTCACGAGCGCCGATCAGATCCACGCCGGGCTGGAGATCGCCTGGTCGGAGGCGCTCGGCCGCTACAACCTGAACCTGGCGGAAGCCGCCGATTGGGGCGGCGGCGCAACCTCGCGCGAGAAAGCGTGGGCGGCGGCGATGGCGGGCGCCTACGTGATGGTCTACCAGATGGACATCGCCACGACGCCGGTGGGCGACCTCGAGGACCTCGGGCGCCTGCGCACCTTCATGGAGAGCACCGACTTCTACACCATGGAACCGCGCGACGACCTGCGCAACGGCGACACCGAGCACGTGCTCGCGCGCGAGGGCAAGAGCTACATCGTCTACGCGCTCCAGGGCTCCTCGGCGCTCGGGCTGATGGACTTCCACGCCGGAGCGTACGATCGCCTTTGGCTCGACATTCCGAGCGGCTCGCAGCTCCTCGAACAGGATGTACAGCTCGCCGCGGGCGTCCAGTCCTGGACCCGACCGGCGGGCATCGGTCCCGAGGCGGCGGTGTACGCCTTGCGCACCGACGGGGTGAATGACGTGCCCGTGGTCATCGATCAATCGTTGGTCGCGCTCGGCACCGATCCACTGCCTGTGACGCTCGCGTTCCTGGATCCCGACGGACCGGGACCGCACCTGTTCACGATCGAGGCCGGCCCGTCGAACGGTACCCTCGGTGGCGTCGCGCCGGATCTGACGTACACCGCGGACGGCGGCTTCACCGGCGTTGATTCGTTCTCCTGGAGCGTCTGCGACAGCCTCGACGACTCCGCGCCGGCCGCCGTCGAGATCACCGTCGGCAGCAACCAGCCGCCGTCGGCCGACGACTTCTCTCTGCTCATATCGATCGACACGCCGGTCCTGGTGCCGTTCGCGAGCCACGCCTCGGATCCGGACGGGCCCGAGCCCACGATCGTCATCGTCACGCCTCCGAGCCATGGGCAGTTGACCCAGGCGGGCGGCGATTGGACGTACACGCCGGACTCCGGCTACAGCGGCCCGGACTCCATCGCCTGGCAAGCTGACGACGGCGCCGCGCGCTCGGCTTCGGCCACCGTCGCCATCTCGATCCTCGCGCCGATGTTCTCGGACGACTTCGACCGCACCGACTCGCAGGAGATCGGCAACGGATGGGCGGAGCTCGAGGTCGACGGCGAGGCGATCATCGCCAGCGAGGCCCTCACCTTCGACGCTCTCGACGAATCGGACCTACCCTTGGTGCGACGCGGTTTCGCGCGCCAGCACGCCGGCGTATTGAGCTGGCGTTTCCGATTCGGGTTCCGCCGTACCGGCACCGAGGGGACCTACGCGTTCCACATGCAGCTCGGCGACAGCGCCTCGATGTCGGACGGCTCGCCCGACTCGGCCGGAGTCGCGGTCAACCTGATCTGGGGCGGACCGAACACCGGCCTGTCAGGTCATGAGCGCCTCGGCGCCCTCGATGGCGGCACCGTGACCGAGCTCGCCACCGTCAGCGGCTTCCACGACCTGGCGATCGACGCGAACCTCGACCAGGGCATCTTCTCGGTGCATCTCGACGGCGCTCCGATCGCCCTCGACCTGCCGTTCGACGACCGCGTGCCGATCAACACCGTGCGTTTCTTCGCCGACGGCCTCAACGCCCAGAATTTCCTCGATCGCTCGATCGACGACCTCACGATCGAAGGCGAGTGCGGAGCGCCCGACGGCTTCGAGCTCACGCTCTCGGACGATCGGGTGACGACCGTCGAGTCGTTCGAAGTGTGCGACACGATCACCATCGGGCCAGACTGGTCGATAGCACCGACGGGGGACGTCACGCTCGAGGCCGGCACCGGCGTCGCGCTCGGCAACGGCATCGTGATCGAAGCGGGCGCGAGACTGGCGATCGAGTAGCGCTCGACGGTCCCGGACCGAGATCTGTCGCTCCGACAGCTCAGCGCACGGCGAACTTCCGCTCGACCGTGGAGCGGTTGCCCTGCAGGTCGCGCACGCTGATCGTCAG
>JAJCXP010000358.1 GCA_029263375.1 Acidobacteriota bacterium | reverse complement strand
CTCGCGCGCCCCTTCCATGTGGCGAAACCGCACCTCCCTGCCCTTCGTCTTACTCAAGGGGGCGTCGACCAGCTCGAGGAGCACGCGCGCCCTATCCGACCCGCCCGCCCCCGCCTGGGTGCGGGCGACCAGGATGAAGTGATCGATCTGGGTCGGGTCGTCGTCGAGCCGCGCCAGCCAGTCGTCCTCGACGGTGGCGAAATCGGCGCGCTCGATGGCTTTACGGAGATTGCGTGACAGGCTCATGGGAGTTTCGTGGCGAGCACGCTAGACTACCCCAAGAGTGAGGCTGTTGAGACATGGATGATCTGGCTACTAGCTTGCGCACCGCCGACTCGAGTCGGCTGGTGGAGATCATCCGGCGCCGCCGCGCCGAGCTTGGCCCCGATTCCGTGCGCCAGGCGCTGAGGAACAACTACGCCGACGCCGGCGTGATCGAGGAGCTGCTGGGCGATCGGCGGCTGCGGACGTACTACGAGGTCAGGAGTGAGATCGCGTCCCATCCGCGCACGCCGCAGGCGCGCGCCGCTGGGCTGGTCGCCGGACTCTACTGGCGCGACCTCCTGCGCATCGGTGCGGATAGCCGACTCAAGCCGGCGGTGCGACGGACCGCGGACCGACGTCTGTCAGAGCGGCTCGGACGACTGTCGATCGGTGAGAAGCTCGTCGTCGCCAGAGAGGCGGGCCAGGGGCTGATCCCGCGGTTGCTCGAAGAGCCGGAGGAGCAGGTGGTGGTTGCGGTGCTCGACAACCCTCGTCTCACCGAGCCGCTGCTGGCGCGCCTGTTGACCAATCCGGTGGCCGGCCCCGCGATTCTGCGCCGGGTGGCTGCGAACCGCCGCTGGGGACCCCGCTACAGCACGCTTCGGGCTTTGTGCCTCAACCCGGCGACGCCGCCCGATCTGGCGGTCTCCCTGTTGCCATCTCTCACCAAACGGGATCGGCGCGCGGTTGCGGTGGATCCACGGGTGCCCACCGCCGTTCGTGAGCGCGCCTCGGCCTTGAGCGAGTGATAGATTCCGGATCTCCCAGACATGCAATCCGGAGCGAATAGCAAGCTTCCTCCCTGGCAGACCGACAGTCCGGAGGGCGAAGCGATCTCCTTCGGGGCCTGGCTGCGGCGTCAGCGCGAGATTCGGGAGATCCCGCTACACGAGATCGCCGATGTCACCAAGATCGGTATCCGCTATCTCGAGGCGTTGGAGCAGGATCGCTTCGACATTCTGCCAGCACCGGTGTTCGCCAAGGGATTCCTGCGCGAGTACGCCCGCTATGTCGGGCTCGATCCGGACGAGGTCATCAACTCGTACCTCACGACACAGCAGGAGGAGGGTGAGCCGGAGGCCAGCGAGAGTATGGTTCCGGCCGACAGCTCGCGCTCCACAGCGACCCTTCTGGGCGCTGGCCTGGTCGTCCTGCTGGCTGTGGTGGCCGGCCTGATCCTCTATTCCGAGCGCTTCAGCGGCGAGGTCCGAGAGACGGCGCCGCCGCCGATCGCGGCCCCGCCGGTGCCTCAGGCTGTCGTCGAACCGACCCCGGCCCCGCCGCCTGCGGAAGCCGAGGTCGTCGCGCCCCTGCTGGTCACCATGGACTTCACCGAAGACTGCTGGGTCGAACTGGTCGTCGACGGGCGCCGCCGGATCAGCGAGCTCCACGTCCAAGGCGAGTCGCTGCGGATCGAGGCGGAGCAGGAGGTGGTCCTGCTGACGCTGGGGAACCCGCGAGGCGTACGCATCGAGGTCAACGGCGAGCCGTTCGACCAGGAGCTGCGCCGGGATCGCGTCGCCCACGACATCGTGATCTCGGTGGACGCCCTCGAGCAAAGCGGCGAGCCCACCGAGGCACAGAGTTGAGCGGCGCGGACAGCTCCAGGCACTCGCAGCTGATCGCGGAGGTCCTGTCGGGTGAGAAGGCCGAGCTACAACAGCTCGCGGCCCGCGGCATGCTGCCGCTGCCACCAGCCGAGCTGATCTCGCTGCAGCTGTCGCTGGCACAGGCGGAGGGCACCGACGCTGCCGCCGTCGCCCGGGAATCTCTCGCCTCGACCGATCCGCAGCTGCTCGCCGAGGTGGTCCGCGAGGAGCTGGAGGCGAGCGCGCTCGAATGGCTGGCGCGGCATCACGAGCATCCACTGGTGCTCGAGGCGATCATCCAACGCAAGGATGTGGCGTGGTCGCTGCTCGAGGCTCTCGCGCCCTCTCTGAGCGCCGACCTCCAGGAGACGCTGCTCCTGCGCCAGGACGCGATTATCGAGCTACCGACCATTCTCGACGCTCTGGAGACCAATCAGGCGCTGAGCTCCTTCTCCAAGCGCCGAGTCGTCGAGTATCGCCGGCACCTGCTGCCGACCGAGCGCGAAGAACAGCGCGCGCCCGAGCCCGAGCCGGCGCCCGAAGCGATCGAGGAGGCTTCTGAAGAGGAGGTGGCGACGGCGATCGACGAAGCGCGCTCGGAGCCCGCAAACGGCGAGGTCGACGAGATCACCGGGCTCAGCGAGTCCCAGCTCCGAACCCTGCCGCTGCCGGTGCGTCTCAAACTCAGTCGTCGGGCGCCGCGCGCTCTGCGCACGATCCTGCTGCGCGACAGCAACGCCAGCGTCGCAGTGGCGGTGCTCGAGAACAACCCGATGTCCGACAGCGAGCTCGAACAGATCGCGAAGAGCCGGTCGGTGATCGAGGACGTGCTGAGTGCGATTGCCCGCAATCGCTCCTGGATCCGGAAGTACCCGATCGTGGTAGCACTGGTGAAGAATCCCAAGACCCAGGTCGGCGTCGCGATACGGCTCGCGCCGAGGCTGTCGGTGCGCGACCTGCGCTCGATCGCCAAGGACCGCAACGTCGCCAGTGTCGTTCGGTCGACCGCGGAGAGGTTGTGTAAACTCAAACTTTCGTAGGGGCGTGTGATGGGCAAGGATTACTACGCGGTTTTGGGCGTTCAGCGGGATTCCGA
>JAJCXP010000357.1 GCA_029263375.1 Acidobacteriota bacterium | reverse complement strand
CGTCCTCATCGACCGCCGGCGGCAGGTAGCCGTCGAGAATCTCGGCCTCGCGCTCCTCCTTCTCGGCGAGCTCGACGCGCTCGCCCTTGCGGTACTGATCGGCGGAGTCCTTGCACTGCTTGATCGACTTGCGGACCAGCTTGAGGAACGACTCCTCGTCGAGCTCCGAGCCGGCGCGAATCTGTTCGTTCTTGATCGAGCTCAGGAGCAACCGGAGCGCGCTGACCTTCTCCTTTTCGCCGGCCTTCATGGCGGCTTTGAGGTCGTTCTGGATGGTTTCCCGTGGTGCTGACATACGACCGATTATGCCCCTGTAAACGGGGTAAACGGGGGACACAATACGTAATTCGGCTTGTAATCTACGTGTTGCAAGCCGAATTACGTATTGTGTCCCCCTTACCCCTGCGGCAGCACGATCCGAAAGACCGTTCCCTGCGGCTGGTTGTCTTCGACCCGGATCGAGCCGTGGTGCTCGTTGATGATCCGGTAGACGATCGACAGCCCGAGACCGGTGCCCCGGCCCTTGGTGGAGAAGTGGGGCAGGAAGAGTTTCTCGCGCACCGCCGGCGGGATCCCTGCCCCGGTGTCGGCGACGTCGATCTTGAGTGAACCGTTGTCGGCGTGCACGTTGACGCTCACCCGGCCGGGCGGTTGGGTGGCCTCGAGCGCGTTGTCGAGCAGGTTGATCAGCACGCTGCGGATCTGCTCGCCGTCGAGGAGCGCCTGACGGGCCTCGGTGCCGATCTCGCTTTCGACGTCGACCCCCGGCTTGAGCCCTTCGTAGAGCTTGAGGATCTCCGCCACCAGCTTGGCGAGGTCGATCTGGGCCGGCTGCGGCGGTCGCATGCGGGCGAAGCGCGAGAACTCGTCGACCATGGCGCGCATCGAGTCGACCTCACGCACGATCGTCTCCATCCCCTCCTCGAGCGCCTTGCCGAGCTTCTTGTCGCCCTGTCGATGACGGACCAGCAGCCGCTCGGCAGCGAGCTTGATGGGCGTCAACGGATTCTTGATCTCGTGCGCAACCCGCCGAGCGGCGTCGTTCCAGGCCGCCATCTGCTGGGCGCTGATCAGCTCGGTCAGGTCCTCGAGCACCATCACCCGACCGCTGACCTGGCCGTCCTTGTCACGCATCGTGCGCACCTTGGCCTCGAACGTCTTCCATTCGCCGCCCAGGAAGAGTCGCAGGCCTCGGCTGAGGCGCCCAGACGGTCCCGGGTCCTCTTCGAACAGCTCGGCCAGCTTGCTGCGCTCGTCATCGTCCCAGAGCTTGCGGAAGGCGCGTCCGACCGCGCGCTCGTTGGCCTGCCGCAGCATGGTCAGCGCGGCGCGGTTACAGGTGATGATGTGTCCCTCCTCGTCGACCGAGATCACGCCCGCGGCCACGTTCTGGAGCACGGCGGCGATCACCGCGCGCTCTTCGCCCAGGTTGCGGTTGGCCGAGATCAGCTCCTCCTTGTTGCGCTTGAGCTCGGTCGTCATGCGATTGAACGAGCGCACCAGCTCGCCGAGTTCGTCGTCGGCGGGCACCTCGACCTGATGATCGAGGTCGCCCTCCGAGAGCCGCCGGGTGCCCTCGGCCATCGCCTCGATCGGCACCGTCACCCGCCGGGCCAGATAGAGCCCGACCCAGGCGGTCATCAGCAGGATCACCAGTGTGACCATCAGGAAGGTCAACCGGTAGGTGGTCTTGATGTCGCTCTTGCGCACCTCGAGCTGGCGGTAGCCCTGATACGCCTTGATCAGCTTTTCGCTCTGAGTGGCGAGGCGCGCCTCGAGCAGCGAGCCGGCGACGACGATCGTGCGCGGGCCACCGTCGGCCGCCGCGGCCGCGGCCACTGCCGACAGCAGCACCCGGCCCTGGTTCTCGGCCATCGGCAGGATCTTCTCGGCTTCACCCTGCTCCAGCGCATCGGCGAGAAAGCGGTCGCCATGGTCGGGCACCCCGTCGATGCCCGACTGCGGCCGGATGATCGCGTGCACGAAGTCGGTGTCGCTGTAGACCGAGAGCACGTCGAGCTCGAGCTCGTTGAGGAGCGTCTGAAGCCGTCGCGCCAGCTCGGGGCGGGTTCTCGGTTTCTGGAGGTCGAACTTCTCGATCTGGGCGAGAACCCGCCGGGCGTCGCGCCGGTTACGATCGTTCTCCTGGGCATAGAGAGACTGGGCGACCTCGTAGCCCTGCTCCATGACCTGCTTGATCGCCGGCTCGTTGAACCAACGGTCGATCCACCCCTGGAGAAGCTGGCTACCGTAGACGAACAGCAGCAGCACCGGGATCAGCGCCAGGCAGATGTAGGTGGCGACCAACTTGGTCCGCAGCTTCGATCCGAAAATGCCATGGTGGCGCTCGACCACCAGCTTGAACAGATTGCGCAGCAGTACGAAGACGATGGTGACGATCAGGACGACGTTGATGTACCAGAGCACGAACAGCAGCACCCGGTCGGTGACCTCGTCGTTGGGCAGGTCGCGGCTGCGCTGGATGAAGTAGAAGATCGCCGACAGGATCAGCAGGAGGATGCCGAGGCCGCCGATGATCCATCGGCTGTCCTTGCGCCTGCGCCGCAGCTCTTCGCGAAGATCCACGTTGCTACTCCGTCTCTCCAGGCTCGGGGATTTCGAAGCGCGGCGACTCGATCCAGTCGGTGTGCACGGTGGTCGGGATCAGCAGAAGCAGGTTGCGCGTGCCGAGCTCGGCACGCACCCGCAGGTGGATCGGCTTGCGGGTCACGACCTGGTCCAGCGGGAACGGGACCAGGCGCTCGAAGTGGGTGAGCGCCCCCTCTAGCTCACTGCGATCTTTGAGCATGCGGCTCACCGTGAGCTTGCCGTTCTGCTTGTAGTTCACCTGGTACTCACGGGTCACCGCGTCGTAGCGGGCGACAACCTCGAGATCGCCCGAGATCAACGTGTTGTCGAACCAGCGCTTGCTCGGACGCACCAGCTTGAACTGGTAGCGGAAGCCGCCCGGCAGCCCGGCCTCGATCCGCTCGATTAGCTCCTCGTCGATCGCGTCACGGAGGCGAAAGCTGACCTCGAGCCGGCCTTCATCAAGGCTGACGGCCAGGTCGGTCAGTTGCGCTTTCCCGGACGGTCCGCCGAAGATGGAGAAAAGCCCGGCGAGAATGAGTGTCCCACCCAGGCTCATCGTGATTGACTGTAGCATTTAGCGCGGCCTTAAGGTCGCCCCGTCACCAGCGAGGCCGTTCGAGCGCACCAGGCCGAAGATAGGTATCCTGTCACCGGGACGAAATCATGCGGATAGCCACCAACCGGCGCGCGCGCCATGACTATGAAGTGCTCGACAAGTTCGAAGCCGGCCTGGCCCTGGTCGGCACCGAGGTCAAGTCGATTCGCGACGGCAAGATCCAGCTCAAAGACAGCTACGTCGAGATCCGCAACAATGAAGCGTGGCTGATCGGCGCCCACATCAGCCCCTACACCCACGGCAACCGCCAGAACCACGATCCGGAGCGCCCGCGCAAGCTGCTGTTGCACCGCCGCGAGATCGACAAGATCCTCGGCAGGACCACGTTGCAGGGCCTGACCTGTGTGCCGCTCGCGGTCTATCTCAAGAAGAACAGGATCAAGCTCGAGATCGCTCTGGCGCGTGGCCGCAAGCTCTATGACAAGCGGCAACAGAAGAAGAAGCAGCAGATGGAGCGCGAGGTGGCCGAGGAGATGGGGCGGCGGGGCTAGAGATCGGCGGAAAGGGACGAGAATGGGAGCGCGATCGAAGCACACGACGGCGGCACTTCTCCTGGCGGTGTGGGTGGGGAGCGCCGGAGCGGCGTCCGCCGAGGAGCAGGAGCGCTCGCTGGCGGAGGCCCTGCAGAGCCGCCTGATCGAGTTCGATCCCTCCACGCAGGAGCCGACGGTCGCATTCCAGGGAGACGCCGGCGCTCTGCGGCCAGGCGTTCGCTGCGCGACGCGACCGATCGGCGACCTCGAGGCCCCTCTGATCGAGTCGGCGATCGGCGAACGCCTCCGGGTCTCGGGTACGGCCCATCGGGCCAGGCAGCTGGAGATTCCTGTGCAGGTGACCATCCTGCGCACCAAGGCCGGCAAGTACGACCTCACCGACCAGCAGGTGAACGATCAGATCGACATTCTCAACCAGGCCTTCGCGCCGCACGGCTTCAGCTTCCGACTCGCCGGCATCGAACGGCGGGACAAGACCAAGCTGGCGAAGCGTTGCCTCCGGCCGCACATCGAGGAGCGGCTCAAGGAGCGCTTCGCGGTGGATCCGAGTACGACGCTCAACATCTACTCCTGTCGGCTGGCGTCGGGAGTGCTCGGGTACGCGCGGTTCCCGTTCGATCTTCCCGAGGACAGCACCCTGCAAGGTGTCGTGCTGCTGCACTCGGTGTTCCCGGGAGGCTCCGCGGTTCCGTACCACCTCGGCGACACGGCGGTGCACGAGGTCGGGCACTACCTCGGCCTCTTCCACACCTTCCAGGGCGGCTGCGCCAGGAAGGGCGATCGAATCGGCGACACGCCGCGCGAGCAGACCGCCGCGCGAGGTTGCGAGATTGGCCGCGACACCTGCTCGCAAACGGGGCTCGATCCGGTCACGAACTACATGGACTACAGCGACGACGCGTGCGTCGAGGAGTTCACCGCCAAGCAGGCCGAGCGGATGAAGGACCAGACCGCGACCTTCAGACCGAGTCTGGGAAACTGATCGCGACGGGCTAGTTCTGTCCCGAGTCGATCTTCGCCCGCCGCTTCTTGCGCCCACCCGTGTCCTGAATCCGGTCGAGCGCCGTCTGGCCGCCGTACTTGTCGACGATCCGATCGTCGTACTCGTCCGAGACCTCGGCGACCGCGGCGATGGTGCCGAGCAGGTTCTTACGGTCGAGCGAGCGACCGAGCAGGGTGTGCGAATAGAACACGTCGTGGCCGACGATCGAGAAGGCACCGATCGGCAGTTGCTGGTTGAGGCCCAGCAGCCCGAAGGCGAGCTCGGCGTCGGGGTCGATCCCCTGAACGCAGTAGGCGGTCACTTCGACGAGCGTGTCCTCGGGTCCGTACGGTTCTACTGAGACCTCGAGAATCGTGCTGCCGTAGACGACGTAGTAGTGGCCGTTGGACTCGTCGTGGTGGGGAGCGTCGAACAGCTCGCTCAGGAATACGCCCACCTGATCGTGTACCTCTTTGTGCAGGTCGCTCTCGAAGTGCATTCTCTGGTTTCTCCCCTGCGCTTACTGTAGCAGCGAACCGCACCGGCGGGAGCCTTCCTCGCTGCCTGCCCACTGCGCCGTTCGCGGGCTGACCGAGCCGAGGGCCTGAATCGCCGGAATCCTCGAGCGGCGCCCGAGCGACGCCGCCGATTCGACGGCTTGACAGGTGCGGCTACAATCCCCCGTCTATGGATTCGATCGTCGTTCGCGGAGCCCGCGAGCACAACCTCAAGAACATCACACTCGAGATCCCGCGCAACCGGCTGGTGGTGATCACCGGGGTCTCGGGCTCGGGCAAGTCGTCGCTCGCCTTCGACACGCTCTACGCCGAAGGGCAGCGGCGCTACGTCGAGTCGCTGTCGGCCTACGCGCGCCAGTTCCTGCAGCAGATGGAGAAGCCCGACGTCGACTCGATCGAGGGGCTGTCGCCGGCGATCTCGATCGAGCAGAAGTCGGTCTCCAAGAATCCGCGCTCGACCGTCGGCACGGTGACCGAGATCCACGACTACCTGCGGCTGCTCTATTCGTCGATCGGCGTGCCCCACTGCGCCAGCTGCGGCAAGGAGATCCGGCCGCAGACGGTGCAGCAGATGGTCGACCGGGTGCTGGACCTGCCGTCCGGAACGCGGCTGGTGATCTACGGGCCGTACGTGCGTGGCAAGAAGGGCGAGTACCGCAAGCAGCTCGAGCAGATCGGCAAAGAGGGCTTCGTCCGGGCGCGCATCGACGGTGAGACGGTGGAGCTGAGCGGGCCACTGCCGAAGCTCGACAAGCAGAAGAAGCACACGATCGACATCGTCGTCGACCGGTTGGTGATCAAGCCCGAGATCGAGCGCCGGCTAGCGGACTCGATCGAGACCGCGCTGCGCGTGGCCGAGGGCCTGGTGGTGATCGCGCCGCAGGGGCTGCCGGAGGAGACGCTGTCGCAGAGCTACTCGTGTCTCGACTGTGGCACCAGCCTGGCCGAAGTGACGCCACGATTGTTCTCGTTCAACAGCCCGTACGGCGCCTGCTCGGCGTGCTCGGGCCTCGGCACGCTGATGGGCGTCGACGAGGACAAGGTGGTCGCCGATCCGGCGCTGTCGATCCAGGATGGCGCGATCGCGCCTTGGCCCAGCGGCTCGAAGTCGTGGCGCATGCGGATGACCGACACCCTGGCGCGCGAGCTCGGTTTCTCGCTCGAACAACCGTGGCAGGAGCTCGACGAGGAAGTGCGCCGCGCGATCCTCTACGGCAGCGGCGACCGCGAGATGACCTTCGAGCTCGCCGGCAAGCGCTCGAGCTACAAGTGGAAGGGTAGCTACGAGGGCGTGGTGCCGATGCTCGACCGGCGCTACAAGGACACGGGGTCCACTGGAGTCCGCGCCGCGATCGAGAAGTTCATGTCGGTTCGGACCTGTCCCGAGTGCGACGGGCGGCGGCTGCGGCCCGAGGCGCTGGCGGTCAAGGTCAGCGGCCGTGCGATCGACGAGCTGTCGCGATTGACGGTCTCGGCGCTGCGCAGGCGCCTGGCAAAGCTACGCCTCGACAAGCGCCAGAAGGTGATCGCCGGCAAGGTGATCAAGGAGATCGTCGACCGGCTCGGCTTCCTCGACGACGTGGGTGTCGGCTATCTGTCGCTCGAGCGCTCCTCGGCGACGCTCTCGGGCGGCGAGAGCCAGCGCATCCGGCTGGCGACGCAGATCGGCAGCAAGCTGATGGGCGTGCTCTACGTGCTCGACGAGCCTTCGATCGGCCTGCATCAGCGCGACAACGCTCGGCTGATCGAGACGCTGCGCGGCATGCGCGATCTCGGCAACTCGGTGCTGGTGGTCGAGCATGACGAGGAGACCATCCGCGCCGCTGACTGGGTGGTCGATCTCGGCCCGGGCGCCGGTGTCCACGGCGGCGAGGTGGTCGCCGCCGGATCGCCCGAGGAGCTCGAGGCCAGCGCCGAGTCGCTCACCGGTCGCTACCTGACCGGCGCCGTGTCGATCCCGGTGCCTGAGCGCCGGACGCCGGCGAACGGCAGCCTGGTGATCCGCGGTGCGCGCCACAACAACCTGAAAGACCTGACGGTCGACTTTCCGCTCGGCACGTTCATCGTCGTCACCGGAGTCTCGGGGTCGGGCAAGAGCAGTCTGGTCAACGACATTCTCTACCGATCGCTGGCGCGCCACTTCTACCGCGCGGCGGACCGCAGCGGCGAGCACGACGCGATCGAGGGGCTGGACGCGCTCGACAAGGTGATCGCCATCGACCAGAGCCCGATCGGCCGCACCCCGCGCTCGAACCCCGCGACCTACACCCAGGTGTTCGGCCAGATTCGCAGTCTGATGGCGAAGACCCCGGAGGCCCGTGTGCGCGGCTACAAACCAGGGCGCTTCAGCTTCAACGTCAAGGGCGGCCGCTGCGAGGCGTGCAAGGGCGACGGGCAGATCAAGATCGAGATGCACTTCCTGCCCGACATCTACGTCACCTGCGAGGTCTGCGGCGGCGGCCGTTACGACCGTGAGACCCTGGCGGTGCGCTACCGCGGCCGCAACATCGCCGAGATCCTCGATCTGTCGGTCGAGCAGGCGCGCGAGGTGTTCGAGAACATCCCGGCGATCGCGCGCATCCTCGACACCCTCGACGAAGTCGGCCTCGGCTACATTCGCCTGGGTCAGCCGGCGACGACCCTCTCGGGCGGCGAGGCGCAGCGGGTCAAGCTGGCCAAGGAGCTGTGCAAGCGCTCGACCGGCCGCACGCTCTACCTGCTCGACGAGCCGACCACAGGCCTGCACTTCGAGGACATCGGCAAGCTCCTGAGCCTGCTCCAGCGGCTGGTCGACAAGGGCAACACCGTGATCGTGATCGAGCACAACATGGAGGTCATCAAGACCGCCGACTGGATCATCGATCTCGGGCCCGAAGGGGGAGAGGCGGGGGGGCAGCTGCTTGCCGAAGGCGCGCCGGAGGTGATCGCGGGGGTGAAGGAGAGCTTTACCGGGCGGTATCTCGAGAAGATTCTCCGGGGACACAATACGTAATTCCACCAGTAATACAGACCGACCGTCAGCCGACCGCCCCGGTTTCCGTCTTGCCAGTTGTCATGCCACGGTCTGCGCGGGTAGTGGTCCCCGGTGTTCCGCACCACGTAACGCAACGTGGGAACCGTCGTCAGCGAACTTTCTTCAATCCTGGCGACTACCATTTCTACCGCGCGACGCTTCGCCAGGTGACGCGCCGGTGGAACGTTGCCGTATGGGCCTACTGCCTGATGCCCAACCACGTTCATCTGATCGTGGTGCCCACGGATCGTCGTGGGTTAACTCGGGCGGTGTCCGAGCTTCATCGACGCTATACACGACGGATCAATCGGCGGGAGGGTTGGACCGGTTGTCTCTGGCAGGGTAGGTACTTCTCCTTCCCGATGGATGAGCGGCATCTCCTGTCTGCGGCCAGGTATGTCCTTCTCAATCCGGTCAGGGCCGAGTTGGTCGAGGTGGCTGAAGCGTGGCCGTACTCGAGCTGTCGATGCCACCTGAAGATCGAGCCAGATAGCGTCATCGAGCCAGGCCCGCTTGAAGAGCGCGTCTCGAACTGGCGGCGGTTCCTGGACTCCGACCTCAGCCAGACTGAGGTCGATCAACTCCGGCAGCATCAGCGATCTGGCCGGCCGCTGGGAGGGCAGGAATTCCTCGAGCGCCTAGAGCGGCAGCTGGGGCGTCCGCTCAGTCCTCGTACGCGTGGGCGCAGAACATAGAGTGACAGGCCGTCGGCGCATGGCGACATCGAGAGCAGCCGCCTTGCGGTCCGAATTACGTATTGTGTCCCCCCGGATCTAGTAGATGCGATCCCCGACCACCGCATCCGGATGCGCATACAGCGGAATCGCCTGCGACTGCCCCTCTGGCGACTCCGGATGATCCGTGCCCATGGTCAGCGCCTCGGACCGGTACCGGCCGATCTTGCGCACGCCGAGGTTGCAGCAGGCGACCACCTTGCGCCCGACCAGCTCACTCTCGGGCACCAGCGCGAACTGGCCGACGGAGCGCCGCTCGCCGAGCGGGCCGAGATCGAGCACCAGCTCCACCGACGGCGATCTGGTTCCTTCGGTCGGCGTGGCGCTCAGGACGCGGGCGACTCGGAGCTCGAGGCTGTCGAAAGTCGAGTAGGGAACGTCCGGCTTCACGCGCCCGAGGCTACCTCAAGAAGGGTGGGGGACGGGCAGAGCCAAGTGAGCAATCGGCTATTTGATTACAGACCCTGTTATGAGGTTACAATGCCGCCAGCCGAAAGATGTCATCCGCCGTCCCCTCCTCGCTCGCTGAGAAGCGTCGCATTCTGCAGCTCGAGACTCTCTACGATCTCGGGGTTGCTCTGCATGCGCATCTGCCCGAGCAGGA
>JAJCXP010000356.1 GCA_029263375.1 Acidobacteriota bacterium | reverse complement strand
TGGACCAGGTAGGCGAGGGTTTCCAGCACCGGTCGAAGCTCACCGCCACACACGTTGCGGTAGAACCTCTCGGTGAACGCCTTGAGGTCGACGTTGGTCGCATCGATGGCGTCGAACAGCTCGGTTCGGGGCTCGGGGCAGATCTCGCCGGCGGTGACAGCGACCGAACGGACACCGAGCTCACGGCAGGCCGCCGCGACCTCGATCGCGTACTCGAGGAAGATCACCGGATCGTTGTAGGTGAACGCGACACTGCGGCAACCGAGCCGAGCGGCAGCGGCGGCGATCGCCGACGGCGACGCCTGGTCGGCCAGCGTGTCGACCTCGCGCGACTTCGAAATGTCCCAGTTCTGGCAGAACTTGCAGAACAGGTTGCAGCCGGCGGTGCCGAACGACAGCACCGGCGTGCCGGGCAGGAAATGGTTGAGCGGCTTCTTCTCTATCGGGTCGATGCAGAAGCCGCTCGAGCGCCCGTAGGTGGTCAGGACGACCTGGTCGTCGAGGCGGCCCCGCACGAAGCAGAGTCCGCGCTGCCCCTCGCGCAACTTGCAGAAGCGCGGGCAGACATCGCACTGGACCCGCCCGTCCTCGAGCGGGTGCCAGTAACGGGTGGGAACGACGTCCGGTCCACGGACGATCTCCACGTCCATCGGGCTCAGCCTACTCCAAGGCGAGCCCAGTCGGCGCGGCGATCGTCGACCGCCGCGCCTCGAAGAGAGCGCTACTCCCTGATCGCGCCGACCATGTTGACCCAGCTGTTCATCAGCCCGATCGGACAGCCGTACTTGCGGATGTTCAACCGTTGTGGCGGCGTGATCGCCAGAATCTGAGTGATCTCCTTGCACGAGCAGCCGCCCGTGTCGGCGGTAGTGAAATCGATCCCCGGCGCCGGCGTGCCCTTGTCGAACAGCGTGTCGCCATCCTTGAGCGCGTACCGGTTCGGGCCGAGCTGAATCTGCGCCGCGCCCTCGGGAATCTCGGTGGTCGGACAGATGTCGTCAGCGTCGGCGACCTTGTCGCCGTCGGAGTCCTTCATCAGATAGACCACCAGGCCGTCGTGATCCGACGACGACACCGGGGTGGAATCGTCGTTGATCAGATCTTCGGCACCGTCCGCGTTGCCGCGTCCGTACTCGGCACCCGAGACCAGCGGCAGCGCACCGTCTGAGACCAGCGCGTGATCCAGGACCTGTGCGTTGCCGGAGAAGATGAACGAGTAGCGCTCCTCGACCGGCACGATGGTGTCGATCAGGTTGGTCAGGTTCGGATCGACCAGGTCGTCGCAGGTTTCGGTGAGGCAGACGAAATTGTCGGCCGGCACGTAGCCACCCTTGATCTGACCCACTACGTCGACGTAACCGTCGGTGAACTCGAAGGCGTTGAAGTCACCCACCACGACCAGGTTCACGAGCGGCGCCGCCACCTGGATGTCCTGGATCTTCTGGGCCAATGACTGCGCCTGCTCGAACCGCTTCTTGCGCACACGGCCGTCGGGGTCGTCGATGCCGCTCAGCGAGCGGCCGTGAACGACGATCACCGTCGCCGGCGTCTCGACGCCATCGACCTGGCAGCGGGCATCGATCTGGAGCGGCGGCCGGTCGTTGAGAACGTCCGGCAGACCGTCGACCGGATTGATGAACGTTTCGGTCAAGCCGAGTTGGGTCACGCTATCGACGACGACGGAGTCGCGCACCATGAAGCCGACGTCGATCGTGCCGATGTCGTTGCCCTCAATCAGGTGCGCCGTGTAGATCACTGTCGGGTCGAGCGCCGTAATGTCGGCGGCCAGGTCCTGCAGCACGCCGAGCTTCTCGGCCTCCTGAACCGCCAGGATGTCGGGTGAGTCGAGCACGTCGACGATGTAGCTGGCGAACTTCGCTCGACGGGTCGCGTACTCGAGGGCGGTCACCACCGTGTCGTTGCGTATGTCGCCGAAGAAGTTGACGTCGGACGGATCGTCGATGTCGTCGAAGAGCCGGAACAGGTTGAGCGACCCGACCGTGAACTCACCCGGCTCGCGCATGCGAACCGGATCGGGGACCGTCGCCGGCGTAACCGTGAGCGACGTCGGAAACAACTCGTAGCCGCCGAACTCGAAGCCGATCACGCCCTGTGCGTCGAAGCTCGAGCCGCCGGGGATGATGTCGCTCGGCAGGCCGAGAGCGTCCACGTCCATCTCGAACACCTCGGGATTGCCGTCCCAGATCGGGAAGCCCGGCTCGCCGGGAAACTCGATGCCCGGCTCGCGGAAGGTTCGACTCGGCGCCGCGGTGATGTACACCTCGGCGATCGGGTCGGTTCCGAACCCCTGATTCGGGCCGGTCACGGACCCACCGACGATCTCGACCAACATGCCCTCGTAACACTCGAACTCGATCGCGCAGCTGGGCGCGTTCGGGTCGGGCGAAGGCACGGTGGCGTCAAAGGTCACGATCGAAGGCAACGGATTGCCCGCGGAGTTGACGGCCACGGTCGGCGAGCCGCCCAGCTCCGAGAAGTCGAAGAACTCGGTAGCGGAGCCGGTCACGTCTACCGAGTCGCCCACGGCGACCGCCGGGGCGCCGCCGGTGAAGACGAAGATGCCGTCCGACGTGTCGATGTCGCCGTCGGTGCGGGCGTCCGGCGTCTGGATGAAGAAGCCGTCAGGACCGACCGCGGTGACGGTGTTGTCAACCGTCGCCACCGTCTCGTCCTCGAAGTTGACCGAAGCGCCGGCGCCCTGGATCTCGAAGATCTCGAACACCGGTCCAGTGGCGCCGCAGCCGGAGGTCTGCGAGCTGTTGGGTCGCCCCGGAGTGACGCAAACGAACGTCAGGTCGAGGTTGTTCATCTCCGTGTCGACGCCGTTCGGCAGCCGCGAGATGCCCTTGTTGTCCTCACCGGTGACGCCGGAGTCCTCGAGCCCCGCACCGGAGCCTTCGACGAAGCCGGTGACGTCGCCTTCGTAGCTGACCGTGTCGACGATGCCACCCTCGAAGATCAGGGCAACCGCGTCGGGCGCGCCATTCTGGACCGAGCTGAACCCTTCGAGGTCACACTCGGGAACCGTCAGTGCATCGGCGCAGACCACAAAGTAGTCGCCGGAGAGCAGCGTCATCGATGGCAGCGCGACCGTGTCGTACGGCAGCGAGTCGGTGCCGTTGATCAGCTCGAGGGTGACGCCGGTAAGGTCCGCTACGCCGTTGCCGGCGTTGAAGATCTCGACGAACTCAGCGAAATCCGTGCTCGGTTGGTCGTAGTCGATCTCGTTGATGACCAGTTGCGGCGGCCCCGGCACCGGACAGTTCGCGCTGTCGGCCGAGTTGGCGGCGCCCGGGGTGATGCAGCGCGGGCTCAGGTCGACGTTGTTCATGTCGGTGTCGACGCCGTCCGGGAAGCGCGAGATGCCGCTGTTGTCGTCGTTCGGATCGTCCTCGAGCCCCGAGCCCGAGCCCTCGACGAAGCCGGCGACGTCGCCTTCGTAGCTCACGGTGTCGACGATCGAGCCGCCGAACATGAGCGCAACGGCGTCCGGAGAGCCGTTCTGGATGAAGTTCGTATCCGGGCTGTC
>JAJCXP010000355.1 GCA_029263375.1 Acidobacteriota bacterium | reverse complement strand
GGCGTCGGTCAGCACCAGGTTGTTCTGCTCGTCGATGAGCTCGGCGGGCACCACGCCGACGTTGGCGGGCGTCCAGCGCAGCTCGACCGGCAGCTTGGTGGCGATCGTGTTCGAGGTCGGGATGAACGGCATGCTGTCCCGAACGAACAGCTCGTCCTTCTGGGTTGCGGCCGGTGGCTCGTCAGTCTCCTCGGCCGGATCGTCCTGGGCGAGGGTGAGCGTGGCCGGAAGGAAGGAGCCGACTAGAAGCGCGACGGCGAGGCGTGAGTGAAGATAGTTCATGGTTCGTCTGACCTAGCTTTCGTGTCGGAAGTTCCGTTGGATTCAGTTGGACGAGGCGCCGATTGCGAGTGCGACGAGCTCTCCCTGGCTGCGGACGAACAACCGTCCGTCGGAGAGGCTGGGCATGGTCCAGGTCTTGGCGTCGAACAGCTGGTGCTTGGCCAGCTCGCGGTAGCCGTCAGGTGTCGCCGCGACGATCGCCAGCTGCCCCTTCTCTCCGAGCACCACGAGCTTGCCGTCGGCTGCGAGGAGCGAGCCTTTGGCGAAACCGCGCTTGGCCCAAAGCTCCTCGCCGGTAGTGGCTTCGATGCACTTCAGCGTGCCGTCATCAAAGCCGTAGAGGTGCTCGCCGACGAGCACCGAGCTGTTGAAGTGGTTCTTCATGACGCGGCCACGCCAGATCTCCCGGCTCCCGACCTTGCCGTCGCCGGCGCTCATCTCGAACAGAGCAGCGCCCTTGTCGTACGAGGTCGAGATGAAGATCTTGTCAGGAGGTACGAACACCGGCATCGCCGCGTTCACGTCGTAAGAAGTTTTCCAGGGGTGACGCCAGTAGACCCGGCCGTCCGCCGGCGCTACCGATACCAGCGACGAGCCGGTGAAGAACAGGATCTGGCGCACGCCGTCGACGGTCACCGCGAGCGGCACCGCGTATCCGGGCCGGTCGGTCTCCGAGTGCCAGCGCACGGCGCCGCTGGCCTTGTCGAGAGCGACCAGCGAGTATCCCGGCTTGCCGCCGGCGTCGATCAGGAGCAGATCGCCTTCGACCAGGGGCGACGTCGAGACCCCCCACCGCGGCACCTTGGCGCCGAGCTCGGCGACCAGATCCTTGCTCCAGGCCGGCTTGCCGTCGCCCACCTTCAGTGCGTGGAGCTTGCCGTTGGCGCTCAACAGGTAGACCAGATCGCCGTCCACCGTCGGCGTCGCGCGCGGGCCACTGCCCTGCGAATCCCGCCGGTTGGCGTCGGTCCGGAAGCGCCAGATCTCCTTGCCGGTCGCGGCATCCAGGGCCACCGCGAGCTCGTCCGAGCCGGAGCCGAAGATCGTGAAGACACGGCCGTCGCTGATCGCCATCCCGGAGTAGCCGTCGCCGAGCGGGAAGCGCCAGAGCTCCGTCGGGCCTTCGGCCGGCCACGAGCCGATCAGCCCGGTCTCGGCCGAGCGGCCGTCCTGATTCGGGCCGCGGTACTGCGGCCAGTCGGCCGCGAGTGCGGAGCCCGCGACCAGGAGGGCGCAGATAGCGAGGAAGGAGCTGCCGTTTCGGCGTGGTTGGTAGTGCATCTGCTCGAACACTCTTGTACTCCGATTCGGTGGCGAAGGTTGCACGCCCGGACGGGCGTAGCTTGTCTCCGGCACGCCAGGTTCGTGCCACCTGGAGCCGGCATTCTAGCTGTCCTGCCTAGTCCGGCGCCCCCCGGGTGTTTCCTCAGATGACACAGCGACTCGATCTCGGTTTCGGGAAGACGACCCTGTCGTGTCGAGGGATACCATGAGTTGCGGAGGAACATTCACCTGGCACCTGTCGCTGCACATGTCACACGGAGACTCGCTTTACTCGCCTTGGCAGGGCTGGGGCTGGCCACGGTCGCCCACGCCGGCTTCGACCTCGACCTCGTCGCCACCGGCTTCGAGAGCCCGACCGTGTTGGCCGCCGCCGGCGACGGATCCGGGCGTCTCTTCCTGGCCGAGCAGGGCGGTCGGGTCTGGGTGATCGACGACGGCGAGGTCGTCGCGGAGCCGTTTCTCGACATCTCGGATCGGGTCCGAGATGGGGGAGGCAACGGCCTCCTCGGTCTGGCGTTCCACCCCGACTTCGAGGACAACGGCTTCGTTTTTGCCAACTATGTGAGTCTCTCGGGTCATACGACGATCGCGCGCTACCGGGTGCAGAACAACAACCCGAATCGCGCCCGGGCGTCGTCCGAGGCGTTGGCGGTGGTCTTCGATCTGCCCGCCGGCAACCACAAGGGCGGTGACATCGCGTTCGGTCCGGATGGCTACCTTTATCTGACGATGGGCGACGCTTCGAGCGGCGGCGATCCGGACGACAACGCCCAGAACCTCGGCAGCCCGTTCGGCAAGATCCTGCGCTACGACGTGGACACGATTCCGGCGGTGGCGCCGGCCGGCAATCCGTTCTTCGGAGTGGCGGGCGCCCGTGACGAGATCTGGGCCTACGGGCTCCGCAATCCCTGGCGGATGAGCTTCGATTCCGCCACGGGTGACATGTTCGTCGCAGACGTCGGCGAGGACCAGGCCGAGGAGGTCAACTTTCAGCCGGCGGGCAGCCCGGGAGGCGAGAACTACGGCTGGCGTAGGAAGGAGGGCTCGTTCTGCTTCGAGCCCGCGACCGGCTGCGAAGACGTCGCCCTGACGTCGCCGGTCGTCGAGTACGAGCACGACGTCGGCTGTTCGATCACGGGCGGCTACGGCTATCGGGGGAGCGCGGCGAAGACCATCGCCGGTCACTACCTCTACGGCGACTTCTGCTCCGGCAACATCTGGGCCGCGGCGCCGAACGCGAACGGCGTCTGGGTCTCGCGTTTCCTCGAGCGCAGCGGACTCAACATCGTCACCTTCGGACGGGACGACGCCGGCGAGCTCTACGTGGTCGACCGCACCGCCGGCACGGTCTACAAGCTCGTGAGCCGCGAGCTGCTCGCCTCGGGTTTCGAGACCGGGACCTTCGCCGGTTGGAAGCGGCGCGGCGCGGTCGAGCTGATCGAGCCGGGGCTCGCGCCGTCGGGTCTCGGGCGATCCGGGTTCGCGGCGTCGGTCGTGGTGGTGCCGGGAGGCGACTCGGCGATCAAGCGCAAGCTGGGCGGCGAGAGACGGCTCGAGACCAGCTTCGTGATCGAGCTCTCCGGGCTCGATCTGGACGGCGATGCGGCGGACGTCGCCACCTGGCGCGACGGCAAGACGACCCTCGCGCGCGTGAGCGCGGCACAGGTGGCGCCGAAACGCTTCCGGATCGAGATCTACGCCACGGACACCGTCCTCGGTGAGCGCCTGGTTGGCAGCTTCAAGCTCGCCAGGAGCAGGTCGGTGCAGATCGACCTCGAGTGGACTGCAGCCTCGGCTCTCGGCAGCGCCGACGGTTCGGTGCGTCTGCTCAAGAACCTGCGAAGGCGCGGCGATCTGACCGACTTGAGCACCGGCGACCTCCGGATGAAGGCGCTCGAGCTCGGCCTACCCGAGGGTGCGCCGGCCGGCGCCGACGGCTCGGTGATCGTGGACGAGATCGTCCTTTCGCGCTAGCCCGACCGCAACCGGATAGCACCGCAGATTCAGTGACCTACGGCCTCGCAGTAGCGGCGAGGTGAGAAGGGCGGGTTAGCTCCCCGCGGGTGAAGACGCAGATCGCTTGATCCGATTCGCGCTCGACTCTCGCTTACTGGTCATGAGTAACAGCCAGAGCCACAGCTCGCGGGTTCCATCGGACTCCGAAGGCCGGTTGTGCGCACTGCTCGACCCGCGCTCGGCCCGTCGAAGTCGCGCCGTGGCCCTTTCTGACTCCGCTTCGCCTATTGATAAGGGAGAGAGAGAACAGCCGGCAGAAGCCGCCGGCACGTCGACGACAGCTGAATGTCGCGACTCCACTGAATCGGAGAACCCATGAAACTCGAAGGTAAACGAACATCGTCCCGCAGCTCGATTCACCGGCTCCTGATCGTGGCGCTGCTCGCCCTGACCGGCGCGCTTACCGCGCTGGCGCCGGCGCACGCCGGCGGGCGTGAGGCGATCACGCTCTGGTGGGTCATCTTCAACAACCCCGAGGCCTGCACCGATGGCTGCGGCGAGGACGACCTGCTCGATCCCGAGGTTGCGGCGTCGGTGGTCTACGCCTCCGGACAGCTGGCGAAAGCCAAGGGCAAGGTCCAGTTGGTGGCGTCGCTCAACGAGCAATCTCGCCGCTTCGCCGACGAACTGCTCGGCGGCCCGGGTCTCATCGACGCCGAGAAAGCCGAGATCCACATCGTCGTGCGCAGTCACGGCCGGCGCATCTCGGGCAAGGAGCTCGAGCAGATCACCCGATTCCTGGATCCCGGCTGTCAGGATCTCGGCGGACCGAACGTCTGTGAGGACATCCAGTTCGCGGTTCATCTGCCGGGTCCGGCGAAGTCCGAGAGCCCGGTGTTCTGGTTCCCGAACCTCCACGGCGGCGAGCAGATCATCGGTGCCGCCTCGACTCTGTTCCGTGACCAGCAGGGCGTCCGCGTGGTCGTCGAGACCAAGACCAAGTGAGCTCCCTCCTCCAGTAGCCCGGTCCGCGCGTCGCCGTGGGCCGGGCCCTTTTTTCTTCTTGACTCACCAACATGCCGCTACAGAGGCCGGCTAGTCATCGACGGGCTCGTTCTGTCACGCTCTGGCCATGTCGACGAGACCGGACTATCAAGCGATCCTCGACGAGATTCACCAGGAGGTTCTACCTCAGGTGGGCGCCGGCCGCGTTGCGGACTACATACCGGCGCTCGGCCGCGTCCCGGCCGACCGCTTCGGGATGGCGCTGCGGACGGTGGCCGGCGAGACCTTCAAGGTCGGCGATGCCGACGAGAGCTTCTCGATCCAGAGCATTTCGAAGGTATTCACTCTGACGATGGCGCTCGGGCTCGAGGGCGAGGAGCTCTTTCGGCGGGTCGGCAGGGAGCCGTCGGGCACCGCCTTCAACTCGCTCGTGCAGCTCGAGACCGAGAACGGGATCCCTCGGAACCCGTTGATCAACGCCGGCGCTCTGGTCGTGGCCGACGCGCTGCTCTCACACCTCGAGGACGCCAAGGGCGAGGTGCTGGAGTTCGTGCGCCGGCTCTGCGAAAGCGACGAAGTCGAGTAC
Organism: Acidobacteriota bacterium; assembly: GCA_029263375.1. Lineage (GTDB taxonomy): Bacteria > Acidobacteriota > Thermoanaerobaculia > Multivoradales > JAHEKO01 > JAHEKO01. The sequence goes on along the minus strand of JAJCXP010000355.1, from coordinate 3,388 downwards.
GACCAGGAGGTCGTGCGCTCCGAGCGCGCGTGGGGCGATCGCAACGCCGCGCTCGCCCACTTCCTGAAGAGCTTCGGCAACCTGGAGAGCTCGATCGAGTCGGTGCTCGACCTCTACGTGCACCACTGCTCGCTGGCGATGACCTGCAGTCAGCTCGCCGCGGCGTTCCAGTTTCTGGCCCAGGGCGGAAAGTCGCCGTGCGACGACCGACAGCTGCTGACGCCGAGTCTTGCCAAGCGCACGAACGCGCTATTGCTTACTTGCGGGGTCTACGACTCGGCCGGCGACTTCGCCTACCGGGTCGGTCTGCCCGGCAAGAGCGGCGTCGGAGGTGGGATCGTAGCGGTGCTGCCGGAGCGCTGGTGCGTCGCCGTCTGGTCCCCAGGTCTCGATCCGAGCGGCAACTCGCTCGCCGGCACGCGGGCGCTCGAGCTGCTGACGACTCGGACCGGCGAGTCGATCTTCTGACGGGTCGGCATCACCCGGAGGCGATCCGGCCACCGCAGGGGAGTCCGAGCCCGGCTCGATCGGCGCTCGGCGGATCCCGGACCTGTTCGGACCACCGCCGGTGACTCGATCCAGCTCGCGATCTCGCTTCCAGGATGAGGGTCCGATCTGGCCCCTTTCTGGAGCGTTCTGCCTATTCATGAGTAGAGGGTCACCATGCCGTACCTCAAAGTCCATGAAGTTGACGTCCACTACCGCGACGGGGGCTCCGGCCCGGCGGTCGTGCTCGGTCACAGCTCGGCCGGCAGCAGCGCCCAGTGGCGCGATCTGTTCGGTCGGCTGAGCGGTCGCTACCGGCTGCTGGCCCCGGATCATCTCGGCTACGGGCGGACCGGAGCCTTCCGGGGTGACCGGCCGCTGATGGAGCACGAGGTGGCGATCATCGCCGCCGTCGCCGCTCGCGCCGGCGGGCCGGTTCATCTGGTCGGCCACTCCTTCGGCGCGGCTGTACTGGCGCGCTTCGCCGCCAGGCAGCCGAGCCGGGTGTGCTCGCTCACCCTGATCGAGCCGCCGCTCTTCCACCTGCTCGAATCGTGGGGTAGGTCGCAGGAGTATGATTGGATCCGCACGGTTGCGACACGCGTCGTCGAGCACGCCGAGAACGGCGAGGCCGACGCGGCGGCACGCGCCTTTACCGAGTACTGGATCGGTCCGGGAGCGTACGACCGGATGGAGGAGCGGGTGCAAAGGACGGTGCTCGCGGGTACTACCAAGCTGCGCGTGGAGCTGCCGACGGCCTTCGAGCCGTGGGGCGCCTCGGCGATCGAGCTGGCGGCTCTCGACTGCCCGGTCCTGCTGATCGAGGGCGACCAGACCACGGCCGCCGCCCACGGAGTGATGAACGCCCTGCGCGAGGTCTGGCCGCGGGCGCGACATGAATCGATCGAGGGCGCCGGCCACATGGCGCCCCTGACCCACGCCGACCGGGTCGGCGCGATCGTCGAGGAGTTCCTCGATCGGCTGCCCGGTTCCAACCACCTACGTCTCGAAGTCATCTAGCTGGCAAGCTCAGAACGAGCTTTCGAAAGGAGAAGTCCATGCAACGTATCAAGAACCACCTCCCCCACATCGTGCTCACGGCAGTGCTGGCAGTTGTCCCGGCGCTGAGCCCGGCTCAGGCTGCGCACTCGAACTCACACGACACGCGGGCCCTCGCCGAGGATCCGCGCAAGGCCGACGGCCCGATCGCGCCGCTGCTCGAGGGCATGGGCGACAACCATTTCGCCGTCACCACCTCCTCGGCGGAGGCCCAGCGCTTCTTCGACCAGGGCATCGCGCTCACCTACGGCTTCAACCACACCGAGGCGATGCGTGCCTTCAAGGAGGCCGCGCGGCTCGACCCCGACTTGGCGATGGCCTACTGGGGCTGGGCGCTGGTGCTCGGACCGAATCTGAACCTTGCGATGGACCATGAGGCCGGCGCCCAGGCGTATCAGGCGATCCAGATGGCGCTCGAGAGGAAGGATGGGGCGAGCGCCAAGGAGCGCGCGTTGATCGAGGCCCTGGCCGAGCGCTACGCGGCCGAACCGGCCGCCCAGCGCGCGCCTCTCGACGGCGCCTACGCCGTCGCCATGGGCAGGGTCTATGACGCCTATCCGGACGACACCCACATCGGTACGCTCTACGCCTCCTCACTGATGAACACGTCGCCCTGGAACTACTGGACGCCGGACGGTCGACCGCTCGACAACACCGAGCGCGTCGGTCAGATTCTCGAGCACGTGATCGAGCTCGACCCCCAGCACGAGGGCGCGCTGCACTACTACATTCACCTGTTCGAGCCGGTCGACGCCTGGCGCGCCGAGCGCGCGGCGGATCTGCTGCGCGGCCTGGCGCCCGCCGCCGGTCACCTGGAGCACATGCCGTCGCACATCTACATGCAGGTGGGGCGCTATCGCGAGGCCTACGACGCGAACATCCGCGCCGCCGGTGCCGACGAGGAGTACTTCACGCAGTGCCTCAGCCAGGGCATCTATCCGCTGACCTACTACCCGCACAACGTCCACTTCCTGGTCTGGGCGGCGGCGATGGACGGCCGCAGCCAGGACGCGCTCGCCGCCGCGCGTAAGGTGGCGGCACACGTACCCGACGACGGCGCGGGCGACACCTGGGCGCTGTTCGAGACCTTCTCGAGCATGCCGCTCTCGGCGCTCGTGCGCTTCGGCATGTGGCGCGAGATCCTCGACGAGCCACGTCCGCGCGCCGACCAGCCGTTCCTCACCGGCATGTGGCACTATGCGCGCGGCATGGCGCTCCTGCGCATCAAGAGCGTGCGCGCCGCGCAGCAAGAGCTCAAAGCTCTGGAGCGGGTCGAGCGCCACCGGCGATCGGCCGAGGTGGTGATCGGCTTCAGCGACGCCGGCACCCTGCTGACCATCGGCCGCGAGCTCCTGAGCGCCGAGATCTCCGCCCAGCGCGGCCGTTTCGACGAGGCGATCGGTCACGCCGAGCGCGCCCTGCGGCTCGAGGACGGCCAGCTCTACAACGAGCCTCCGTCCTGGTTCGCGCCGGTGCGTCACACGCTCGGCGGTCTGTTGGTCGACGCCGGCCTGCCGCGCGAGGCCGAGACGGTCTTCTACCGGGATCTCGAGAAGAATCCCGAGAACGGCTACGCGCTCTACGGTCTCTGGCAGGCGCTGACCGCGCAGGAGCGGCACGAGGAGGCTCTGGCCGTGCGCGAGCGCTTCGAGCGAGCCTGGCGCGAGGCCGACGTGCGAATCACTGGCCCGCGGTCGTAGTCGATCCCAGGCCGGACGTCGCGTCTCATCAGGTCCGCGGCGGCGCTCGCGTAGGCGAGCGCCCCGTCGGCCGGTTCGCGCGGTGGGCGTGGCGGGTCTCACACTGCCCGCCCCAGGGCGGGCGTATCATCCCCCGAATAAAA
>JAJCXP010000354.1 GCA_029263375.1 Acidobacteriota bacterium | reverse complement strand
GGTCAGGATGTTGCTGTCGCGGCTGCAGAGCGAACGTGGCGATCACCAAGGCGCCGCGACGACTCTGGGCGAGGTCGTCAGCGATGACGACGACAACCTCGACATCCAGCGGCAGCTGGCGCTCGAGCTCTATCGCAGCGGCGACAGCGAGCGCGCGCTCGAGGTGGTCGACGAGATTCTCGAGAGCAGCCCGGAAGAGCTTCAGGTCCGTTACCTGCGGGCGATGATCTTCATGGATCTCAGGCGTCTGGGCGACGCCGAGGAGGTGGTCAGTGCGCTCGCGGACGAGCAGCCGGACAACCTTCAGTTCCAACTCGCCTTGGCCCAGCTGCGTGAGCGGCAGGGGCGCAGCGGCGAGGCCGCGGCCGGGCTCGCCAAGGCGGCGGCGATCCTCGAGGACGCCGGTCGGGCGCGACAGGCTCAGACCGCGCGCCTGGAGCTGGCCGGAGTCGGAGTCCGCGCCGGAGACTGGCAGGCGGTCGTGGTCGCCACTCGCGACCTGCTCGACGCCGACAACGAACTCGGCGAGGAGGCGCGCCTGCTGCGTGGCGAGGCGCTCTATCGGCTGGGCCGTTCCGACGAAGCATTGGCTGTACTGGCGGAGATCGATGGCGATTCCGCGTTGGCCGCGCGCTCCACCGCCAAGCGAGCCGAGATCCTCTTCAGTCAGGCGCGCGATGCGGAGGCGGCAGTGCAGATCAGCCGGCTCACCGAGCAGGGCGACCAGGAGTCGTTGTTGCTCGCGGCCGAGGTCTACCAGCGCGCCGAGCGTCACCGCGACGCGATCCCGGTCCTGTTGCAGGCCCGCGAGGGTTTGCCCGACTCCCTGCAGGTGCTCTTCTGGCTCGGAGCCGCCTACGAGCGCACCGGACAACTGCCCCAGGCCGAAGGAGAGTTCAAGCGACTGTTGTCGTTGGATCCCGAGTTCGCGCCGGCGCTGAACTACCTCGGATACATGTGGACCGAGCAGGGACAGAACCTTCAGGAGGCGCTCGAGCTGGTCAACCGGGCTGTGGAGCTCGAGCCCGACAACGGCGCCTACCTCGACTCGCTGGGCTGGGCCTACTATCAGCTCGGGCGCTTCGGTGAGGCGCGCGACAACCTCGAGCGGGCGGCGGAGCTGGTCCCCGACGACGCCGTGATCGTCGAGCATCTGGGCGACCTGCATCAGGCGGTGGGGGAGCTCGATCAGGCCCGCCACTACTACCTGCGCGCGGTGGATCTCGACGGCGACAACCTGGAGCAGGTGCGGCGCAAGCTCGAGGAGCTGGACGGCAGCCTCTGAGGCGCCTGGCCGCTCCAGCGCTGGTCGGCCTCCTGGTGGGCTGCGCGTCCGCCCCGGTAGGCGCGCCGGTCCCAGGAGCACGAGGAACGGGTACCGCGTCGGTGTCGGCAGCGCCGATTCCCGAGGAGGCACTCGGAACCCAGCGGCTCTATCGGGTTCGCTACGAGGGCGACCAGGGGGGCGGCGGGCTGCGCCTGGTGTTGCGTCTCGGCGCGGTCGACCGGTTCTCGCTAGCCGCCTCCGACTCGTTCGGGCGCGCGATCTGGACCCTGGCGCTGGCGGCGAGCGAGACGCTGGTCGTGGATCACCGGTTGGCCGAGTACTGCGCGACTGGAGCCGACGTACGGGTGCCCGAAGCCGCGCTCGCGCCGCTGCCGGTGGAGATGCTGCCCAGCGTGCTCCTCGGTCGACTGCCGGTGTCCAGCGCTGAGGCTCAACCTGACGACCAGCTGGATCTGACCGACCGCGACGGCCGTCGCTGGACCGCGCGCCGCGAACAGGGCGAGCTGGCGAGTTGGACGCTCTGGGATGACCAGGGCGAGCCTTCTCTCTGGTGGCTGGCTCAGGGGCGAGGTGGTGGCGTGCTCTCACATCGCGGCGGCTCACAATTTCGCTGGCGCGAGACCGCGAGCGAAGCGCTTTCGCCGGGTGCCGAGCTGCTCGAGCCTCCGGCCGGATATTCTCTCGTCAACTGTGATGCTTGGAGCCTTCCGCAGCTTCGCGAAGATCAACCTGCACCTGCAGGTGGTCGGCCGTCGGACTGACGGCTACCACGAGCTGCGAACGCTCTTCCAGACGATCGCCGAGCACGACCTTCTACGATTGGAGCTGGCCGATACGGGGTTGAGCCTCGAAGTGATCGAGGGGCGCGCACCGTCAGGCCTCGACAATCTCGCGGCGCGCGCCGCTGAGCTCTACTTCGAGCGCTTTCCGCCGGCCCAAGGGCTGCGAATCGAGCTCCGCAAGCGCTTGCCGGTCGGTGGTGGGCTGGGCGGCGGCAGCAGCAATGCCGCCACGGTGCTGGCGGCCTTGAACGATCACTTCGGCCGCGCCACTACAGGTGAACTGTGGAGCGCCGCGCGTGACCTGGGGGCCGACGTCCCGTTCTTCCTGGTCGGTGGCACGGCGCTCGGCTTCGGTCGGGGCGACGAGATCGTGCCGCTGCCCGACCTGCCTGAGACCGAAGTCTGGGTGGTGACGCCGCCGGTCTCGGTGTCGACCGCGGAGGCTTTCGCCCGAATGCCCAATTTGACAGCAAAACCGCTGCCCTCTAGCATTGTGGCTCTTGCCCAGGGGGAGAGGGTCCCGAGCGCTGCGGCCGTCGTCGGTCGCAACGATTTGGAAAGGGCGGTTATGGGCTGGGTTCCCTTGCTCAGGGAGGTATATAATTCGTTGTTCGACGCGGGCGCTAGCTCAGCGCTGCTATCGGGCACCGGAGCAAGCTTTTTCGCCTTTTTCGACAGCAAGACGTCCACCCGGCAGCTAGAGGAGCGATTGCCGAAGGGGACTGTCGTGGTGAAATCTCGCACGCTCGGGCGCGTCGGCTCCACTCTGAATCGTCTTTCCTTGGGGGGCTGGGCTGATGCAGGTGACCGAGATAAAGGTCTTCCCGGTTGAGGAAGAGAAGCTCAAAGCGTTCGTCTCGATCGTGATCGACAGTTGCTTCATGGTGAACGACATCAAGGTGATCAAGGGTCGGGAGGGGCTGTTCATCAGCATGCCGAGCCGACGTAAGAAGAATGGCAAGTTCAAAGATGTGGCTCACCCGCTCAACAATGAGACCCGGCAGATGCTCGAGCGCCTGATTCTCGACGACTACCAGCAGGCGCTGCGGGCAGCGCATGCGAAGGCCGACGACGACGTGGCAGAGGCGGCCGACGACGACGTTGTCGCGGAGGCTGAGACCCGGGCAGAACCGGTCGAGTTGGCCGCCGCGCCGGAGCAGCTGGCGCCGCCGGTCAATGAGGAGCCCGCTGAGGAGCATTCCAAGAGTCTCGAGGAGGTCACCGAGATGCATCTCCGGGACTCCTTCTGGAACTCGTAAAGTAGAGCAACAGGTAGCCACGTTGGAGGCGCGCGCAACCTACTGAAGAACAGGACCTTTTTGGGGCGTCGCCAAGTGGCTTAAGGCACCGGCCTTTGGAGCCGGCATTCGGAGGTTCGAATCCTCCCGCCCCAGCCATCACCCCCGCAATTCGGCTCAGGAACCCAACCCATGCACCGTGATTTGAGAGTTTTCAGCGGCCGCGCCCACCCCGGTCTGGGGCAGGAGATCTGCGACTATCTCGAGACGTCGCTCGGCGCGATCGAGCTCAACAACTTCGCCGACGGCGAGATCTTCTGTCAGGTTCGCGAGAACGTGCGCGGGCGCGACGTGTTCGTGCTTCAGCCGGTCTGCAACCCGGTCAACGAGAACCTGATGGAGCTGCTGATCATGCTTGACACGTTCAAGCGCTCCTCGGCCAACCGGGTGACGGCGGTGATTCCCTACTACGGCTACGCGCGGCAGGACAAGAAGGACGCGCCGCGGGTGCCGATCACGGCGAAGCTGGTGGCCGATCTGATCTCCGCCGCCGGCGCCGATCGGATCCTGACGCTCGATCTGCACGCCGGTCAGATCCAGGGGTTCTTCAACGTACCCGTCGACCATCTGTTCGCCGCACCGGTCATCCTCGAGGCGATTCGCGGCCTCGGCCTGCCCGAGCTGACGATCGTGTCGCCGGACGCCGGCGGCGTCGAGCGCGCGCGCGCGATCGCCAAGCGTCTCCAGGCGGGGCTGGCGATCGTCGACAAGCGCCGGGTCGCCGCCAACGAAGCCGAGGTCATGCACGTGATCGGCGACGTCGAAGGCCGCACCACGCTGATCCTCGACGACATCATCGACACCGCCGGTACCCTGACCAAGGGCGTCGAGGCGCTGAAGAAGCACGGCGCCGCGCGGGTGTTCGCGGCTGGAATTCACGCAGTCCTTTCGGACCCGGCGATCGAGCGCATCGAGGCGTCACCGATCGAGCGGGTCCTGATCACCAATACGACACCTCTAGACGAGAAGCTCGCCAAGTGCGACAAGCTCCAGCCTCACAGCGTGGCGCCGATCCTCGGCGAAGCCATCATGAGGATCCACGAGGACAGCTCAGTGAGCTCCCTCTTTGTCTAGTGTTTCCAAGGAAGAGACATCATGAGTGAGATGAACATCAGAGTGGCGAAGAGAGAGAAGACCGGCAAGAACGCGAACCGCCAGTTGCGCGCGGGGGGTGATGTGCCGGCGGTCGTCTATGGCGACAAGAAAGATCCGGTGGCGATCACCATCGAGCGCAAGAGGCTGCTCGAGCTGCTCAAGAAGGGCGGCGGCGAGAACGCGGTCTTCAAGCTCGAGCTGGATGGCACGAAGTCGTCGCGGCACGCGATGATTCGCGATCTCCAGGTCGATCCGATCAGCCGGCGCATCATCCACATCGACTTCCAGCGCATCGACCTCAAAGAGAAGGTCAAGGTGCAGGTGCCGATCGAGCTGAACGGCGAGCCGATCGGCGTCAGGATCGAGGGCGGCGTGCTCGACTTCGTCACGCGCGAGGTCGAGGTCGAATGCCTGCCGAACAACATTCCGCAGTCAATCGAGATCGACGTCAGCGAGCTCGCGATCGGCGATCACATCGAGGCCAAGGACCTGTCGATCCCGGACGACGTCGAGCTGTTGGACGACGGCGAGCAGGTGATCGTCTCGGTTTCGCACAGCCGTGTGGCGGCCGAGATCGAGGAGCTCGAGGCCGAAGGCGACGGGGGCGATCTGCTGATCGAGGCCCAGGCCGCCGAGCCCGAGGTCATCGGCAAGGGCAAGGAAGCCGAGGACGAGGACGCCGGATAGGCTCCTCGAGCTCGGTGCGCAGGGCGCGTGATGACAACCGTTTCGAACGGCGCGGCGGAAACACCGCGACGGCTGATCCTCGGCCTCGGCAACCCCGGCGACCGCTATCGAGACACCCGGCACAACGTCGGGTTCGAGGTGGTGGAGGAGCTGGCGCGCCGGCGGTCGGTGAGTCTTTCGCGGCTGGAATGCAACACGCTGCTCGCCGAGCACGCCGAGGTGACCCTAGGCATACCCCAGACATACATGAATCGCAGTGGTTACGCGGCGCGCTGTCTGGTCGAGCGGCGTGGGTTCGAGCCGGCCGACATCCTGGTGGTGTTCGACGAGGTGAATCTGCCGCTGTCGGCCCTGCGCCTGCGAAGTCACGGCAGCCCGGGCGGCCACCGCGGCATGGAATCGATTCTCCAAAGTTTGAATACCGATCGGGTACCTCGCCTACGGTTGGGTATCGGACCTGAAGAAGATGACACGAGAGATCTCGTGAAGTTTGTGCTCGAACCGTTCGCAGCCTCAGAGCGCCAGCCGGTGCGAGAGATGGTCGAGCGCGCGGCCGACGCTTGTGAGAGCTGGCTCGCGCACGGCGCTGAACGGACGATGAACAGATTCAACAACTGAAGCGCGTCGGCGCCGCAAAGACGCGGCGGCGATTGGAGGGAAGAGAATGGAACAGTCGACGATGCTCTACCTGATCGCGGGCTGCGGTGTGCTGGGGCTTCTTTACGCCTTCGTACGCAGCAACTGGATCAACAAGCAGGACACCGGCACCGACAAGATGCGCGAGATCGCCGGTCACATCCGCGACGGCGCGATGGCCTTCCTGGCTCGCGAGTACAAGGTGCTGGCCATTTTCGTGCTGGTGGTCGCGGCGCTGCTGGCCTGGGCCAACGCCTCGAACCCCGAGAGCTCCTGGTTGGTCGGGGTCTCGCTGCTGGTCGGCGCCGTCTGCTCCGGCCTGGCGGGCTTCTTCGGCATGCGGGTGGCGACTGCCGCCAACGTGCGCACCACCGCCGCCGCGCGTAAAGGTCTCAACCCGGCGCTCGCGGTCGCGTTCTCGGGCGGCGCCGTGATGGGCTTCTGCGTCGTCGGACTCGGCGTGCTCGGCCTGACGCTGCTGTTCCTTCTCTATACCGCGATGTTCGACTCCGGCGCGCCGCAGGCGGATCTCCACCGGGTGGTCACGGTGCTCACCGGCTTCTCGCTCGGCGCCAGCTCGATCGCGCTCTTCGCGCGTGTGGGCGGCGGCATCTACACCAAGGCCGCCGACGTCGGCGCCGACCTGGTGGGCAAGGTCGAGGCCGGCATCCCCGAGGACGATCCCCGCAACCCGGCGACCATCGCCGACAACGTCGGCGACAACGTCGGCGACGTCGCGGGCATGGGCGCCGATCTGTTCGAGTCGTACGTCGGCTCGATCGTCGGCTCGCTGGTGCTCGGCGTGAGCGCCGTGAGCGTGGCGACCGGCGAGTCCTACACCCCGGAGCTGGTTATGCTGCCGCTGCTGATGGCCGGCATCGGCATCGTCATCTCGCTCGGTGGCACCTTCCTGGTCAAGACCAAGGAGGGCGGCGACCCCGGGCACGCCCTGCATCGGGGCACGATCAGCGCCTCCCTGGTCATGCTCGCCGCGATCTGGTTCACCTGTCAGTACATGCTCGAGGGCGAGTACAACGTCGCCGGTGTCGAGTTCGGCGCCTCGGGCGTCTTCTGGGCGACGGTCGGCGGGCTGGTTGGCGGAGTGCTGATCGGCATGATCACCGATCACTACACCGCGGCCGAAAAGAAGCCCACGCAGACGATCGCCCAGGACAGCCTCACCGGCGCGGCGACCAACATCATCTCGGGTCTCGGTGTCGGCATGCGCTCGACCGCGCTACCGACCATCGTCCTGGTGGGCGCGATCATGGTCGCCTACAACTCGGCGGGCCTCTACGGCATCGCCATCGCGGCGCTCGGCATGCTCTCGACCACCGGCATCCAGCTGGCAGTCGACGCCTACGGACCGATCGCCGACAACGCCGGCGGTATCGCCGAGATGAGTGGGCTCGAGCCGGAGGTGCGTGAGCGCACCGACAAGCTCGACGCGGTCGGCAACACCACCGCCGCGATCGGCAAGGGTTTCGCCATCGGCTCCGCTGCGCTCACCGCGCTGGCGTTGTTCGCGGCTTTCCGCACGACGGTCGGCCTCGAGACCATCGACGTCGCCAACCCGAAGGTGATGAGCGGCCTGTTCCTCGGCGCCATGCTGCCGTTCCTGTTCTCGTCGATGGCGATGAAGGCGGTCGGCGAAGCGGCGTTCAAGATGATCGAGGAGGTCCGCCGCCAGTTCAAGGAGATCCCCGGCCTGATGGAGGGCAAGGCCACCGCCGACTACGCCAAGTGCGTCGACATATCGACCAAGGCGGCAATCGAGCAGATGGTCGCCCCCGGCCTGCTGGCCGTGATCGTGCCCGTCATCGTCGGCTTCTACGACGTGGCGGCTTTGGGCGGCGTGCTCGCCGGCGTCACCGCCAGCGGCGTCATGATGGCGATCTTCATGTCCAACGCCGGCGGCGCCTGGGACAACGCCAAGAAGTTCATCGAGAGCGGCGCCCACGGCGGCAAAGGCTCCGACGCCCACAAGGCGGCGGTGGTCGGCGACACCGTTGGCGATCCGTTCAAGGACACCGCGGGTCCGAGCTTGAACATCTTGATCAAGCTGATGTCGGTGGTCGCGTTGGTTCTGGCGCCGCTGCTGTAGCGGGCGATCGGTTTTCCGATCAGGAACTCGAGGGCGGGGCTTCGGCTCCGCCCTTCTTGTTGTTGGTCCACACCCCGCTTCGGGGTTTCCCTCATTTACATCAACAAGATTGTCGTGAAGGGTGTGTTAGAGCCCACAAGGAGTTCTGCCGCTACGGGTTTGGACGAGGATCGAAAGGAGCCTCATGCGTTTCAGGAGACGTAGGAAGATGTTGGCCAGGGTAAAAAGCAGGCGCTTCATGAGGGCTCCGCGCGCCCTGCAACCCAAGCTGATCTGCTCAAGCGCGGCAAACGCGGTACTTGCAAATCTGCCCGGAGGAGTGCGTAGATGACCCGTTGCTCGAAAAGCGAAGCTCTGACTCTCCTGGCGCTGGCGTTGCTCTTGTCGCCGGCGACTTCGTTCGGACAGCCCGATTCGCCTAGTGCCCCCAGCCCTCTTGCCCAGGCACGGACGTTTTCCAGCGCAGCGATGAAGGTGGAGCTCGAGTACCACATCTACGTCCCGCCAGCCTACGAGGCGGCGACGGAGCAGCGCTTTCCCGTCGTGTACTGGCTCCACGGAGGGAGTGGGTTCCCGCCAGGCGTGCTCGCCACCCTTGCGGGCCGCTTCGATGCAGCCATCCGAGCCGGAAAAGTGCCTCCCTTGATCGTCGTCTTCCCGGATGGTCTCGGAGAGAGCATGTGGGTCGACTCCAAGGACGGCACTCTGCCGATGGAGCGCATCGTCGTCTCCGAGCTAGTCCCGCACATCGATGGCGGCTTCCGCACGATCGCTTCGGCGCCAGGGCGCATTCTCGAAGGCGGCAGCATGGGCGGTTACGGAGCCGCGAGACTGGCGTTCAAGTACCCGGAGATGTTCGGGGCACTGTCGATGCTCAATGCCGGCCCCCTACAAGAGGTGCTCGATCCGCAGAATGTGCCCCTTCGAGGGACCGCCGGAGCGCAGGCTACCCTCGACCGCGTGTATGGCGGCGATCAGGAGTATTTCCGGTCCCAAAGCCCCATCTTCCTCGCCGAGCAGAATGCGGACGCGGTGCGTGGCAAGGTGGTGATCCGTCAGCTCATCGGAGAACAGGACCCGAGCTTGGAGAACAACCGGCGATTCTCCGAACACCTGGAGAAGCTGATGATCCCGCACACGTTCGAGGTCCTCGAAGGTGTGCAGCATGGGCCCAGATCGATGTTCGCGGCGCTCGGCGAGAGCTACTGGGAGTTCTTCAGGGAGTTTCTCGAGGGCTCGGACGGTGTGAGCAGTGAGGCGAAAGCCGATCCGGCCGATGCAGAACGGAACGCCCTGATCGCTCTGGAGCGCGAGTCTCACCGCTGGTGGCACGAGCGAAATACCGAGGCTCTCGCCGGACTCTTCGCCGAGGACTACCGTTTTGTGGCGCCCAATGGCGCCGTGGAAGACAAGGCCTTTGTTCTAGCGGGAACCGACCCGGCGGTAGTGCGCATGCTGCAAGTCGAGAGCATGAGGATGGACCCGGAAGAGGTCATCCTCAGTGGCAATCGGGCGATCGTCCTAGGCGTGATCGAGATGAAAGCCACGGTCGCCGGGCGGCCTGCGGACGGGAGGCTGAGGGTGTTGAGTGTATTCGAGAGGTCAGACGCCGATGCCGAGTGGCGCCTCGTCGCAAGGTCCACGACCCCGGTGCGTACGCCGCCAGCTGCGCCGAATTGAAGAACTCGAGCCCGGTTCTTGAAGGTCGCCCACGATCTCGGGTTCTCCAGCCATAGGCACTTCAGCTGTGGGATTCGTAGAGCCTTTGGCATGACGCGCGCTCTTATAGAGAGCCCGACGCGCGACGAGGACCTGGAAGAGTTGAGCCTCCGCCTCGGCGCGCCGACGGCAGCCGAAGCCAGATCCCGCAGGATGGGTCAGGTATATTGTTGCCCTAGTCAACGATTTTCGAGCGACGTTATTTCCATGCGCTTCTCTGGTTGGATCGTCTTGTTGTCGTGCGTGATGCTCGGCTCGGGCTGCCAGCCCGAAGCTCCGGCTCCAAAGAACGAGGTCGCGGTCCGGGGCGCCGCTTGGCTGGGTGAACTCAGCCTGGGCGACCTGCGATGGCAGGTGGTGCTTCGCGAGCCTGCAGGTGCAGAGCCAGCTGAGATGGACGTCATCTCTCTGTGGCGTGCGCGCGTGCCTCTGCCGGACTTTCAAAGAAGCGGTGAGACGATCTCCTTCTCCCTGCCCGAAGATCTCGGCGCTTTCAGCGGACGCCGGGACGGCGACCGCATCAGCGGCGGGGTCAAGGCGCCTGACGGGACTCTGGGTGCGCTCCAGCTGACGCTGACGAACGAGCCCTCGATTGGCTACGAAGACTTCGAAGTCCAGAGCGAGGGCGTCAAGATCGCGGCCACACTCGCCAAACCCGCCGGCTCCGGCCCCTTTCCACTCGTTGCGATCTTGCACGGCGGTGGCGATTCCGATCGCCAGGCGGCGCCCTATCGGTTCTGGGCGGACTTCCTGCCGCGCCACGGAATAGCGGTCGCCATCTACGACAAACGAGGGAACGGCGCCTCTGGTGGAGACTGGCGTGCCGTCGGGTTCGAAGCCCGGGCGCGGGACGTCGAGTCGGTCTTGCGCGCGGCACGCTCGCACGACAGGGTCGATCCGAGCAGAATCGGTTTGATCGCCGTCAGCCAAGGAGGCTGGGTTTCAACCTTGGTCGATAGTGAGACGCCGGATCTGCGATTCGTGGTCCAGATCTCTGCCCCGGTTGTGCCTGTGTGGCAAGCCGACACCTACGCCAACCGCGTCTCATACCGAGCCGACGGTCTATCAGAGCCAGAGATCGACCGCGCGCTCGAGATCTGGCTCACCTCTTTGGATGTCACTCGAGATCCTGAGTCCAGCTCTGCGCGACGGGCTCTTGAGAGGGCAGTCGACTCGGCACGCGGAGACGACTGGTTTGAACAAGACCCCTACGATCCAGACCCCGTCGGCACACCGTTCCGACAGTGGTACCGGCTCGTTTTGGACTTCGATCCACGTCCGATTCTGAGCCAATCGAATACCCCGATGTTGTGGATCTACGGAGACATGGACACTCAATCGGACGTGTTCGCGAACGTCGAGGAACTCGGCATCTTGAGATCGACGCTGGGAAAGCCGTTCTCTGTCTCGGTCTATCCAAGAGCCGGTCACGGCGTGATGATTCCGCTGACTTTCGTCAACGAGCCCACGTGGCCCATGATGACCGCTGCTCCAGGATTCTTCGACGATCTCCTGCTTTGGATGCGGAGCGCGTTCGAATAAGTGTCCTTCATTCCCCGAACAATTCGTCGGGGCGAAGTCGATTTCCGGTTCGACGCCCCGGTTGCGCTCTCTAAGGATGGGGGTAACCGGTCCCCGCCCGCACCTGAAGGGGAGTCCAGCATGAGAACCGCAGCCAGCAACCGTCTCATCGCCATCGCCGTCACCCTCGCCCTCGCCTGCCTACCGACATGGGCCCAGTCGACATCCGTCGAAGGCGGAAAGATCGTGGTTCGACAACCGGACGGCGCGATCGCCTTCGAGATGATTGGCGACACCAACCTCGACGCCTTCAACGTACTGCTGCTCGGCCGTGCCGATCCGGGGAGCTCGACCCGGGCCGATGTCGACTTCAAGATCGTCGACCCTCTGAGCGCCCTGTCGACGACCGACCCCTCGCTGGAGTTCAACGCCAGCGGAGCCAGCCTGGTCCTGGGCTCGGGCAACATCTCGAGCCCGGGCGCCGACGGCGACCTGCTGATCCAGGATGGCGCGGGAACCACGACCATCACGCTCGACGGCGCCAGCGCCAACGCGATCCAGGTGATCGACCCCGGAGACACGTCCATGGCCAACGGGTTCGTCAAGGCCTGGGCCAAGATCGACGAGGACGGCTTGATCGTCTCCTGCTGGAACTGCAATACCGACACGCAGGTGACGAAGCGTCTCAGTCTCGGGACGTATCAGGTCGATTTCTTGCTGGGAGACATCAGCAGCCGGCCGGTGCTTGCCAGCGTCAGCTTTCACAGCAGCGGAGCGACTTTCTTCCGGTCCTGGATCGGGACCCAGCCCGCCACCGATGTCAGCGCGGTTCACGTCGAGACTGAGACCATCACGTTCTTCCCCGACCCTGAGCACGCGCATTCCGACCAAGCCTTCACCCTGTTCGTCTACTGAGAATGAAACGACTCCGTCCGACCTACCTGTGCGCCCTGGCGCTGATAGCCGCCGTCGCCGCCGCCGAGAACACGCGCGACGAGGACCTGGAAGAGTTGAGCCTCCGCCTCGGCGCGCCAACGGTAGCCGAACGGCTGGCGGCAATGGAGGAGCTCTTCGCCTGGTCGCTCGTGGCGGATGAGGCGGGAGTCGCGCTGACGCTGCTCGAGCGCGCGTCGGGTGATCGTTCGACCGTGGTCTCGACGCAGGCGGCACACTTTCTGCGCCTTCTGGCGGCCCGCCAGGCGGGCTACGACGGCGTTTCGCTCTCCGACCATGAGCGAACGGCTGTCCGATCCCGACGAGACGCCGCGCAGCTCCGCGATCTCTATGCCTGGCGCGAGCGGCTGGCCCACGGCGATCCGGCCTCGAGGCTCCAAGCGGTGAAGGCGCTGGCCACCCACGCCCGGGTCGTGGCGGATAGAGCCGAGGTTCTGGAGCTCCTCGAGCTGTCTACCGCGGACCGCGACCTGGCGGTCGCGGCCCAGGCCCGCGCAGCGCTCGAGATGCTCATTCGCGCGGGAATCGCGCCTTCCAAAGGCCGAGATTGACACGATTGCGAGGCGCGCCTGCATCCTCTCGGATAGCGTAGTCTCTCCCCATGCCGCCGGTCATCAGTGTCGCGAACCTGCGAAAGACCTACGGCTCACTGGTGGCCGTTGACGATGTCTCGTTCACGGTCGAGGAGGGTGAGATCTTCGGCCTGCTCGGTCCGAACGGCGCCGGCAAGACGACGACCATGGAGTGCGTCGAGGGCGTGCGCAAGCCGGACGCGGGCACTGTTCGCGTGCTCGGTCACGATCCGGGTGCTCGCGCCACCGACCTGCAGAATCGGATCGGCGTGCAGCTGCAGGAAGCGCATCTCCAGAAGCGCATCAAGGTGTGGGAAGCGGTCGATCTGTGGCGGACGCTTTTCCCCAGGACGGTGGACGGCGAGGCGCTGCTCGAGGAGCTCGGCCTCTCCGAGAAGCGCGACGCCAACTTCATGGATCTCTCCGGAGGCCAGAAGCAGAGGCTCTTCATAGCGCTCGCCCTGATCAACGATCCCGAGGTTGTCTTCCTCGACGAGCTGACGACCGGTCTCGACCCGCAGGCGCGGCGCACGATCTGGGAAATGGTGCAGCGGATCAGAGAGCGCGGCAAGACGGTCTTTCTGACCACCCACTTGATGGAGGAGGCCGAGCGGCTGTGCGACCGGGTGGCGGTGATCGAGCACGGTCGGTTGATCGAGCTCGGGACCGCCGACGAGCTGATCGCCCGGCACTGTCCCGAGCGAAGCGTCGTTCTGTCGAGCGACGCCGGGTTGAGCGTCGATGCGTTCGCCGGCATGCCCGGTATCTCCAGCATCGCGGCGATCGAGTCGGAGAATGGCCGCTTCCGGTTGGCAGGGCTTGGCGACGACTTCGTCTCGAACGTGATCGAGCGCCTCGCCGAGCGGAGTATCCGGGTGACCGAATTTCGTACCGAGACGCCCAACCTCGAAGACGTGTTCCTCAAACTGACTGGACACTCCATCCGTGACTAGCCTTCGCCATCTGGTCAAGCTCACCTGGCTCGAGACCAAGATCTTCCTGCGCGAGCCGATGGGAGCGATCGGGACGATCTTGATCCCGGTCGTGCTGTTCGTGGTTCTTGGGCGCCTGTTCTCAGCCGAGCCCAAGGCGGCCGGCTTCGTTTCGAACGACCTACCGGTGTTCGCCGTGATGCTCGTCGCGATCGGCGCCGTTCTGTCGTTGACGACGATCATCGCGATCTATCGCGAGGGAGGAATCCTGAAGCGCCTCAAGGCGACTCCGCTCAGCCCGGTGGTGATTCTGAGCACTCATGTGATCGTCAAGCTGGCACTGATGTCGGTGACCCTGACTCTCTTGGCGCTCGCCGGCCGCCGGTTCTATTCGGGTCCGCCGACTCCCGCTCCCTGGAGCTTCTTCCTGGGCGCGATCCTCGTCACCGCGAGCCTGACCACGATCGGCTTTGTCCTCGCGTCGCTCATCCGGACCGCGCGCTTCGCGCAGCCGCTGGGCTCGATTCTTCTCTACTCGCTGCTCTCGATCTCAGGTCTCTTCTTCCCGCTCGAGGCACTGCCCTCCGGTTGGAGAGCGGTGGCGCTCGCCTCACCGCTGACGCATGCCGTCGAGCTGCTCCGAGGGCTCTGGGTCGGCACCGGGTGGGCGAGTCAGTGGACCGCGATCCTGGCGCTGCTCGCCACGGTGGCCATCTGCACGACGGTTTCGAGCCGCGTGTTCCGCTGGGAGTAGGGCGCACCCACGCTGGCTCGCTCTTTCGTGGTGTGCGAGATCCCCTATCGTGATTCCGTCTGTTATCTTGTGGGCATGTTCATCGACGGGCCACAGGCGTTCCTGGCGCTCCCTTTCGGCGTCAAGGAGACTCCCTCGGGGCCGTTCGACTTCGATGAGCTGTTCGTAGAGATTCAGGCCACCTTGAGCGACCTGGCGGTCACTGGCACGAGGCTCGATCCGACGTTTGAGGTCGGCAGCGCTCGGCAGCACGCTGTGGAAGCGATGCGTCGCAGCGACTTCGTGATCGCCGATATCAGCGGACTCGTTCCCAGCGTCATGACCGAGGTCGGCATCGCGCTCGGCCTTGGCAAGCCGCTGCTACTGCTCTCGAGCAGTCGCTCCGACGACATCCCCTTCGATCTGCGCTCCTACCAGGTCGCTATCTATCGTCCCGGCGACCTGGAGACCGTCAAGAAATACATCCGGCTCATGGTGGACGACGTCCTGTCCCGCCGCGAGACAGCCAAGTCCTGAGCGTGCTCCTGGGCCGATGGCAAACTGCTTCGTCATCATGCCCTTCCGGCCGGCGCTGACCTACTTCTACACCAGCCTCAAGGAGCATGTCGAGAGCACCTTCGGTGACGTTACCGTCGAGCGGGGAGACGACCGCGTCCTCACCACGACCATCCTCGAGAAGATCAAGGAGTTCCTCGAGCAAGCGGATGTTGTGATCGCGGATGTCTCGGGCCGCAATCCCAACGTCTTCTACGAGCTTGGAATGGCCCACGCCATGGGCAAGTCGGTCATCCTCCTGACCGGGGATGAGATTGAGGAGGCACCTACGGACATCCGGGCGTTCGAGTTCATCTCCTACGCGAAGTACTCCCCCGAGATCTTTCTCGCCAAGCTGAGTGATGCCCTCTCACGAGTGGTCGGCAAGCCGTACGCTGACCTGTACCCGGAAGCCCGCGATCTATTCGAGCAGTTCAGGGTGGCGACCGCGGTCGATGCTGCGCCGGGTGGAGAGGCCGACTTCGAGGCGTCGATGTCGGCCATGTACGTGAGTCGCCAGCGCCTTCCTGAGTCTTCTCAAAGCGCCCGCGCGGAATACCTCGTTCGCCGGTTGCTCGGTGTCGAGCCCGAGATCGATGTCCTGGTCGCGCTGCGCTCGTGGTCGAAGGACAACTTCGACTGACCAGGAGGGCTGGGAGCTCAGATGACGACTCGAAAGAAACATCGACGGACCCGACGCCTACCCGAACCCGCCTGGAAGTCGTTCGAAGCGGGGGACTCTCGCGCCTGGAACCGCTGGCGCACGGAGTCACCCGACACCCGCGTAGATCTACGAGGTCTGAAGGGGCCCGAGGCGCAACCCGGCGCCTGGTTGCGCTACTTCGATCTGCGTGGCGCCGATCTGCGTGGCGTTCAGTTCGTCGGCGCCGACCTCTCGTACGCCGACCTGCGAGGGGCGAAGCTCGATGGGGCGAATCTGGACGAGGCGGTCCTCGTGGACGTCGACTTTCGTGAGGCCGAGCTCGGTGATGCCTCCCTCGATCGAGCCAATCTCTTACGCGCGAATCTGTCGGGGTCGCGAGGCAAGGTGGGGTGCGGCTTTAGGAGGGCGCGGCTCGAGAAGGCCGATCTCTCGGGTGCCGACCTGCGCTACGCCAGCTTCGACCGCGCCGATCTCTCGAACGCGAAGCTCGTCGGCGCGGATCTTCGGCACGCCTCTTTCGAGCGCGCGGACCTGTCGGAAGCGGTGCTCGACGACGCCAAGCTCCAGCACGCCGGCTTGACGCGCGCGGTGCTCTATCGGACCAGCCTCAAGGGCGCGGATCTGCGCTCGGCCGTTGCGACCCAGGCGTTCGTAAGCGGCGTCGAGCTGGACGAGAAAACGCGTCAGACCGGGCTACTCGGCCACCTCAAACTCTGGTTCGGAAAGGGAGGTGGGGTGGAGGGGGAGTTCACGCGCGTCGACGACCTCCGGGCCGCTTCGCTCCTGTCGCTGCTCAGTGAGCGCGGCGCGGTCACCTCTCTGATCACCGCCGGCTCCGCGAGCGTGGTCCTGATCCTCGGTCGCTTCCAGCGTCGTCGCAAGGCGGTGCTGAACCGCCTCGCCGAAGTCCTGCGGACCAAGGGACGGATTCCGATTCTGTTCGACTTTCCGGGGCCCGCGGATCGCGAGCTGTCCGACACGGTTCGGGTGCTCGCGACTCTCTCCGAGTTCGTGGTCGTCGACCTCAGCGATCCACGCTCGGTGCCGCTCGAGCTGCAGGCGACGGTTCCCGGGCTGATGATTCCGGTGGTACCGATCGTTCAGGCGAACAAGCCGGTGTTCGCGATGTTCCAAGATCTGCAGCGACGCTACTTCTGGGTCCTGCCGCCGGTCTCGTACGCGGACAAGGAAGATCTGGCCGCGCATGTCGAGGTCGGCATCATGCGGCGCGTGCGGAAGGTCCAACGACAGATCGACCGGCGGCGTCTCGAGCTCGTGGAGGCGCCGGCGTCGGTCGACAGCTTCGGGCCGGCGGAGTCGATCGACAAGTCCATCGACTGGATCGTCTGATCCGACCGACTGCCGCGCCGGAGGCTTGGAGGTGGCTCGCTGCAAGCCGTGGTTCCCCTCCTGGAGGTGTGGTCGCGGGATATCATCCCATCGATGATCGCCATTTGGATCCTTCCGCGAGGCAAGGCGTGCCGCTCGCGGCGCAGCTGAGACGGAGCGGAATGGCGGGCGAATCATCGCGCGAGCAGCGCCGCCGTCCCTCGAGGCCCGAGGCGTCTGCGTGAGGAGCTGCCTGG
>JAJCXP010000353.1 GCA_029263375.1 Acidobacteriota bacterium | reverse complement strand
TCCGGCCCGCGATCGCAGTTCTGGGCGGCGTTGCCTGGGCTCTCTGCTTCGGGCGCGAGGCGCTCTCGCTCGCGCCGTGGCTGGCGCTCGTGCCCCTCCTGCTGCTCCTGGGCGACCGGCGGGCGTCGTGGCTCGGTCTCCTGCACGGCGTCGCCTACTGGTTGGTCGCCGTGGCCTGGATCGCCCCGATGATGCGGACGTTCGGAGGGCTGCCGGGCTGGCTCTCGGTCGTCGTCCTGGTGGGACTGGCGCTGCTGCTGGGCGCCAATACCTGGCTGTTCGCGTGGCTCGGACGGCGGCTCTGGATGCGTGGCGGAGCGGTGGCGCTCCTGGGTCTACCTGCGCTGTGGGTCGCCATCGAGTGGCTGCAGACCTATCTGTGGAGCGGCTTCCCGTGGAATCTGGCCGGGTACGCCTGGGCCAATGTCCCGGGCGCGCTGCCGCTTACGGCTTGGCTTGGGATCTACGGCATCTCGTTCGTGGTGGTGTTCGTCAATACCGCGCTGGCGCACTCGATCGCTACCCGCCGTCCGTCACTCTGGCTGGCCGCGGTCGGTGGCTGCTGGCTTCTACTGGCGTTCGGAGCACGGTGGGCGGGGGGGCCGGCGCTCGGCGAGTTCGCCGGTCCGCCGCGCGAAGTGCGATTGATTCAGCCCAACATCCCGAATCAGGAGAGCTGGGACCCGGAAGAGAACCACCGGAGCTACCGGCGCCTGGTCGCGATGTCGGAGTCCGCCTGCGACGTCGACGGAGCGCTCTTGATCTGGCCCGAGTCCGCCGCCTGGCCGCGCCCTTCGAACGACCCCGAACTGCGCGCCGATCTCGAGCGGCTGTCTCGCCTCGGCTGCGCGGTGATCTTCGGCACGGCCGAGCTGCGCGGGGAGGACGACTTCAACTCGGTTCATCTCTTCCACGGCTCGGACATCGTGGCCAGCTACGACAAGAGACATCTGGTGCCCTTCGGCGAGTACGTGCCGATGACCGAGTGGCTGCCTTTCGTCGGCACGCTGGCGCGCTCGGCGGGGCAGTTCGCCGCCGGCAGCGAGCCGACCTTGCTGCCGTGGTCTGGCGAGCAACTCGGCATGTCGATCTGTTTCGAGGTGGTCTTCCCGGCCGAGGTTGCCGGGCTGGTGCGCTCCGGCGCGAGCCTACTGGTGACCGTTGCCAACGACGCCTGGTATGGCAACACCGCAGCCCCCTGGCAGCACTTCCGGGCCGCTCGCTTTCGCGCTGCGGAGATGCGCCGGCCGATGTTGCGAGCCGCCATCACCGGCGTCTCGGGGGCGATCGGTCCGGATGGCACGGTCTTGGGCCGGATCGGAGTCTTCGAAGAGGGCGTTATCCGGGTGCAGGTTCGAGGCGCTTCCGGCATCAGTCCGGCTGCGCGCCGGCCATGGCTCTCGCCGCTGGCCTGCTCCGTTGCGGCCGGCTTTGCTATATTCTTCGGCGCGCGCGGCCGCAGCCGGCGAGACTAGGGTGACTCATCATGGCAACGGCCGAGACTCAACAGAAGATCGACGACCTCGCGCAGCGGCTGGAAGACCTCCGGGGGTACCTTTGAGGGTGCCAACCTAGAGGACGAGATCGCGGCGATCGATCACGAAATGCAGAAGCCCGGGTTCTGGGACGACCGGGCCACCAGTAGGTCGCTGGTCAGCAAGCGCCGCGGCATCGAGCGGCGACTCGGGCTGCTCAAGCGCCTACGCGACGACGCGGAGGAGCTCACCGCCTGGACCGAACTGCTCGACGAGAGTGAGGACGAGGGCGAGGCGCTCCAGTTCATGAGCCGGGTCGCCGGCGATCTGCACGAGCTGGAGATGCAGCTCAAGCTCTCGGGCGAGGACGACGACAAGAACGCGCTGGTTGCGATTCATCCGGGCGCCGGCGGCACCGAGTCGCAGGACTGGGCCGAGATGCTCTTTCGGATGTACATCCGCTGGGCGGAGAAGCGCGGCTTCGAGAGCGAGATTCTGGACCGGCTCGAAGGCGAGGAAGCGGGTATCAAGAGCGCTACCTTCGCGGTGCGCGGCGAGTACGCCTACGGCTATCTGACCGGCGAGAACGGCGTCCACCGCCTCGTGCGCATCAGTCCGTTCGACCAGCAGAGTCGCCGGCACACGTCGTTCGCGTCGGTCTACGTCTACCCGGAGGTCGACGACGACGTGGAGATCGAGATCATCGACAAGGAGTTGCGGATCGACACGTTCCGCGCCTCGGGCGCCGGCGGCCAGCACGTCAACAAGACCGAGTCGGCCGTGCGCATCACCCACCTGCCGACCAATATCGTGGTCTCGTGCCAGAACGAGCGCAGCCAGATCAAGAACCGGGCTACAGCCATGAAGATCCTGCGCGCGCGGCTCTACGACCTCGAGATGAAGAAGCGCGCCGAGGAGCAGGCGGAGCGCGAAGACAAGAAGATGGAAATCGCCTGGGGTAGCCAGATCCGGAGCTACGTGTTGCAGCCCTACCGAATGGTCAAAGATCATCGCACCAAGATTGAGGTCGGCGACGCCCAGCGAGTGCTCGACGGCGACATCGACGACTTCATCGACGGCTGGTTGACGATGTCGATCGATGCCACGACGGACGTGGGCTAGCGCGCGATGGGTACCCCCCTCGACTACGTCTCGCCGCTGCCACCGGTGCGCTCCGGGATCGCGGACTACAGCCGGGATCTGCTGATCGAGCTCGCCAAGGTTGCCGACGTCCGGGTGATCCAGGTGCCGGGGCAACCGGTCAGCGACGGGTTGCGCGAGCTCTGGAAGCCGGTCTCGGCCGAGCTTTGCGGCGCCGACGGACGCCTGCCGCTCCACCAGATGGGCAACAACAAGCATCACGCGGCCGTGCTCGAGCTGGCGCTGAAGCGGCCGGGGGTGGTGACCCTGCACGATCTGGTGTTGCACCACCTGCTGGTGGAGGAGACCCTGGCGCACGACGACATGGACGGCTATCGCGAGCGTCTGACGGCCGATCACGGCTGGATCGGCGAGATGGCGGGCAGGGCGCGTCGCTGGGGTGAAAGCGGCAGCGCAACCCTCTTCGAGCTGGCCGCCCACCGCGACCTGATCCGGCGGCAACGTGGGATCCTGGTGCACAGCCGCTGGGCGGCCGAGCTGCTGCTCGAGGACAACCCCGATCTCGCGGTCCGGAACGTGCCGATGGCGATGCCGCTTGGCGAAGCGGCCGATCCCGCCGCGGGCAAGGCGTTCCGTGAGCGCCACGGACTGCCGCTCGATCGCCCGCTCCTGGGCTCGTTCGGCTTCCAGACGCCGATCAAGCGCACCGACGTCGTGGTCGAGGCGATGGCGCGGCCGGAGCTGGTGGACGCACACCTGGTGATCGCGGGCGAGGTCTCGGAGGCGGTCGATCTCGAGGCGAAGATCGCGCGGGCTGGGGTCGGGGACCGCGTCCACATCACCGGCTTCCTGGACTACGACGAGTTCCTGGCCGCGATCGGCGCCTGCGACGTCTGCGTGAACCTGAGATATCCGACCGCGGGCGAGACCTCGGCGTCGTTGCTGCGGGTCCTGGCCGTGGGCCGGGCGGTCGCGGTCTCCGACTACGCGCAGTTCGCCGAGCTGCCCGACGACATCGCGATCAAGGTGCCGCTGGGCGATCGCGAGGTGCGCAGCCTGGCCGGCCGGCTCGGTGAGTTGCTGGCGGACCGCGACCGGATCGAGACGATGGGCGCCGCGGCGCGCGAGTTCGTCCGTGAGCGCCACGATCCGCCGCTCGCGGCACGCGCGGTCGCCGACGCCTGTGCCGAGCTGGCCGAGCTCGAGCCGCCTGCGGAAGTGCCGCTCGAGGTGCCGGCCCCGACCACGCTCACCTGGCTCGAGCTACGCGGCAGCCTGTCGGTCGAAGGCGGCGACGCGCCGTGGCCCGCCGGCGAGTCGCGCCGTCTCAAGATCTCGATGACCAACGAAGGGTTCGGCCGCTGGCTGCCGACCTCCGAAGAGGCCGGTGGAGTATTGGTCGAACTGCAGTGGCGCAACTATCTCGAGGGCTCGGCCGTCGAGCGTGCCTGGATGGATCTGCCGCGCGAGGTGGCGCCCGGCGATTCCTATGAGCTCGAGATCGAGACCCGGCGGCCGCTCGAGGCCGAGGCGCTCGTGATCGAGCCGCACGTGGTCGGGGTAGCCGGCTTCAGCGCGCTCGGCGGACCGAGATGGGTACGGGATCTTGGTAGCTAGCCTGCTGTTCGCGGCAGGCGCCCTGGTCGCCGGCTACCTGTATCACCGGCCGGGCGGCACGCGGCTGTCGGCCGGACTCTTCGTGCTCGTCCTGTTCTTCGGCTCCGCGGCGCTGTTTGCCACCCTCACGCCGCGCCTCGACCAGCTACTGCCGGAGACGGCAGTGAGCCTCGCGGCTCTGCCGTTGGTAGCCTCTGCGCTCCTGCTCCTGTTCTCCGGCGAGCGCTCGCTCGATGGCGCTGCAGACAAAGTCTACGGCGAGATCGATCAGCGCCGAGTGGCGGCGTTCCTCTTTGTCATGTTTGCCGCCAAGTTCAATCTGGTGTGCCTGCCGCTCTGGGTCGCGGTTCTGGCAGCGGCGCCGCGGGCCGAAAGGCGCGGGGCGACGTGGAAGATCTTGCTGGGCACCGGGCTGGCCGCGACCGGAGCGCTGGCGGCGGTCGCCGGCCATCGTCTGTGGACGGCGCCTCAGGAAGCAGTCGCCCACCTCGATCCGCTGCTCTTGATGTGGAGCTCGGTGGATCTGGTCGCCGGCCGTAGCTTCGGTCTGGTGGTCTGGTACCTGCCCGCGCTGCTGCTGATCGCCTGTTACCGCCGCGGCAGCGGACGCGGCTGGCTGCTCTTGTCGATCGCCATCGGTGCGCTCGGTCTGGTGATCGCCTCGCCATACGATCTGCGCGGCGTCGACGGGTTCCAGCTGAACGCGTCCTTTCTGCCCCTCTACGGCGCACTCTGGTTCGTGCCCACCCGGGTCCCGAAGATGCTGTGGATTGGGCTCACGGCGATCGCCGCTGGCCTGTTTCTCTGGCCGGCCTGGCTGTCGCCGCTCGACACGGCCGCGGGGGAGGACCGTCCCTCCCTGCATGAGCATTCGCTCGCCAGCCGGCTGCCCTACGAGACAACACAGGAGGGCGCGCCGTACACCGCCGAATGGCAGGGTACCGGCGTTCTCTCTCGAGCCCTCGGTCCGGGTCTCGAAGACGGTGATCGCGGCCCGGCCCTGGTGCCTTCGGCCGGACCGGCGCACTTGATGATCGCCGCGGCGAAGCCGCTCGAAGCGGTGCTCCTCGACTTCGGCCGGGAGGCCGCGACCGAGCTGCGGGTCGAAGGCGGCACGACCGGCAACACGGTGTTCCAACCCAATGGCGGTGTGCGGTTCGAGATCGTGCTGGACGCTCCCGACCGATCGCACCCGATGTGGTTCAGCCCCAAGCGTCACTACATCTATCTGCTCGAGATCGAGATGCCGAACGCTCCCGCCGGCCCGCTGCCGGTGGCGATCATGGCGCGTCCGAAAGACGCGTTGCCTCGATCTCTCGACCCCGCGTCGGCGGGCAAGGAGCTATGAACGAACCGACCGAAGGCGACGCGACCCCTCTTAGCTGGATCCTGCAGCTGCGCGATCGGTTGAGCTCGCCGCCGCCGGCGCGGTTGCCGGTCTCGGACGATCGCCGTGCGGCGGTTCTGGTGCCGCTCTACATCGACGCCAACGAGCTCTGGGTGCTTTTGACCAAGCGCGCGGAGACGCTCGAGAAGCACCGCGGGCAGTACGCCTTCCCGGGTGGCGCCATCGAGGCCGGCGAGAGCCCCTGGGAGGCGGCCACGCGCGAGACCGAGGAAGAGCTCGGCATCGACCGCGCCAAGCCGTTGTCGCTCGGCGAGCTCGACGCGGAGACGACTCCGAGCGGCTACCGGATCGTGCCCTGTGTGGCCGCAGTGCCCTTTCCGCTCGACACAACCCTCAACGAGGGTGAGATCGCCGAGGTGTTCTCGGCGCCCCTGCTGGCGTTCGCGAACCCGAGGATGGTCGAGGAGCGGGCGGTCGAGGTCGACGGCGTCGGCCGGATGCTCAGGATCTACCACGTCGGCAACCGTCGAATCTGGGGTCTGACCGCCCGAATTCTGCAGAATCTGCTCGAGCGCCTGGGGCTCGGCATGGCCGGCATCGAATAGGTGACGGCCTCGGGTTCGGGTGCGTAGACTGTCGCCGATCCGCCTGCTGACCGCGATCGGTCTCGCGACTCTGATCGTCCTGAGCGTCGGCTTCTACATGAAGAGCGCCATCTATCCAGCTCCCTCGGTGACGGTGGGTTCGCCCCCGCCGGGTTATGAGGAGATCTTCTGGCCACTGCGCGACGGCTCGAGTGTGCACGGCTGGCACGGGGGTGCCGCCGGCCCCGGCCGGCCGGTGGTGCTCTTCTTCCATGGCAACGGTGAGAATCTAGCGACGCTCGAGTGGTCGGGTATCTTCGATCGCTGGCGCGACCTGGACGTCTACGCGGTTGCCGCCGACTACCCGGGTTACGGTAGAAGCGAAGGAAGCTCGTCGGAAGGGGCGTTGATCGAAGGCGGGCTCGCCGCTCTCGACTGGACCGCCGAGGCCTTTCCCGATCGCCCGCTGATCGTCGCCGGCTGGTCTCTCGGTGCCGCGGTGGCGATCCAGGTCGCGGCTGGACGCCCCGACCGGCTCGACGGTCTGGTCCTGATGAGCCCGTGGACACGCCTGATCGACGTCGCCAGCGCGCACGCACCGGCCTTCCTCGTCCGGCTTCTGGTGCGCGAGCGCTACGACTCCCTCGAAGCCGCCGAGCGCGTCGCCTGTCCGGTACTCGTCGTTCACGGCACCGAGGACGAAATCATCCCGGTGGAGCAGGGGGAGCGACTGGCCGCGGCGCTCGGGGGGCGCGCTCGATGGGTCTCGGTGGCCGGGGTGGGGCACGGCGATCTGCTCGACAGGGCCGAGGTCTGGGACGAGTTTCGGGCGCTCTCGCAGACTGCCGAGCAGAGGCTCGGGCGCTGATTCGAGGCCTCGGGGCGTGTGGCATAATCTGGCCGTTCTAATCGGAGGGAGGGAGATCAACATGCCCGTTGCCGGATCCACTGCAGCTATCGACCGCATCGCCGAGCTCCTCGGGGACGAAGCCGACAGTCTGTTGAGCTTCACCTGCGAGGGGATTCCGCGGGACCACATCCACCTGCCGAGTCCGGACCACGTCGGCGAGATCTTCGGGATCTCCGACCGCAAGCCGAGCGTGCTGGTGAACCTCGCTCGGATCTACGATCACGGCCGTCTGTCGGGATCCGGCTACCTCTCGATCCTGCCCGTCGATCAGGGCATCGAGCACTCGGCTGCGGCGTCGTTCGCGCCCAACCCGCTGCTGTTCGATCCCGAGCACATCGTGCGGCTGGCGATCGAGGGCGGCTGCAACGGCGTCGCTTCGACCCTCGGCGTTCTGGGTGCCATGTCGCGCAAGTACGCGCACCGCATCCCCTTCATCGTCAAGATCAACCACAACGAGCTGCTGACCTACCCGACCGAGTACAGGCAGATCCAGTTCGCGACCGTGGAGCAGGCGTGGGACATGGGCGCGGCGGCGATCGGTGCGACCATCTACTTCGGCTCGGACGATTGTGATCGGGAGCTGGTCGAGATCTCGGAGTGCTTCCAGCAGGCGCACGAGCTCGGCATGGCGACCATCCTCTGGTGCTATCTGCGCAACTCCGAGTTCAAGGTCGACGGCACCGACTACCACGCGGCGGCCGACCTGACCGGTCAGGCCAATCACCTCGGCGTCACGATCCAGGCCGACATCATCAAGCAGAAGCTGCCCACCAACAACGGCGGCTACCCGGCGATCGGCTTCGGCAAGACCCATCCGCTGGTCTACGACAGCCTGGTCCAGGACCACCCGGTCGACCTGGTGCGTTGGCAGGTGGCCAACTGCTACATGGGCAGGGTCGGCCTGATCAACTCGGGCGGCTCGTCGAGCGGCCAGGGAGATCTCGCCCAGGCGGTGCGCACCGCCGTGGTCAACAAGCGCGGCGGCGGCACCGGGCTGATCTCGGGTCGCAAGGCGTTCCAACGACCGATGGCCGAAGGCGTCGAGCTGTTGAACGCGATCCAGGACGTCTTCCTGTGTGAAGACGTCTCGGTGGCGTGATTCCGCGTTCCCGATTCGGCTACTCCGACGCCACCGCTTTGGCGGCGAGGTCGAATTGGTTCACGAACTCGCCATAGCCCTCGCGCTCGAGGTCGGCAGCGGGGATGAATCGCAGCGACGCCGAGTTGATGCAGTAGCGCAGGCCGGTCGGTTTCGGACCGTCTGGGAAGAGATGGCCGAGGTGCGAGTCGCCGTGCTTGGAGCGCACCTCGGTGCGGAGCATGCCGAACTTCCGGTCCTCGTGGCTGACGATGGTGTCTTCGATCAGCGGCCGCGTGAACGACGGCCACCCGGTACCGGAACGGAACTTGTCCTTCGATGAGAACAGCGGCTCGCCGGAGACCACGTCGACGTAGATCCCGGCCTCCTTGTTGTCCCAGTACTCGTTGGCGAACGGACGCTCGGTGCCGTCCTCCTGGGTGACGTTGTACTGGATCGGGGTCAGCCGCTGACGCAGCTCTTCGTCGGACGGCTTCGCGTAGCTGATCTTCTCTGAGGCGGGCATGGTCATGGCTCCTTTCGGCACGTACTTGTCGTCGCCCCACACTTTCTTCAGGAATCCCTTGCGTCCTGAGCCCACGGCGTAGGCGTTGTAGTGGGCGGAGTTCTTCTTGTAGTAGTCCTGGTGGTACTCCTCGGCGGGGTAGAAAGCGCCGAACTCGGTGATCTCGATCGCGATCGGCTTCGAGAACCGGCCCGACTCGGCGAGCGCGGCCTGCGAGCGCTCGGCCGCAGCCCTCTGCGCCTCGCTGTGGAAGAAGATGCCGGGACGGTACTGGCTGCCGCGATCGGCGAACTGGCCGCCGGCGTCGGTCGGGTCGAAGCTGCGCCAGTAGATCTGGAGCAGATCCTCGTAGCTGATCATCTCGGGGTTGAAGTCGATCTGCACGGCCTCGGTGTGGCCGGTCTGGCCGCTCGAAACCTGGCGGTAGGTCGGGTTCTCCTCGGGGCCACCGGTATAGCCGGAGATCACGGAGCGCACGCCCGGCTGCCCTTCGAAGGGCGGCTCCATGCACCAGAAACAGCCGCCCGCGAGGGTCGCGAGCTCGCTCGGCCCGGCGATGTCGACAGGCTCCGAAGCGGCCTGTGAAGAGCAGGCGAAACCGCCGACGGCGGCGGTCAATACGGCGATCGAAAGTAGTTTTCTCATAGGTTCATTCCTCCCTGGTTCGTCGCGTCGATGGTAGGTGCAGGGGGCGGCCGTCTCCTTACACGGGTCTTGACCGGGCGGCGAGCTCAGGATGCAAAAAATCGCATCAGCTCGTCGGATCGCTCCTCGGCGTCGCGCTCTCCGATCTCGATCAGGCGCTTCAGATAGTCGCGCTGGAACATCAGCAAGCTGAGAAAATCGGGGCTCTTGGTTTCCTTGGTGCCCCAGCCGCGGGTCAGGAAGCGCATGCCCTTGGGCAGCTTCGGCTCGAACTCGGCGGCCAGCTTTCCGAGGTCCTCCGAGGGCCGGAGCACCATCAGGTCGATCTGCCGCAGGTCGGGCGGAGCGGCGTCGCCGGCCCTCTCCAGCAAGAGATTCACGCGCTCGAGATGCGCGGCGTCGTGGTCGAGCGCGTCGAGAAACACGGCGTTCATCATCGATCCGAGCACCTGGGCGGCGGGCGGGTAGCCGCGAACCGCCGGCTCGCTGGCCTCCTCGAGAGTCTTGCGATGGCGGGTCGAGATCGCCAGGATCCGCTCGGCGCCGAGGTGCACCGCCGGGCCGAGCGGGTTGAGCATTCGTATGCCGCCGTCGCCGTACCAGGCGGTGCCCAGCTGGACCGCCGGGAAGGCGAGCGGCAGCGCGGCGGAGGCGACGATGTGGTCGACAGTGATCCTCCCCGCGACGCCGAGTCGCATCGGACGCTCCCAGGTCTCGAGCTCGCAGCCCTGGACCCAGGTGACGGTCTGTCCGGTCGCGTACTTGAGGGTCGTCAGGGCGAGAGCCTGGAGGCGCCCGGCGTCGAGATTCTCCTCGATTCCCGGGATCTCGTCGTCGACGCAGCGCAGCGTCTTGCGCAGGTAGTCGGCCAGAGGCTCGGTGTCGAGCAGGCCACGCGGGCCGCGTCCCTTGGGAAAGGAGCCCGAGAGCAGTCGCGCCCCCCAGCCGATCACCTTGCGAACCAGCGAGCGCGAGTCGACCCGGAACACCTGCTCTGTCGTCAGGTCGGTCCAGAGCTCGGAGAGCTCTTCGGCGGCGCTATCCAGTGTGCCGCGATGAGCGGCCAGGAAGGCGGCGTTGATCGCTCCGGCCGAGGTACCGGTGATGATCGGGATCCGCAGCCCCGGGCTGCGCTTGCCGAGGCAGCGCAGCAGGCCGACCTGGTAGGCGGCTCGGGCGCCGCCGCCGGTGAGGACGAGCGCGGTCTTCTTTTCGGGGCTCATCGCTTTGCCGGGCGAGGATAGCGCACCGGCAATTCCGGTAGACTTCCGCTCCGCGAGAGTTACGGTAGCGGCGTCCGCATCGGTTTTCAGGCAAGGGAGAGTTCATGAGTGAAGAGCTGGATCTGATCGTCATCGGTAGCGGCCCAGGAGGGTACGTGGCCGCGATCCGCGCCGGGCAGCTCGGCCTGCGCACGGCGATCGTCGAGAAGGATCCGAAGTATGGCGGCACCTGCCTGCACCGTGGCTGCATCCCGACCAAGGCGTTGCTGCACACGGCCGGGCTGCTCGACGAGATCCGCAAGGCGGAGAGCTTCGGTGTCGACGTTGCCCAGCCGGTCCTGAACATGGAGCAGGCCCATCTGTACAAGGACACCGTCGTCGAGAAGAACGCCCGCGGCGTCGAGTTCCTGCTCAAGAAGAACAAGGCCCAGGGGATTCACGGTCTGGGCCGGCTGGTCGGCCCGAACGAGGTTGCGGTCGAGTCAGCCGAAGGCACCCAGACGTATCGCGCCAAGCACATCCTGCTGGCCACCGGATCGGTGCCCAGGGACATCCCACCGGCGCCTGCCGACGGTCAGCGGATCCTCAATTCCGACCACATGCTCGAGCTCAGGGAAGTCCCCGGCAAGTTGCTGGTGGTGGGCTCCGGCGCGGTGGGCTGCGAGTTCGCATCGGTGTTCGCTTCGTTCGGCTCTGAGGTCACGCTGGTCGAGATGTTGCCGCGTATCCTGCCGCTCGAGGACGAGGAGGTCTGCGCCGAGCTCGAGAAGGTGTTCCGCAAGCGCGGCATCAAGTCGCTGACCGGAACCCAGTTGACCGGCGTTCAGGTCGGCGATGGTGGTGTCGAGGTCTCGCTCTCCCGGGGCGACAAGAGCGAGTCGGCTCAGGCCGACGTCGTGCTGATCGCGGTCGGACGGGCGCCGGTCACAGGCGGTCTCGGCCTCGAGGAGCTCGGTATCGAGCTCGATCGAGGCTACGTCGGTGTGAACGAGTACATGCAGACCGCGGTGCCGAACATCTACGCAATCGGAGACATCGTGCGGACACCCTGGTTGGCGCACGTCGCCTCGGCCGAGGGGATCCTGGCGGTCGAGCACATTGCGGACGCGGGTGCGCGGCCGCTCAACTATGACCATGTGCCCTCAGTGACCTACTGCGAGCCCGAGGTCGGCAGCGTTGGCCTCACCGAGGCCGAGGCGAAGGAGCGCGGCTACGACGTGGCGGTGGGCAAGTTCCCGTTTTCGGCGTCGGGCAAGGCGGCGATCGAGGGCAAGACCGACGGGTTCGTCAAAGTGGTCCGCGAAACCCGGTACGATGAGCTGCTGGGGGTCCATATCATCGGGCCCAACGCGACCGACCTGGTGGCTGAGGCGTGTGTAGCCCTTCAGGTCGAGTCGACCACCGAAGAGCTGTTCCGCGCGATTCACGCGCACCCGACCCTGTCCGAGGCGGTGGCCGAAGCGGCGCACGCAGCGGTTGGGCACGCGATTCACTACTGATACTCGAGGAAAGAGAAACATGGCGACTGACGTGATCATGCCGCAGATGGGCGAATCCATCGCAGAGGGGACCATCACCAAATGGTTGGTTCGGGTGGGTGACAGCGTGGAGCGCGACCAACCGCTGTTCGAGATCTCCACCGACAAGGTCGACGCGGAGATTCCGAGCCCCGAGGACGGCGTGCTGCTCGAGATCCGGTTCCAGGAGGGCGACGTCGTGCCGGTGAACGAAGTCGTAGCGCTACTGGGTGAGGCTGGCGAGACGGCGGCCGCTGCTCCCGCCAAGGAGGAGGAGGCCCCGCCGGCCGAGGAGAAGCCGGTCGAGACGGCGGAGAGCGCGCCCGCAGCTCCGGCGCCAGTAGGCGAGGTCAAGGCGCCGGCCGCCGCCGCCGCTCCGGACGCCCAACCTGCTGCCTCCGACCTGGAACGCCGCGTGCGGGAGTTCTCGAGTCCGCTGGTGCGGCGTATGGCTGAGGAGCACGGCGTCGACATCTCGAAGCTCGAAGGCACGGGCATCCACGGACGGGTGACGAAAAAGGACCTCGAGGCGTATCTCGCGTCGGCCGACGAAGCGCCTGCGGCGGCAGCGACTCCGGCGGCCGCACCGGCCGTCGCCAGCGGCGCGCGCCAGCCTGAGCTGATGCCGGCGCTACGCAGCGAACCGGGAACATTCTCGGTGCCGGCCTACCGCGAAGGCGAGCGCGTCGAGATCGAGCCGATGTCCAAGATCCGGCAGATCACTTCCGCCCACATGTCGTACTCCAAGGCGACGTCGGCCCACGTCACCACGGTCTTCCACATGGACCTGTCGCGCGTCGCCCGGGCCCGACGTCTGGCCAAGAGCGGTTTCCTCAAGGCGCACGGCACCAAGCTCAGCTACATGCCGTTCATCTTCAAGGCGGTGGCCAACGCCCTCAAGGCGAATCCGAAGCTCAACTCGTCGGTCGACGGCACCAACATCGTCTACAAGAAGGACGTCAACATCGGCATGGCGGTGGCGCTCGACTGGGGACTGATCGTGCCGGTGATCAAGCACGCCGACGAGCTCAACCTCGTCGGCCTGGCGCGTACCGCCAACGACCTGGCCGAACGGGCGCGCGCCAAAAAGCTGCGCCCCGAGGAGGTGCAGGGCGGCACCTTCACGATCACCAATCCGGGCGTCTTCGGAACCCTTTTCGGGACGCCGATCATCAACCAGCCACAGGTCGCCATTCTGGGCCTGGGAGTGATCGAGAAGCGGCCGGTGGTCGACACCGACGCCAACGGCAACGACAACATCGCCATCAAGGAGATGTCGTACTTTGCGATCACCTACGATCACCGGACTGTCGACGGCGCCGACGCCGACCACTTCATGAACGACGTCAAGCGGACGTTGGAAGAGGAGAACTGGTCCGAGCTGGACGCTTTTTTCTAGCCAGGCTAGTCCCGGCGTGGGTGCTCGAGGATGCCGATCGAGATCAGATTGCGGGTAAGGCCCGCAAGGCAGCGTTCCAGGATCTTGTAGATACCGGAACTCCGGTAGCCCAGCTCGCGTGCGGTCTCAGCCGGATCGCAGCCGAGGCCATAGCGCAATCGCAGCACCGATCGGCATCGCGGCGACAGCTTGACCAGGACGCCGTTGAGGTCGCTGGCCAGGTCGAGGCGATCCTGGGCGGGCGCGACCGGCTCGGCAAGCGCCTCCAGGATTGCGACGTCGACCGACTCGTAGAGCCTCCGCCGGTGCGAGCGCCAGTACATCAGACAGCGATTGCGCAGGGTCCCGACCAACCAGCGCGCGGGATCCTTGATCTCGTCCCGCTTCATCAGGAACGTCAGGACCGCCTGCTGGAGCAGGTCCTCGGCGTCTACGAACGGGATCCGAAAGGTCGCAAGGACACCCCTCAGACGCGGTTGGATGTTCTCCACCAGGTCCTCTAGAGCATGCTCTCGGGGCTGACCTTTGGCTACCGTCATGGCTCGGGAACTGGGCTAGCGAAGATATCACGGCCGTAGTCGTCGATTTCGGGCCGGTCCTCCCCAGATTCCTCATCCTGCTGCCGGAGTGGCAATGTCAAGAGGATCGTCGTGCCCTCGTTCGGAGCGCTCTGGACGTCTATCTGACCGTCGAAGGTGACAGCGCGCTCGCGCATGCTCATCAGGCCCAGGCCGGGCTGTTGTGTCGCGCCGTCCGGGCTCTTCTCGATGCCGGATCCGTCGTCGCGGATCGACAGCCGCAGGGTGCCCTCACGGCAGGTGAGGTCCACCCAGAGGCGACTGGCGCCGGCGTGGCGGTAGACGTTGACCAGCGCCTCCTGGAGGACTCGGCAGACGGTCGTGGCGCGGGCCCGATCCAGGCTGAACTCTTCGAGTCTTGTCGTGCTGTCGATTCCCGAGCGGCGCGTGAACTCGCTGACCTGCCATTCGACCGCGCTCTTGAGCCCCAGGTCGTCGAGGATCGAGGGGTGGAGGTCGCTGGCGATTCGGCGCACGGTGTCGATCCCGGAATCGACCAGCTCGATCATCGATCTGAAGCACTCCACCCGTGAGCGGACCGCAGTTCGATCCTCGACGACGGAGAGCTCCATCTTGAGAGCGGTCAGCAGCTGACCCAGTTCGTCGTGGATCGCCCGCGAGATGCGCGAGCGCTCCTCGTCGCGCACCGAGCAGAGGCGCTGGGCCAGTCGTCGCTGCGCCTCCTCGGCCCGTTTGCGCTCGGTGATGTCGGATTCCGAGCCCGCCATGCGGACAACCGTGCCGTCGGCGTCACGGCCGGCGATTCCTCGATCCAGAATCCACTTGTACGAACCGTTCTTGCAGATGATCCGGTACTCCTCTTCGAAGATCGGGCTCTGGCCTTCAAAATGGGCCTGAACGGCCGCCATCACTCGAGGGGTGTCCGCAGGGTGGATGCGCGAGCTCCACTCGTCCTGACTGTCGCCCACCTCGTCGTTCGTCAGGCCGCGGAGCGTCTTCCAGCCGGGTGAGTAGTAAACCGTCCCCTGCGGGATGTCCCAGTCCCAGATACCGCCGATCGCTCCCTCCGCGATCAGCGCGTAGCGGCTGGTGCGGTCTCTGAGCTCCGCCTCGGCCTGCTGCCGTCGCAATCTCTCCCTACGCACCTCGTCGAGCGCCGTCTCGAGCTTCTGTTGCACTAGATTCAGCTCGGCGAGGCTGGCCCGAAGCTCGGTCTCGGAGTCGTGACTCGCGGCGTCGGAGCCGGGCACGCTGCGGCTGGCGTCGCCGAGGCCGCTCTCTCTTTCGCTGGCCATCGCTGATGGGTCCTTCACTCTCCCCGCCTAGCACTTCAAAGCTATCATTCGAGAGGATCCGCCGCGCCGGCTTCGGATTGGCCGTAGAATCCAATCCATGGAGGCCCAGACCAGCGTCGGCCGCCGGACGCGCTGCGGCTATCTCGGGCGTGTCGCCTATACCGAGGCGGTTGACCTCCAGGAGTCGGTGCGCGCCGATCTGCGCGCCGGAACGGGGCTCGAGGCGCTTCTTCTCCTCGAGCACCCTCCGGTCTACACGCTCGGCCGCAACGCGGATTCGTTGGACCTTCTGGTCGATCGAAGTGCCGCCGCGGCGCGAGGCATCGAGCTGCACGAGACCAATCGTGGCGGCAAGATCACCTATCACGGGCCGGGCCAGCTGGTCGGCTATCCGGTGCTCGACCTGAATCCGGATCGCCGGGACGTGCGCCGCTTCATCGCCGATCTCCAACGCGTGCTGATCGGCACGCTGGCCCACTTCGGCATCGAGGCCGAAGCTCGTCAGCAGCCCTTCACCGGCGTCTGGGTGGGCGATCGCAAGATCGCCTCGTTCGGGGTTCACCTGAGTCGCTGGCTGACCATGCACGGGTTCGCCTTGAACGTCACGACTGATCTCTCGCACTTCGACGGCATCGTGCCCTGCGGGTTGGAGGGCGTTCGGATGTGCTCGATCGCGAGCGAGTCCGGCCGGCGGCCTACGCTTTCGGAAGTCGCGGCCGTCTGCGTAGACCGATTCGCCGAGGTGTTCGAGCGACGCATCGAGCCGTTCGTCTGGGAGCCGTTTCTCACGCCACAGATTGGAGGTACCGGATGAGTTCCGAGTCGCCGTCCCCGGTCAACCGAATTGCTCTGTTCACGATGATCGGGCTGCTCGCGCTCCTGGCCGCGGGTGCTTCGGTCAACAGTCTGGGCGCTGCCTTGTCGGTGCCCGACTGGCCGACCTCCTATGGCCGTCTGCTGCCGTTCAACTTCACCGGCAACGCCACCCACGAGCAGAGTCACCGGATCCTGGCAGTGGTCTGCGCCGTCCTGATGGCCATGCTGGCGCTGGCCCTGAAGCGTCACGAGCGCCGGGGCTGGGTGCGGACGCTCGGGTTCACGGCGGTCGCGCTCTATTTCACGCAGGTCGTGCTCGGCGGCCTCGTAGTGCTGTGGCTGTCGCCGAAGTGGCTCGCGGCCTTGCACATGGTCCTGGCTCAGGTGACGTTCGTTCTGGTGTTCGTCCTGGTGCTGGTGAGCTCCAAACGCTGGCAGGAGTCGGCCGCCGAGCCGTCGCGGTTGCCGTCGCGCCGCCTGGTCAGCCTGACCGCATGGCTGGCGCTGCTGCAGATCGTTCTTGGAGCGACCGCCAGGCATCCACCGGCGGGGCAGGGGCAGTTCATCGTCAGCCTGCTGAGCCATCTGGTCGTGGCCCTGGTCCTGATCGGACTGGCGATCGCGCTCGTGATCTCGTTCGCGCGGCACCAGGCGCCGAAGAAGCTGCGCGCGACCGCGACCGCGCTCCTGGTGCTCGTCCTGATCCAGCTGCTGGTCGGCATGCCGCTGTTCATCGTTTCGCCCGAGCCGCTGGCCGACGAGTGGCAGGTGCCGCGCTCGTTCCCGTACCTGCACATCGCCCACGTTCTGGTGGCGGCGCTGATCTTCGCGCACGCGG
>JAJCXP010000352.1 GCA_029263375.1 Acidobacteriota bacterium | reverse complement strand
GCCCGTCTCGGGCACGCTAGAGATCCTGTCCGTGGCCGCTGGGTATCCGGTGGCGGCCGAGGGCGACAAGGTCCGCCCCGGCGAGACCGCGCTGGTCTCCTTTCAGACCGCCGAGCCGCGTCGCCTCCGGAGCGGTCAGGTCGCCTTCGAGTATGACCCGGCGATCGTGTCCGGTTCTCCGGTCGTGCGCATGAATCCGGGCTACGGGCAGTCGGAGTTCACCGTCGACGACCTGACACCGGGCCTGATCGTGGTGAGCTTCACCTCGCCGGGCCGGTCGCTGAATCGCATCCCCGGCGACCTGATCGAGATCGATCTACCTACCGCGCCGGGAACCCCGCTCGGCACGGTCTCTCGAGTGAGCCTCAACAGCGACCTCACCTTTCTGGTCGACTCACGCGGTGACCTGCTGCCGTTGATAATCGACGAGCCGGGCACGATCGAGTTCGAGTAGGCGGACGGGACTCCTCGTCGAGGGGGAGGTCGTCGAGTCGGACTGGCGAGCTGGAGCGGGCGCGAATCATGTCTGGAGCGCTCGGGCGGGCCCGTTGTCTGAGAAGATGCGAGCACGCCGTGACCTGGCGCCTCCGATGCCTGAATCGACCTCCGACCGAGACCTGCTGACCCGCGCCCTCAACGACTGGCCGCGCCGCCTCGCTTTCGAGGCCGCCTTGCTCGAGCGTTTAGTGGCCGCGGCGCCGTTACGGAGAGTCCTGGACCTCGGCTGCGGCGAGGGCCACCACGCGCGGTTCCTGGCGGAACGCGATTGCGAGGTGGTCGGCATCGACGCCTCGGAGCCGGCGATCGAAGCGGCTCAGGAGGAACCGATCCCCGACGGCGTCCAGTTCGTCATGACCGACCTCGGGGCGGTGGAGCGGAGCGTCCGCGGTCACTTCGGCGCGGCCATCTGCCTGGGCAACACGCTGCCGCATCTGCTGTCGCCCGAATCGGTCTCGCGGATGCTGATCGGGCTCCGCCGCCGCCTGATGCCGGGGACGCATCTCCTGATTCAGACCGTCAACTACGACCGTATCTTCGATGACGGGGTGCGGGCTCTGCCGGTCGAGGTACGCGATTCGCCGGAGGGCGAGCTGGTGGTGCTGGGGCTCGTCCGCGGTCGCGAGGACGGCATCGTGCTGCACACGACCTCCGTGCTGCGCTTCGAGCCCCACACCGACCAGCCCCTCGAAGTGGTCGCGACGCACCAGAATCAGTTGCGCGGCTGGCGTCGTGAAGAGATCGAAACGATGCTCGAGGTGGCTCGCTTCTCGCCGCATGAGGTCTACGGCGACATGGGCATGAGCCCTTACGACCCGCACGTCTCGCCCGAGCTCGTGGTGGTCGCGAGCTAGCAGGCCAGGGCGGCGTAGAATCTCAGCTCATGGCTTCTTCGGTGGAGGAGATCCTCCGGACCGCGGCTCCCTTCAGCGCGATGCCGGAGCAGGACCGGGCGCATCTCGCCGCGGTTACGACGGTGAGCTCATTCGCCGCGGGCGCGAAGATCTTCTCCGAGGCCGATCCGTCCGAGTTCCTCTATACGATCGTCTCGGGCCGGGTGAAGGTCTTCAAGATGACGCCCTCGGGCAAGGACATCATTCTCGGCGTCTTCGGCTCGGGTGATCCCGTAGGCAGTGTGGCGGTCTTCAAGGGGCGGCCCTACCCGGCGTCGGCGGTGGCGATCGAAGATACGGTCTGTATCCGAACGTCGCGGGACGACCTCTACTCGCTGCTCGAGAAGCACCCGACGGTGGCACGCGGTCTGTTGCTCGGCCTCACGCAACGGCTGATCCAGTTGGTCAACCGGGTCGGCGAGCTCACCGGCACGCGGGTCGAGCCGCGGCTGGCGCGGCTGTTCCTGCGGCTGGTGCGGGAGATCGGTCGCGAGGATCGGGGCGGAGCGTTCGTGCCGCTGGCGCTGAGCCGGCAGGAGCTGGCCGACATGACGGGGACCACGATCGAGACCTGCATCCGCGTGATGAGCCGCTGGGAGAAGGAGTCCACGGTGCACACCGATTCGGACGGTTTCGTGGTGCTCGATCGAGCGACGCTCCAGGCGCTCGCCAACACCTGATCCGCTCCGACGCGGGCGTATGACGGCTGTCATACACAGCCGTTGCGGCAATTGCGATGGTTGAGCATCGTGAACGCAAGCGGCGTCGACACTCGCCTGGTGGCAGCGGCCAGGGCTCACCGAGCCCTGATCGGACGGGCGCGCAGCACGACCTGCGCCTGCCCCGATGCGGTGCTCAATCTCGGAGCGACGATCGCCGCTCACTCCGCGCACATCTCCTACCTGAGCGAGCTCAACCGTTTTCTCGACCAGTCGGTTCTCGACGAGCTGGCGGCCGAGCATCGCCGCCTGGCTGACGACCTGGAGCTGCTCGAAACCCTCGACCGATCGAACTCGCCTGACATCGGGGCGTTGGCGAGCGCTCTGGTGGCGCGGATCCAGGAGCTCCTGGACCGCGAAGAGCGCATCTTTTATCAACCCTTGCTTCGACTCGCCGCCAGCGACGAGATCGACGCGCAGAAGCCCGAGGCATGAACCGATTGCCCAAGAGCAAGAGGAGGTCAGAAACGATGAGTCCGCCACGGCGAACCCCCAGAGCACCAGTCCTTGGAGGCCGACTGATCCTGCCGAGTGTGTCGCTCTCCCTTCTCCTGCTCACGCTGGCGCTCGCCGCGTGTACGGGCGGCGTCTCCGAGCGATCGGCGGGTACGACCTCGGCGAAGGCGGCCGCGGCGCCGCTCTCGTGGACGCACTTCGACACGCCCGAGCCGCCGGCGATGACGCCCGCGCTCGCCACCCGTGGCAAGCAGGTCTTCAGCGAGAACTGCGCCAGCTGCCACGGTGAGACCGGGCAGGCCGACGGCACCTGCGCCGCCTTCCTGAGCCCGCAGCCACGCGACTTCACGACCGGGGTGTACAGATTCAAGTCGACGCCTGGAAGCGAGATGCCGACCGACGAGGATCTCTTCACGACCATCTCGATCGGCGTCCACAGCACCGGCATGCCGCCCTGGCAGTTCCTGCTCGACGAGGAGGACCGCTGGGCGGTGGTCGCGTATCTGAAGACATTCTCGGACAAGTTCGAGCGCTTCGGTTCCGGAACGCCAGCCGACCTCGGCGCCGAGCCGGGTTCGATCACCGACGAGATGATCGCGAACGGCCGCGAGATCTTCCAGAAGGCGCAGTGCGCCAAGTGCCACGGCGAGACCGGATACGGGGACGGCCCCTCGGCGCTCACCCTGGTCGACGCCTTCGGCAACGCGATCCCGCCGAGGAACTACCACAAGGCGGCGGACTTCAAGCGCGGCCACACGCTGCGCGATATCGCCCTGACGATTCACACCGGCAACAACGGCACACCGATGCCGGCCTTCGACGACGCTCTGACCGAGGAGGAGACCTGGGATCTGGCCGCCTACATCATGAGCCTCGCCGAGTCGCGCTTCGCCGGTGGCGGCGAGCCGGCGGCCGCGGTTCTGGGCGCCCATCTGGGAGACCCTGACGTGGTCGTCAAGCTCACCGAGCGCCACTGGAACTTCATACCCAACGAGATACGCGTTCAGCAGGGACAGCTGGTGCGGATCGATTTCCAGCCCACCGACAACGGGCTGGGGGTCGGCCACGGCTTCGCCGTCGACGGCTACGACAAGTCCTCGTTCATGAACGGCGTCATGGTCCAGCGTCCGAAGTCGGTCACGTTCCGCGCCGACAAGGCCGGCACCTTCACCTTCTACTGCGCGACCCAGTGCAGCACGGGTCCGCTCCATCCCAAGATGAACGGCACGCTCATTGTCGAGCCCGCCGCGAGCTGAGGAGGCTTCCATGAGCAAGCGAACAAGCCGGTACTGGATCCTGGGCGCTGGGATCGTCGCGATCCTCGCCCTGGCCTACGCCTGCCAGACGCCCAGCCAGACGGTTCAGACCGCGGCCGGGACCGCAGATCTCGCCAGTCGGGTCTACGTGCCGATCGGCGAGTGGGACAAGTACTACGCCTTCCTCTCCGGCGGCCAGAGCGGCGGGGTCTTTGTCTACGGCCTACCATCGGGCCGCTTCATCCGCAACATCCCGGTCTACGAGCCACGCGCGGCCTACGGCTACGCCAACGTTCCCGGCACCGAGACCTACGAGATGCTGCACGCCTCGGGGCCAACCTGGGGCGACACCCACCATCCGATCCTGTCCGAGACCGGCGGCGACTACGACGGCAAGTGGCTCTGGATCAACGACAAAGCCAACAGCCGCATCGCACGGATCGACCTGTCGAAGTTCGAGACTGTGGCGATCGCCAAGATCCCGAATCTCCAGGCGACCCACGGCATCGCCGTGATCTCGCCCGACACCAGCTACATCATCGCCAACGGCGAGTTCGAGGTCGAAGTTCCACCGGGGAGGGTCGACGAGGGCAGCTATGGCGCGGTGATGGCGTTCCTCGATCCGATGTCGCTCGAGCCGCGCTTCGAGGTGCTGATGCCCGGCAACAACGACATCAACGACTCCAGCAAGGACGGCCGCTGGGCGTTCACCACGATCTACAACCTCGAGGGCGGTCTGACGGTCGAAGCGATGATCCAGCGCGAGGAGGATGCGATCGGCGCGATCGACATCCATGCCGCCGAGGCGGCGCTCGAGCGCGGTGAGTTCACGATGGTGAACGGCGTCAAGCTGATCGACCCGAACAGGACGACCCAGCAGGTGCTCTACATGATTCCCGTGCCGAAGAACCCGCACGGATGCGACGTCACCCCCGATGGCAAGTACGTGATGGGGACCGGCAAGCTGTCGCCGACGGTGACGATCATCGACATCAGTCAGATCGACAAGGTCGAGAACACGCGCGACGCCATCGCCGGCCAACCCGACGTCGGCCTGGGTCCGCTGCACACCACGTTCGACGGCCGCGGCAACGCCTACACGTCGCTGTTCGTCGACTCGCAGCTGGTCAAGTGGAACATCGAGAAGGCGATTGCCGGCGATCCGACCTACATCGTCGACCGGGTCGACGTTCACTACAACGTCGGCCATACCCAGGCGACGCTCGCCGAGACCATGCATCCGACCGGCGAGTACCTGCTGGCGCTCAACAAACTCTCGAAGGATCAGTACCTGCCGGTCGGGCCGACCATGCCCGAGGCGCAGGAGCTGATCGACATCTCTGGGGAAAAGATGACGGTCCTGGCCTCGTTCCCTTCCGAGCCCGAGCCGCACGACGCGGTGTTCATGCTGGCGTCGGACCTCGCCCCGCGCGTAATCCAGACCGAGGAGCTCACGCCCGACGCGGTGGCCGAAGGCGCGAGCCGGATAGAGCGTGTCGGACCGAACGAGGTCAACGTCTACATGACCGCGATCCGATCCAAGTACGGTCTGAACGAGGTGCGGGTCAAGCAGGGCGACAAGGTCAACCTCCGGATCACGAACGTAGAGACCATCCGCGACATGAGTCACGGCTGGGCGCTCGAGGACTACGGCATCAACCTGGCGCTCGACCCCGGCCAGACCCGCGAGGTCACCTTCATCGCCGACAAGCCCGGCACCCACTGGTACTACTGCACCTGGTTCTGCTCGGCGCTCC
This sequence comes from Acidobacteriota bacterium, assembly GCA_029263375.1. Classification (GTDB taxonomy): domain Bacteria; phylum Acidobacteriota; class Thermoanaerobaculia; order Multivoradales; family JAHEKO01; genus JAHEKO01. The sequence continues at coordinate 4,373 of JAJCXP010000352.1, read as the reverse complement.
ATCTCGAGATGCGAGGCCGGCTGCTGGTCGAGGCGGCGGATGGGTAGAGAGCCGGAGGCTGGGGCGACGGGAGCCGGCCGGGTCGGCCTGGCCGGTGCGGCGATTCTGCTTGCGCTGACCCTCCTGCTGCCGCTCTGGTCGACCCGGATGGAGGCGCCGCAGTACCGGGACGACGAGGTGCTCGAGGTCAACGTGTACGCCGGGCGGGTCTCCGGCGACGTGCACGAGATCGATCTACTCAACCAGTACGTCGGCGTTCACCTGCCGCTCGACACGCCCGAGCTCAGGGCGTCGCCGTGGGTTCTCGGCGCGTTTCTGGCCGCGAGTCTGGTGGCGTTGGCAATGCCGGCGGCCGTGCGGCGGCGCGTCTCGATCCTGCTCTGCGTGCTGATGATCCTGGTGCTCGTGGGAGGTGGCGGCCTGCTTCAGTACCGCCTCTATCAGATGGGCCATGACCGCAGTCCGACGATCATGACCGGGGTGCCGGACTTCACGCCGCCGATTCTGGGATCCAAGAAGATCGCCAACTTCTGGGCCTACATGAGTCTCGGCTCCGGGGGCTGGGCCTACCTGGGAGCGATCGTTCTGGTCGGGTGGTCCGCTCGGCGGTCGAGAGCGCGGATGGTAGGTCGAGGCGGCGAACTAGTGAGCCCCCGTCCGCCCTCCCGGGTCGAGGGCACGCGCGATCTCGCGTGCTCGCGAGTGAGGAGCTTCTGATGACCGTGGAAGCGGTGGGCAAGCCGGCTCAGAGGGCGAGACCCCCGATCCGCTGGGGAGTCCTGGCGGTGATAGTGGGCTTGGGACTCATCGTCGCGCTGCTGATCAGCGGGCTGGTGCTGATTCCACGCTACCGGGCCGCCAACCCAGCGATCGCGCTCCAGCGCAGCGACGCGGATCGGGTGGCGATCGACGATCTATACCTGGATCTCACGTTGGTGACGCCGAGGTTCATGGCCGGCCGCAATCTCGATCGCTATTTCGGCGACCGTGCGGTGGGGACGGTGCTGCCGCTGCTGGTCGGGGTCAACACACACAAGGGCTCGATCGAGCACATGCATCACCTCGACGGAGATCTCTTCCTGATCGGCGCCGACGGTGCGCGCTACCCGGCCCTCAGCGAGCCGATCGTCGTCACCGAGCACCACAACGCCTACATGCTGCTGTTCCCGCCGCGCGACAACCTCGGCAACTCCTTCCTGGAGCGCTCCGGGGGGAGCATCGTGGTCGAGGCGGTGGGAATGGGGGCGGTGCCGGTGCGGCGTTTCGAATGGGCGCTGCCGCTCGACGAGAGCACGCCCCGGGGAATGCTCGGCACGATGATGATGCTGGTGGCACTGACTGGCGGCCTGCTGGTCGTGTTGTCACCGTGCGCGCTCGAGCTGACTCTCTACTACACGGCGATCATCTCGGCGACGGTCGACGAGAGCGAACGTGAGGCGGTCGCGCGCGGGGGCTTCGCTGCCGTCGAGGAGAGTGGTCGGCGCAGGATTCTGATCAACCTGGCGAGCTTCGTGGCCGGATTCACCCTGCTCTACTCGGTAGCCGGCGCTACCGTCGGTTTGATCGGTCAGGGTGTGCGCGAGCCGCTCGGGGAGTACGCGGGGTTGGTCCAGTACGTCGGTGGTGGTCTGATCCTGTTCTTCGCGATGCGGATCCTGGGCGTCGACCTGTGGCTCGGGCGCCTGATCGGCGGATCCGGTCTGCGGCTGCGAGCGCTCGAAGCGCCCTGGAACGCGCTCCGCAATCGGGTACGCGGAATCCTGGGCTCGTTTCGCTTTCGCGGCGAAAGCCGAGCCGCCCGGCGCGGCACCATGCGTGCGCTCGATTCGTTCCTGGTCGGGATCGGTCTGTCGTCGGCGTGCCTGGGCTGCATGGGCGGCGCGGTGCTCTACCCGCTACTGGTCTACGCCGGGATCACCTCCTGGTACTCGGGTCTCATCACGCTCGGGCTCTACTCGCTCGGGATCGCTCTGCCGATGGTACTCATCGCGCTCGGATTCTCGAGGCTCCGGTTCTCGCTGGCCGGCAGCCTGGGGGTCAATCGCGCTCTCCGAATCACCAGCGGAATCCTGCTCGCCGGCATCGGTCTGTTGATCCTCACCGGGATGGAGCGGATCGTCACCGACGTGGCGTTCGGATTCCTCGGAGGGGTGTCGCGGTGGATCGGCTGATCGCGCTGGTCGCTTGCCTGCTGGCGCTGCCGCAGCCGGCGCTGGCCGCGGAGCTGCTCGTGCGGCCGGGCGAGTTGCACGACGCCTTGGAACGCGCTGTCGCAGGCGACACCTTGCGGCTCGCCGCAGGTGTGCACCAGGGAGCGATCACGCTCAATTCACCGATTCGCCTCGCGGGAGTGACTGGTGCGATTCTCGAGGGACCGGGCACCGGCAACGTGCTGACCCTCGCCGCCGACGGCATCGTGGTCAGCGACCTCACGGTTCGGGGCTCCGGCGCCGATCTCGCGTCGGACGATGCGGTGATCCTCATCCGCGAAGCCGCCAACGTAACCGTCGAGCGCTGCCGGGTCGAGGCGCGGGCGTTCGGGATCTACCTTCAAGCGGGGGGCGGCCATCGAATCATCGACAATCAGATGGCCGGCGATCCGTCGCTGCCGCTTGTGCGACGCGGCAATGGCATCCATCTCTGGAAGACGGTCGGCAACGAGGTCCGCGGTAACCGCCTGGCCGATGTGCGCGATGGGGTCTACCTCTCGTTCGCGCACGACAACCTGATCCAGGGCAACCAGGGAACCGCCCTCCGCTACGGCATTCACTACATGTACTCGGAGCGCAACACGCTCACCGAGAACCGGTTCAGCGGCTGCACCGGCGGCATCGCCCTCATGTTCTCGATGGACAACCGGATCGAGGCCAACGAGACGCTGAGCAACGAGCAGTTCGGCATCCTCTGCCAGATGCTCGAACGGTCGCGCCTCTCGAACAACCACATCGCCGGCAACGGGCGCGGGTTCTATCTACAGAACTCGGCGGGCAATCATCTGGTAGACAACCGGATCGAGCGCAACGGCGTCGGCGCCTATCTGACCGCCGGTTCGGAGCGCAACCGATTCGTCGGCAATCGGTTCTTCGGCAACCTGGTCCAGGTGTTCGAGGACCACGCCGGCGACAATGCGTTCTCCGAGGCCGGCCGCGGCAACCTCTGGAGCGACTACGCCGGCTTCGACTGGAACGGTGACGGTATCGGTGAGACGCCCTATCGACTGCAGACCGCGGCGTCGGCGCTCATGGCCAGGCGACCCGTCGCCCGCTGGTTCTGGATGAGCCCGGCGCTCGCGCTGCTCGATTGGTGGGACGCCCGCTCCGAGGCCCCCGATCCGGGCTCCTTCGATCCCTTCCCACTGGTCGGGGCGCACGCCGGAGGGCGGCCGTGAGCCAGGGGCTGAAGTTCGTCGATGTCGGCCGCCGCTTCGGTCTGCAGCGAGCGCTCGGGAGCCTCGTCCTCGAGTGTCCGGCGGGGGTGATGTCGTGTCTCGTCGGCCCCAACGGCGCCGGCAAGTCGACCGCTCTGGCGCTGGCTGCCGGTCTGATGGCTCCGACCTGGGGGCGACTCCTGTTCGACGGCCGCGAGGTCGATCCGAAGTCGCCGCCCGCCTCGACTGGGTATCTGCCGCAGCACAGCGCCTTCCACCGCTCGCTACAGGTGGGAGAAGTCGTGGATTTCACGGTCGCCGCCCGCGGAGCGTCGGTCGACGATCTGAGAACGGCTTTGGAAGTAACGGGTCTCGATGAGGTCGAGAAGCGCTTCGTCGGCGAGCTGTCAGGTGGTTGGGTGCGGCGCCTGGGACTCCTGTCCGCCCTGTTGGGCTCGCCGCGACTCCTGCTGCTCGACGAGCCCTTCGTCGGGCTCGATCCGGAGACCCACGACCGGCTGCTGGCTCACCTCGGGCGGCGCCTGGAGGCGGGCGCGACGGTCGTCATGGCGAGCCACGACTTCGAGGCGCTGGACCGGTTCGGCCCGCGTGTGGCGGTGTTCGACGAAGGGCGGCTCCTGTGTTGTGAACAGCTGCCGGCGGACGGCAGCGGCTCGAGTCGGGCCGTCTACCGGCGGGCGCTTCGCGACGAGCCGACGTTGTGCGTGGGAGTCGCCGGTTGATGCTCGGTCTGGTTGCCAAGCGTGAGGTCCTCCTTCTGATGCGTAGCCGCGCCGCCCTGGGTGCGGTCGCGCTGCTGGCCGCGGTAGCTTGGCTGCCCGCGATCCTGCTGCCGCTGCGCGCCGGCTCGCTCGGGCTCGCCACCTTCGAAGAGCTGGTGCCGCTCCAGATCGCTCTGACCGCGGTGGTCGTGCCGCTGCTCGCGCTGCTCGCTGGAGCTGAGCTGTTCGCGGGGGAGATCGAGGACGGCTCGCTGGTCCCGACC
>JAJCXP010000351.1 GCA_029263375.1 Acidobacteriota bacterium | reverse complement strand
TCCTGATACACGACCTCGACGCGATCGCTGCCGAGGCTCGCCGGGTCACCGGAGCGGTGCTGGAAGTGGGAGAAGGTGCCGCGCGCGGCGTCGAAGCGCGACAGGCCGCCTCCCAGCGTACCGATCCAGAGCACGCCGGTGGTGTCCTCGACGATCGAGCGCACCGAGTCTCTGGCGAGACTCGTGGGATCGCGAGGATCGTGGGAGAACACCGTGAACCGGTGACCGTCGTAGCGATTCAGACCCTCCTGGGTGCCGAACCACATGAAGCCGTGACGGTCCTGCAGAGCGCAGGTGACGAATGCCTGGGAGAGTCCGTCCGCGGGAGAGATGTGCTCGAAGCGAACGTTGCGCGCTTCGACCGCCTGCACCGGTGCCCCGGCACCGTGGAGGAGCACGGCGGACAGCACGACGAGTGCCGAGCCGAGTCGGGAAGGGGTGGGGGAGAGCGAGCGCGCTTGCTTCATTCACGGGCGTGGCCCGCGTGTCGAACGACCCGCGCGCCAAACCCCAGCACTCGCGTTCCAAGGACAGAAATGGCGTCCTCGGTCTCTCCGTCGAGTAGTAGAAGCAACTGTTGAACCATCGCTATATAGCGAAGCGTCTATACTCAATGAAGATGGATCGGGTAGGAGATACCTGGAGAGTGCGTCCTCCGGCCGCCGGATCCTTTGCCGCAGGGAAGAGAGAATCGGCGGAGAGCCCGCCGGAAAAACGGCACCTGGACACCGGAAAACCGGTGGCGTTCACTGCCCATACCGGTAGTCGTCCTGTAGATCCGCCGCACGAACCCGCTTCGCCAACCGGAAGCGAAGCGCGGACCGGATCCGGTAGCGGGCGCTATTGATCGGGGCTCGCGGGCGACTCGGACGCCGGTCGGAGCTTGAAGCCGCGGCTCCTGACATCGAACTCGATGGTCACAAAGCCGGGGCTGCCCGAAAAACTGGCGGTGAAAGGCACGATCGCGCCCGGCCGCATGGTCGGCTCTCGCAGCGTCGCCTGGCGGCGCTCGAGCAGCTCGCCCGAGTCATCGAGCAGCCGCACTTCGACCTGGGTGTTGGTGGCCAGGCCCGGCCCTCGATTGGTCACCGTGCCCTCGATCCGGAGCGAGTTGCTCTCGACGTCGACGCGCTCGCGCCAATCGACGACCTCTACGACGCTGCCAGCCCGAGCGGGCTCCGCAGCGTCCGCGGGCGGCTGATCGGACAGGCCGGAGCCGTCGGGCTCCGGCTCGAAGTCGCGAGCGGAACGAACGTGGCCGACGTCGTCGTCGGTCAGGACGAGGACCGGCCTCGCGTTGGGCGCCGTGGGCTCGGCCATCGGTGCGGCTGCGGACGCCGGCTCGGCGCCGCGGGCGAGACTCGCCTCGAGATCGACCTCGCGCACGCGGATCGAGCTCAGCCGCCCATCCTCGGCGGTGAACACCACCAGCGCGCCGTCGACTCGCCAGCCACCGGCGGTCTTCAGGACGTTGCCGTCGTGAGTGACCAGCCAGCCGGCGGCCGCCGGACTGGCGGCCACCAGCAGCAGAGCGAGGAGTATTGGCAACCGGGACATCAGAAGTCCCTCCAGTTGGTCTCGAAGGTACAGATCGGGACTGCGGCGAGGAACTCGATGCCGGTGTCGTCACGCACCGCCTTGATGTTGATCGTGTAGTTCGCGAATCGGCAGTTACTCGGGAACAGCTTCTTGATCTCGTCGATCACGCTCTCGAGGTTGTCCGGCAGGTCGTCGGCGGTCGGTCCGCCGTTCCCGTCCGGGTTCTTGGTCTGGCCGACCTCGGCGAACGGCGTCGAGAGGAATCCGGCCGGGATCATGAAGAACCGTTCTCCGGAGGACAGCAGCGCGTTGCCGCTGGTGGTCGTGACCACCGTGACCCGACTGTTGCCGAAGCGCCTGCAGACGCCGCCGTCGCTCGTGTCCTCGAGCGGTTGGAACGAGGAGATCACGGTGATGCCGGCCAGGGAGAAGGCGCGCGTGATGACCCGCTCGTCCTCGTCGAGCCGGATGTACCAGCCGTGTGGCGCGTGTTGCAGGAAGTCGGCGGTCGCGTTGGAACTGCCGAACGTGACCTCCTGATAGGCCGACTCGGTGCGCGGTAGCAGTCCGCTCGACACGTCGGCGGCGCTGAAGCCGGTGTCGAGGATCATGTAGATCCGGCCCTCCTCCAGGTTGAAGCTCCAGAGGTCCTCGCGGTCACCGGTGCCAAACGAGATCGCGTACTGGCCTAGCTCGGCCACGAACACCACCGCCGGCTCGAAGTAGATCGGTCGGCCGTCGGTGTCAAAGATCGGAAACGGATCCCAGGCGGTGTCGGTTACTTTGAGGCCTGCGTCCGTCACGCTCTCGAGCTCGGCAGGCGAGCGGATGTTCATCTTGTAGATGAACCCGCCGACGGTGCCGAAGTAGATGGTGTCGGTGTAGCCGTCCTGATCGAGGTCGACCGCCGCGAGGTCCGCTGCCACCGAGCCGGCGGGTGTGCCGCCCGGTGCGTCCGGGACCTTGCGCTTGACGATCGCCTTGCCGGTCTCGAGGTCGACCATGAAGATGTGGTTGCCCTCGGCCTCCTCGGCGCCCTTGCGCCCGGGGTCGGAGCCGCCGCCGAAGATGGCGACGAACTTGTCGATCACCTCCGCGCTGCCATTGACGTTCTCGGTGACCTGAATGCGGGTGATGACCGGTCGTGACCAGGCGTCGCCGAGATCGGCCAGGCCGTTCTCGTCGGAATCGCACTGGCCGTCGGCGAGCTGCAGGTAGTCGCCCGAGACGTTCTGACCGCAGTCTTCCCGGTCGGTGAACTCGAACAGCACGCTCGGGAACGGCAGGGTGTCGGCGCAGGAGCCGTTGTAGCAGGAGGGGACGTATGCCAGGCCACCCGCCTTGGGCTTCGGCAGTACCGGCAAGCCGTTGCAGTCGGCGAGGTCGTCCGGCTGGGTGACGTCGAGGGCGAAATACGCCTTGCCACCCTCACGCAGACCCGCCATCACCAGGCTCCGCCACTCGCGCTCGTCCTCGTCCGGAGTGCCATTGTGGATCGGGTCGATGAACACGTCACCGAACGCCACCCGGCCATCGACCGTGAACTGATGGTCGAGGTTGTCCTTCATCGTCACCAGATCCGGCATCACGGTGCGCGGTACGAACGAGAACAGCTCACGTCCGGTGCCGTCGTCGAACTCTCCGGTCACGAACTGCTGGCCGCTCGGGTTGCTCTCGCAGGTGCCGCGGAACAGGCCGGCGTCGAAAGCGTGCAGCTGGCCGTCATCGGAGCCGGTGATCAGCATCTTGCGGCGGAACTGCTGCTTGGCGAAGAAGCAGCGGTAGCCGTCGGGGGAGTTCGTGCAGACGTCCTGCAGCGGCAGGGTACCGCTGCCGGCGACGTCGGCCACCCAGTAGCGGAAGGCGTCGGGGTTGCCCATCACCGCCGGGTCGGAATGGAAGATGTCGCCGAGTAGATACTCGATCGGGTCCGAGGTGCGCGGGTCGATGCCCTGCTTCACCTGATGGAAGAAGTCGAGCGTCTCGATCGCCTCGGTCCGATTGTCGGTATCCTGGGCGCACGAGCCGGCGGGCAGGGAGCCCTCGGGACAGATGTCCATGCCGATCAGCAGGTCCGCCCACTCGGGGTCGGACTGCGGGCGCACGAAGTCGAGGCGCTCGAAGGGTGCGCCGCCGTTGTCCTTGCCGTAGTAGACGCGCCGCTCATCCTCGGCGGCGCCCAGGTTGTAGTCGCCGGCTACGATCTGGGCGGCGCTCGCCGCCTGCTCCAGAATCTCCTCGCCGGCGTTCCAGAGGTGACAGGAGCTCTTGTCGCCGGTGTTGCAGACCTTGTCCGGATCGGGCACCTGACGGGTCACCGAAGTGCCGTCGGGAAGCTCGATCACGACGTCCTTGAGCGGGATCGGCCGCAGGTAGGCATCGAGCCGTCCGGGCCAGATCGCCTCGTCCTCGAGCGGCAGGAAGCTGGTCAGATAGGCCTTGTCCTGCACAGTCGCCTGCCCCTGGGGCACCGCGGCGGCCGCAAACGAGCGCTCCTGGGCGCGGATCGACTGAATGACCGACTTGAGTGCGTCGACCAGTTCGTCTTCGTTGCCGGGCAGGATCGGCCCGGTGATGTCGGTGATGCCGTCGCCGTCGACGTCGATCGCGTCGGTACCGCCGTTCTGGGCGATGCAGTCTAGGAAGTTGGTGGTCTGGCCCTGAAGTCCGAAGCCGACCACGAAGGTGCGGATGTCGCGGTTGCTCTCGGTGAGCAGCCGGTCGGCGATCCAGCACGGGTTGGCGTCGCCGCCGCCGTCGGTCTGACCGGTCTGGGTGCCGCCGTAGCAGGTCTCGTCGCCGTCGGTGATGATCAGCAGGTTGATCGAGCGGCAGCCGAAGAACTCGTCGCCGTCCGGGCCGGTCGCGACCCCCTCCCAGGTGTCGTAGAAGTCCATGAAGTCGCGCATCGAGTTGCCGATCGGCGTCGAGCCGTTGGGCAGCAGCGGCGGTGTGTTGACGTATTGCGGGTCGAGTTGCAGAGCGCCGTTGAAGAGGGTCAGAGGATGATCCTGGAAGTAGGGCGCCACTCTGAAATCCGGAACGATCGAGGTGTCGGCCGGGTCGTAGTTCGGCGCCAGGCGCTGCAGAATGAGATCCCGGTTCGAGACGCCCCACACCTGTTCACTCTCCCAGTCGAGAGGAATGATGTCGCCGCGATCCATGACGCTGGTGTGACGTGTAGCCGGATCGTTGGAGGTCGGATACTTGAGATTGATCCCCATGGTGTCGTCCGGGCCCACGTCGTCGTTGGGCTCCCAGCCGGCACAGGTATTGGTGGCGCGGGTGTCGTCGGCGTCGAAGAATCCGTTCGGGTTGCCGAGCGAGTCGGTCGAGTTGTCGATCTGCCAGTAGAGGACCTCGTTGGCCCCCGGCAGGTTGCGGCCCTGAGTGTCGGAGGGGTAGGGACGCTGGAACTGGATGATCTCGCTCTCGGTGCCGGTCAGCCAGACGCTACAGTCGTCGGCCGCCTCGCGCAGCCGGACGCGCACGTCGATCGTCTCGTCGCCGAGGTTGCCGCTGTCGACGTTGAACTGGAGGTAGAACCTGCGGTCATCGTGCTGCACCCACTCCTCGGTGGTCCAGCTGCCGGTGTCGCCGGTGACCGGGAAGGTCAGGATCTCGCCCCAGGACTCGGCGTCGTCGACGTCGCGAGCGCCGTTGCACGAGCCCAGACGATCGTTGCCGTCGAGGTCGCAGCCGGTGCCGGTGTCCGAGTCGTCCATGCAGTTGTCGCCGAAGATCTTGGCGTCGCCGGGGCTCGGATAGGGCAGCCGGTCGTCGGCAACCCAGTCGAGAGTCTCGCTCGGGGTGTAGAGCCAGTGCTTGCGGTAGACCCGTACGGTGTCCTGGTTGTAGGTCGAGAAGCCCCAGAAGATGTCATCGAGCTCGGGGTCGCTGACCACCCGGAAGAGCGCCGACTTCGCCTGGTAGAACTTGCTATTCGGGTCGTCCCCGTAGCCCGGCGCGAAGGCCGCGTTGCCGGTCTGCCAGTTCATAGAGCCCGAGACGTCGAAGATCACCATCAGGTAGGGCACCCGCCCGCCCTCACGAACCAGGTCGCGGTCGTCGGCATGCCCGGTGACGGGCGCCAGCAGGATCGACAGTGCTATGAAAGAAAGGAGCAGAGCGAATGAGCGCGAGGCTCGAAGGTAGTTCATCAGAAGCCCTCCTGGACGCCGCCGGTGTTGTCGTCGGTCAGAGCATCGACCGCGGTCAGGGTCTCCATCCGCCAAGGCTGGAAAGAGACCATGACGCTCAGGCGCTTCTGCGCCAGCGGCACCGGTTGGTCCGGCGGATCGTCGGGATCACCGGTCCAGCCGATGCGAGTCGAGGTCGCCGAGACCGCGTGATTGATTTTGAAGAAAGGTGAATCCTGGTTGACCTGGCACAGGTTGCACGGTCCGTCCTGGACCGGCGTGAACGGCGACATCACGACCCGGTTGCGGATGTTCAGGTCGGGGCTATTGGTGTCCTCGGCCATGTCGAGTCGAATCGAGCGCAGGTCGGGCACCACCAGCGCCTTCGCGGTCGAGATCGCGATGCCGGCGTTGGCGGCGTAGAAGCTACGTTTCAGGAGGCGCTCGTTCTCGCCGATCTGCGCCTCGCTCTGGGTTGTCAGGGTTACCGCCAGGCCGACGATGGTCAGCATCAGCAGCACCAGAATGGAGAGCAGGTAGACGCTGCCGCTCTCGGTGCGGAGCTCTCTTCGGTGCTGGGTCATGAGATGTTCCTCAGGTCGACGATGGTCTGCAGCAGCTGCCGCCGGTAGCGTCGTTCCAGTTCGGTGTTGAGAGGCGCCACCACGGCGTTCTCGAGCAGCGGGATCGCCGGCGCCTGATACTTGAAGATCGGCGAGTGCGTTCGCGCCAGGGTGCTCAGCCGGACGTAGTAGATCTCCGGTCGCGGCGGTATGCCGGGGGTGCCGGTGTCGTCGTCCCAGGGCGGCACCCAGGGCCCCGCCATCGGGTCGTCGTCGGAGCTGTTGAACAACCAGTCGTCGTTCGCGCCGTCGGCGGATTCAGTCAGGATGATGTCGTCCTCGTTGGTCTGGCCGTCGCCGTTGCGATCGATCAGGGCATCCCCGAGATCGGTGTCGAAGCCGAGCGAGACCTGCAGCTCGCGCACGTTCTCGGCGATGTCCAGGGTCGCGCTGGCGTTGCCGCCGTGAGGCGTCTCGGTGGCCGGGAACATGCGCGCCATTGCCAGGATGGGATTCACCAGGGTGGGATCGGGGTCGGCGTCGCGAATGTAGAACCGGTACTCCTCCAGGATCCCTACCCACGCGATGCTGGTCAGGTTGGTGGGCAGAGTGGGGTCGGCAAGGGTGCCCGAGCCGTAGAGCTCGCGATACTCCGGATGGGTGCCGGCGGTGACGTTGAAGCTCAACGTCACCGAGGTCGGGCCGGTGATGCTGCCGCCGGGGTTGAGCTCGACGACGCCGTAGACCGTCTCGTCCACCGAGCTGACCAGGACCAGGGCTTCTGCCAGACCCATGTCGATTGCGTTGTTCAGGTCGTCGAGCGCCTGCGGCCGGCCGGTGGGGCTGGGAGAGCTCACCACCAGCGAACCGCTCGCCGCCAGCGAGGCATCGTCGGTCGGCACGCCGCCGGCGTCGAGGAGAGTCAGCGCTCCAGCCACCGTATTGACCTGGAAGATCGAAGTGGTGAAGACCCCGCGGACGGTGAGAACGTCGGTGCCCGCCACCGCCAGAGGGCCATCGACGAGGCCCGGGACCACTTCGACCGAGCCGCCGCCCGCGCCGATGTTGTCGATCACGGTCAGCGCGGGCGTCTTGCGGATGCCGCTGTCATTGATCATCGCCGGCAGGCCGCCGCGGCCGGCCATGCGTACCAACCGGCCCATCAGATTCTGGCCGGTGCGCAGCCCCTGTTGCATCTCCGCCAGCTGAGTCTGGGTCTTGGCCAGGGTCGTGTTGCGCTCGAACACCTCGAGCAGTCCGAGCATCAGCATCACCGCCAGGGTGATGACCACGAGGAGCTCGAGCAGGGTGAAGCCGCGCCGGCGCAGGGCCGCGACGCGCGAATAGGCGTGGGGACGGTTCGTCGTTCGGATAGACATCTAGAAGGCCTTCAAGCTGCGCAGCGTGATCCGGGTCGGGTCGCCTTTTCCGAAGGCGCTGCGTTGGCTCTCGATGAGCACTCGCACCTCCTTGAGATGGATGGCGTTCGGCGTGGTGCCGGCGGGCAGCGGGTTGTCGAAGTAGCCGTCATGGTCGGTGTCCTCGAGGCCTATGACCTGGTCCAGGACGCCGTCGAGATCGGTATCCACGACGCCGTTGATGCTGAACTGGCGGATCTCGGTCGTTCGCTCCCAGGTCGCCAACTCGGTGCCCGGGTCGTCGAGCCAACGCTCGTCACCGTTGTCGCCCTCGTCTCCCAGGCTCCAGTAGTCGATGGTCTGCCGGACTGCGCCGGCCGGGATGTCGACCTCCCAGTTGTTGAAGGTGAGTTGGACGAGCGACTCGAGCTGGGTGCCGCCGTGATTGGTGACCACGATCGACTCCTTGCCGGCCAGGTTCTGAATCACGGCTCGGGTGAACATGGGCAGCAGCCCGATCAGCACGAGCAGCAGGATGAAGAAGCCGACCAGCACTTCGATGATCGAGAAGCCGGCCTGGCGGGTGCGGCGTCTCGGGCGGAGGTTGTTCGATGGCATCTTGTTCATAGGAATCTCCACGCCTAGAGCCAGCTCCATGTGAATCCGTCTTCACCCTTCTCGAACCAGTCGGCCTCGATGTCGTTCCACTTCTGGACCTGTACCCGCGCGGTGCCCTGAGGGGCGAGGCGGATCTCGAAGAAGTTGCCGCGGGCGTCGCCCAGGCGGACGGCTCCGATGTCGGTGATCGATCCGTCCGAGAGCAGGATCGCGACCTCTTCGCTGTTGCCGTTGTTGTCGACGGTGGTGAAGCCGTCGATCTCATTGAGCATCAGGGGTGCCGCGAACTCGATGCCGCCGGGCAGATCGAAGTTGCCCAGCCAGTAGTCGGTGGTCTTGAACGGCTCGCCGGCGACCGGGTTGTAGACGCCGTCGGGCGGATCGAGGATGGTGTCGCCATCGCGATCGGCGAACGCTTCGACGCGCCGCAGGGTCAGGTCGAAGCGCACCACCGTGGGCACGTTCTGCTTGATCGACTCGGACCGAGCGAGACGAAGCATCGTGCTGGTGTTGCTGATCAGCCCCTCCATCTTGGCGCGATGGATGATGTTCTGGAGCCAAGGAATGCCCATCGTGGCCAGGATGCCCGTGATCGCGATCACGACCAGCAT
>JAJCXP010000350.1 GCA_029263375.1 Acidobacteriota bacterium | reverse complement strand
CGATCTTGTTGATGCCGTTGCCGATGAAGCCGCTCTGGCCGGCACCGAGCTCGCCCGGGCTGATGTCAGCGCTGGACTGCTTGGCGAAGATCAGGCCGTTCGAATCGGTGACCAGAAAACGGGCCGAACCGCGGAACTCGTTGGTGCCGCGCTTGGTCACCAGGTTGACCGACACACCGCCGGTCGACTTGCTGACGTCCGAGCCACCGGTCGAGAACTGCATCTCGGTGAACTGGTCGAAGTCGTAGTAGGTCGACGAGGCGCCAATGGCTGCCATGTCGGTGATCTCGACGCCGTCGACGAGAAACGAGTTCTCATCGTCCGAGACGCCGGGACCGGTGAAGGTCGACTGCTGACCGGACTCGTTGCCGCCGACGTTGATGCGGTCAACTGCCACACCAGGAGTCTGCGAGAGTACCGACCAGGGGTCGCGTGCGGTCGGGATCTTCTCGAGCTCGATCTGGCTGATGGTGGCACCAGCGGAAGACCTACGCTCGTCGAGCAACGGGCTCTCGGACGTCACCGTAATGACCTCCTCGACCGCCGAGCTCATCTCGACCTGGATGGTGGTGCTGCGGGCGATACGGACGCTGACGGCCGGATACTCGACCGTCGAGAAACCGTCCAGGCTGGCCTTGAGCTGCCAGGAACCCGGATCCAGCTTCAGGTATCGGGCGTCACCCTTAGAGCCCGTAACCTGCAGCTGGGTGGCGCCGAAGCCGCTAAGCTCGACTGAGACGCCAGGCAGGGGGTTGCCCTCGGTGTCCGTCACTTGGACGTACACGTTGCCGGTGTTTTCCTGCGCCACGGCGAAACCGCCGGTGAGCAGAAGAACCACACCGAAAGCAACAAAACTCCGCCACATGCTTCGGTTCATTCACAAACCTCCTTGGTTGTGTCAGATTGGGATCGCCCCACGCGGGCAATCCCTTTCAGGTTGCTGTTTGGATTCGCGAGAGCGCAACTCGCCCCTCGCTTTTTCGATTGAAGCCCGTCAAATCCAACTGATGACGGGAAGATTATACGGGTCACGGAACTGTAGTCAAGCAAGGGCGCTGCCAACTTCGGTGTCTGCCGAATCAATTCTCTAGGTCCTGATTCTAAAGGCCTTATCGGAGGGCTGAAGCGGTTGTTTCGGGGGCCGACTGACCCGATACGGTGCCTTGGAGCGGCCCTGATCCAGTTTTCTGGATCGGGGCCATCCGGCGGCTCCCGAGATCGGCCCAGGCTCTCCGGGCCCGGCCTCTCTTGTCGTCGGCAATGGAAGAGTTTAGGCTGATCGTCCCGATCCCCCGCCGCGGTTGGCGGGCGATCTGCAACGCGGAGCCTACTCATGATGCTTTACCGTCCCAACGTCTGCTCCAGCGCGGTGCTCCTCGGGCTGCTTTCGATATTCGGTGCCGCCTGTTCCCAGTACGAACCCTTCGACACTGCCGAGCATGTGCGCGAGCGCTCGATCGAGCGACTACCCGCTGAGCTGGCGGGGCAGGTTCGGATCCCGTTCGAGCTCAGCGAAGAGGTGAAGGCCGATGTCGACTCGCTGCTCAGCCCGACCGGCGACGACAAGAAGAAGGTCCAGGAGATCGTCGACTACATCTTCACCGGCCTCGGCCTCCAGTACTCGCTCCTACCCACCCGTGACGCTGACGAGACCTACGTCGCGCGGGCCGGCAACTGCCTGTCGTTCGTCAACCTGTTCGTGGCGATCGGCCGCCATCAACGCCTCAACCCGTTCTACGTCGAGGTCGAGGACTACCAACGTTGGAACTACTCCGACGGCGTGGTCGTCAGCCGCGGCCACATCGTCGCCGGGATGACCGTGGACGGCGAGCTCAGGACCTACGATTTCCTGCCCTACAAGCCGAAATCGTACAAGAAGTTCAACCCGATCGACGACCTGACCGCCATGGCCCACTACTACAACAACCTGGGTGCCGAGGCGTTGATGAACGACCAGGTCGAGGTCGCCGAGCCCTACCTACGGATCGCCAACGGTTTGGCGCCGGACTTCCACAAGGCGATGAACAACCTCGGGATCGTGCTGATGCGCACCGGCCGCGTCGCCGAGACCGTCGTGCTCTACGAGCGTGGTCTCGAGCTCCATCCAGATGACGTCCCGCTGCTCAACAACCTGGCTCGGGCCTACCAGGGCAGCGGCCGGCAGCAGGAGGCGATGGTGCTGCTGGATCGGATGGAGGCGCTGAACCAGACCAACCCGTTCATCTTCCTCTACCGTGGCGAGATCGCCCTGGCCGAGGACGACACCGAGGCGGCGTTGGAGTTCATGCGCCAGGCGCTACGCACCGACAGCGAGATCCCCGAGGTCCACCTCGGCCTGGCCAAGGTTTTCATCGCTCGCGGCAACCTCGATCGGGCGCGTCATCACGTCGAGCGGGCGCTGAAGCTCGACGCGACGCACGACGAGGCGCGCCGCTACGCCGCGATGCTCAACCGGCCGGTCGGCTGATCGGTCGAGCCGGGACGAGTCGCGGGCCATGCCGCTGCTCTCCGGGGGCGGCATGCTGTACACTCGTGTTCGCACCTGCGCGAGGAGGGGCTCCGTCGCTATGGAGGACTCGCTATGAGAACTCGGAGCTTTGAATGATCCGACAGCTAGTCGTTGCTGTCTCGTGTCTCGCACTCTGGCTGTCCCCGCTCGCCGAATCGGCGCTCGCGGCAAAGAAGAACACTCGCGTCGGCAAGAAAGCCCACGCCAAGAAGACCCTCGAGAAGTTCGAGGGTGAAGCGCGGGTCGTCGAAGTCGAGGTGCCGGTCAACGTCGTCGACAGGGATGGCAAGCCGGTACGCGGCCTGACGGTCGACGACTTCGAGATTCTCGACGAGGGCAAGCCCCGCGAGATCATCGACTTCAGCGTGGTCGATCTGGACATCGTGCAGCCGGACGACGTCTCCGCCGAGATCGAGCGCGCAGTGCCCGCTTCCGCGCGCCGCCACTTCCTGTTGCTCTTCGACCTGTCCTTCTCGAGCCCGAACCTGACGGTGCGCGCTCGCGAAGCGGCGCGTGAGTTCGTCCTCGAGCACGTCCATCCGACCGACCTTGTCGCGGTGGCGATGCACTCGGTCGAGGGCGGCGCTCGAATGCTGGTCACGTTCACACCCGATCGAGCGCAGGTCGCGCGGGCGATCGACACCCTCGGCGCGCCTCGGCTGACCGAACTGGCGCGGCGGGATCCGCTGCTCTTCCTGATCGACGATCCGAGCTCGGCGCCGCTGTCGGCGACCAGCGACGTCTCCGATCTCGGCAACGACCGGGCGGCGGCCAATGTTCTGCAAGAGAGCGTCGCGGCTCACCTGCGCGTCGTCGGTCGACAGATCGCCAAGATGGAGCGCAGCTTCTCGCGTGGGCGGATCTCGTCGTGGTCCCATTCGATGGCCGAGCTCGCGCGCTTCATGGATAGCGTGCGCGGCCGCAAGCACGTGGTCTATTTCTCCGAGGGCTTCGACGGGCGCCTGCTGCTCGGCAAGCAGCCGAGCGCCGACGACCGCGAGATGCAGCAGGACATGGCGAACATCCAGGGCGGGCAACTGGGCTTCATCGACACCGATGACATCTACGGCAACATCGGCCTGCAGAACGAGATGGCACGCATGCTGGAGGAGTTCCGACGCGCCGACTGCGTGATTCACGCGGTCGACATCTCGGGTCTGCGCGCGGATACCAACTCGGCCGAGCGCGCCCGCAGCGTCGGCCAGGACGCGCTCTTCTATATAGCCAACGACACGGGCGGTGAGCTCTACCAGGACGTGACCGACTTCGGCGCCGATCTCTCGAGGGTGCTCGAGAAGACGGAGGTGACCTATCTGCTCACCTTCCAGGCCGCTGACGTCAGGCCGGACGGCTCCTACCGAAGAATCAAGGTCAAGACCGATCTGGATCGTCGCACCAAGCTGATCCATCGCCAGGGCTACTACGCGCCGCGACCCTTCGATGAGCTCCACCCACTCGAGAAGAGCCTGCTCGCGGCCGACGTGATCGGCAGCGCCACCGGTAGCAGCGATCTCGACATGAACGTGCTGGTGGCCCCGTTCCGAGCCAACGTCGAGGCGGCCTATGTGCCGATCATCATCGAGGTGGATGGCGAGAAGCTGCTCTGGGAGCAGGAAAAAGACCAGATGCAGGTCGAGTTCTACGCCTACGTCACCGACCACCAGGGCGCGATGCGTGACTTCTTCACTCAGCTGGTGACGCTCGACCTGAGCAACGGCCGCTCGGCGTTCGCGCGCACCGGTTTGAAGTACTACGGACACATGGACCTCGGCCCGGGGGACTACCTGGTGCGCGTGCTGGTGCGCAACGCACAGACCGGGCGCACCGGCTCGCAGACCGCCAAGCTGGTGATCCCCGAGTTCGAGCTGGCCGAGCCGTTCATACTGCCGCCGTTCTTCCTCGAGGGCGAGCGCGAGTGGTTCCTCGTGCGCGAGCAGGACCAGTCGTACCAACGCTCCGTGGTCTATCCGTTCACCGTCAACGGCAACCCCTATATCCCGGCGGCCGGTCCGTCGTTCAGGAACAACTCTGAGGCCAGGCTGTGCCTGGTGGCCTACAACCTCGACGGCGGCGTGCTCGAGGTGAGCGGCAGGATCGTGGCGGAGGACGGCAAGCCGGTGACCGGTGGCCAGCTCGCGCTGGTGGAGCGTACGGTGACCGGCATCGCCGGCCTGGACAAGCTGCTGGCGACGTTCAGTCCTGCCGGCCTGGACGCCGGCCGCTACACCCTGCTCGTGGACGTGATGGAACAGTCGACCGGAGCCCTGAATACCAACTCGATCGACTTTACCGTTTACAATTAGCCGCGAGACGACCCCGAGACCGCTAGCGAACCGCTCGCCGCTGGTGGCGGGCCCATACGTGGGAGCGAAACGATGAAGCGATTCCCGGCCGCCCTGGCGGCTCTCTCCAGCTGCATTCTGGTCGTTACTCTGGTCGGTTCGGTGACCGCCCAGGGGCGCAAGAAGTTCGAGGATCAGACCAGTGTCGTGGTGGTCGAGATTCCGATCAACGTACTCAAGGACGACGGGCCGGTCCGCGGCCTGACCGCCGACAACTTCGAGATCCTCGACGGCCGCAAGAAGCTGCAGGTGGTCGGTTTCGAAGTGGTCGACCTGTCGATCGACGCGCCGCAGGCGGTGACGGCGGCGCAGGTTCCTGCTGCCGGTCGACGTCACTTCCTGATGCTGTTCGATCTCTCGTTCTCGGATCCGGCTGCGGTCGTCAAGGCACGCGCGGCGGCGCGTGAGCTGGTGCTCAACGGCCTTCATCCGTCCGACGTGGCGGCGGTCGGCACCTACTCGCAGACACGCGGAGCGCGTCTGGTGCTCGGCTTCACCTCGGATCGCAGCCAGATCGAGTTCGCGCTCGATACGCTCGGCCTGGTGACGCCGAACCAGGCGGTGCGCGACCCGTTGGGCATCGTGCTGGCCGATCTCGAGGCGTTCACCGGCGTCGGCACCGACCCGCGCCAGAGTGGGGCCGGCCAGCTGGATCCCGCGGCGGAGATCATGGAGGTGCTGGGCGCCGCCGAGCGCAACACCCGGCGCCAGGTGCAGCAGAACGAGATCCTGGCGATGAGCAGCGCGCTCGCCGAGCTCGCCGGGATGATGAACGCGGTGCAAGGACGCAAGCACGTGGTCTTCCTGTCCGAGGGCTTCGACAGCGACGTTCTGCTCGGCACCCAGGATGCGGCCAGGAGTCAGGAGATCGCCGAGAACGCGGCCGGCGGCCAGTTCTGGGAAGTCAACTCGGACGAACGCTTCGGCAACACCGCGACCACCGGTGACGTCATGGAGATGCTCGAAGAGTTCAAGCGGGCCGACTGCACGATTCAGGCGGTCGACATCAGCGGCCTGGCCGCCGGCGCCGATGTTCGTCCGCGCGGCTCCGGCCAGGACGGCCTGTTCATCATGGCCAACGAGACCGGCGGCGAGTTCTACCGCAACTACAACGATCTGAGCGTGGCGATGAGTAACATGCTCGAGCGCACCAGTGTCACCTACGTGGTGGCGGTGCAGCCCGATGACCTCAAGGCGGACGGCAAGTATCACCGCCTGAAGGTCAAGTTGAACGGCGGACCGGCGGGTGCCCGGCTGGTGCATCGCCCGGGCTTCTACGCGCCCAAGCCGTACTCCGAGCAGACCGCCCTCGAACGCTCGCTGTCGGTCGCCGACCTGGTGGTGAGCGGCGCCGACGGCGGTGGTATAGACCTGGAGGTCCTGGTGACGCCGTTCGAGGTACAGCGCTCGCCGGCCTGGATCCCGGTGCTGATCGAGATCGACGGCGAGAGCCTCACTCGCGGCTTCAAAGGCGACGTGTTGCCCACAGAACTGTACGCATACGCCATCGACGCGCAGGGCCGAGTCGGCGATTTCTTCGTCCGCACCCTGCCGCTCGACATGAAGAAAGCGGGCGCCGCGCTCCTCCAGAGCGGGCTCAAGTTCTGGGGCGACTTCGAGCTCGTGCCCGGCGAGTATGTGGCCCGGGTGGTGGTGCGCAACTCGCAGACCGGCGCCACCGCGGTGCGTGCGCGACCGTTCTCGGTGCCTGAGATGGAACGGAATCAGATGTCGCTCCTACCGCCACTGTTCCCCGAGCCGCCGGGCAAGTGGCTGCTGGCGCGCGAAGAGGACAGCGCCGACCAGCGCTACGGCTACGACTATCCGTTCATGAGGATGGGCGAGCCCTACATTCCGGCGGCGAAGCCGGTGGTCAGCGGCGCCGGTGAAGCGGCGATCGCGCTGGTCGGCTACAACCTGGCGACCGGCACGCTGCGGATCGCCGGCGAGCTGTTCGGGCTCGACGGCAAGTCGATCGAAGGGGTCGAGCTACGGGTCGACGAGCGCCGGGACACCGGTGATCCGGCGATCGAGCAGATCGCCGCAACGCTGCGCACGCAGGGTCTGGCGGCGGGTGAGTACCGGCTGGTGGTAACGGTGACCGACGAGAGCACCGGCGCCTCGCAGGCGAGCGAGATCCCGGTGGTGGTCTCGGGCTGAATCGTCGGCAACCGGAGCCGCGCGCACGGTAGGATCTCGCCGTGCGCGATCTCCTTACGGCGGCTGTGGTTGCGTGTGCGCTGGCCGCCTGTGGGGGGCCGGGGCCGGATGTGTCGGCGGAGTCGCCGCCGCGCGTGGCGTCCGGATCGGCCGCCGCGCGTGGCTCGCTGCC
>JAJCXP010000349.1 GCA_029263375.1 Acidobacteriota bacterium | reverse complement strand
GAGCAGTTCGGGCGGCCGATCTCGGACTTTCAGGCGATCCAGTTCTATCTGGCGGACATGGCCACCGAGCTCGATGCCGGGCGCTTCATGACCTGGAAGGCGGCGTGGACCAAAGACAACAAGCCGCGCTACACACTCGAGTCCGCTCAGGCCAAGCTCTACACCTCGGGCATGACCCAACGCGTGACCAACAAGGCGCTCCAGATCCACGGTGGCTACGGCTACACCCGCGAATACAACGTCGAGCGCTACTTTCGGGACGCGCGGATCACCGAGATCTACGAGGGAACCAGCGAGATCCAGAAGCTGGTCATCGCCAGTCACATCCTGAAGGACGCCTGAGCTGACGATGTCGGTCGAAGCCTCAGGGAGCGCCCTTGACGGGTTGAGCTTCGCGTTGACCGAAGAACAGGTGCTACTGCGCGACGAGGTGAGGCGCTTCGCCGAAGAGAGGATCGCGCCCGGTGTCGCCGAGCGTGACCGGGAGCACAGCTTCCCCGCCGACGTCCTGGCAGAGATGGCGGAGCTGGGCCTGCTGAGCATGTTGGTGCCCGAGAGTCACGGCGGCGCCGGGATGGACGTCCTCGCGTATCTCGTAGCGATCGAGGAGATCGCGCGCGTTTGCCCGTCGATCGCGGTCACCATGAGTGTCACGAACTCGGTCTGCTGCTGGCCGATCGTCCACTTCGGCAGCGACGATCTCAAGAGCCGGGTACTGCCGGCGCTGGCGGCCGGAGAGATCGGCGGCTTCGGACTCACCGAGCCCGGCTCGGGGAGCGATGCCGGCGCGCTCACGACCACGGCACGCCGAGACGGCGAGTCGTGGGTGCTCGACGGCGAGAAGGCGTGGATCACCAACGCCGGCGTGGGCGCCTACTTCGTGGTCCTGGCCCGGACCGATCCCGAAGCCGGCAAGCGCGGGATCAGCGCTTTCGTGGTGCCGGCGGACGCACCCGGCCTGGTGGTCGGCCCACCCGAGGAAAAGCTCGGTCTGCGCGCGTCGGTGACGGCGGGCTTGCGCTTCGAGGGCTGCCGGGTCGATGCAGCGAATCTCCTGGGCGAGCCTGGACAGGGACTCAAGATCGCGCTCTCGACCCTCGACCACTCACGGCTCGGCATCGCCGCCCAGGCAGTGGGAGTGCATCAGAGGGCATTGGACCTGGCGGTCGCCTACGCGCAGGAGCGCGTCCAGTTCGGTGTGCCGATCGCGCGACATCAGGCGATCCAGTTCAAGCTCGCTGAGATGGCCACTGAGCTCGAGGCCGCGAGGGTACTGACGAGGGCCGCCGCGAGCTACGAGGGCTCGGCAGAGGCGGGACGGTTCGCCGCCGAAGCGAAGGTGCTCGCCAGCGAGGCTGCAAATCGCGCGTGCTACGAATCGCTCCAGATCCACGGTGGCAACGGCTTCAGCGAGGACTACGAGATCGCCCGGCTCTACCGCGACGTGCGGGTGCTGACGATCTACGAGGGGACGAGCGAGATGCAGCGCCTAATAATCGCCCGCCACCTCTTGAGGTAGGTCTCTGCTTCGATAGGACGTCATCTCGCCGCGTCCTCGCGCCCCGCGTCCTGCGACGTACAGGCGTACGCCTCGTCCGCGGGGCGCTGCGGTGCGACGATCTGACGCACTCCGGCCCCGCATACCTACCGAAGCCGGTGGACACTGGGAAGCTCACTCGAGAAACCAGAAACCGAACGAGGGCTGGAGCCAACAAGCCGAGCACCTGAATCGCTTATACTGATCGGGCACGAGAGGGGTACTCGATATGACAATCAAGGATCCGCCTACGCTGACCGAGGACGAGAAGGAAACCGGGCGGCGAAGCTTCTACAACGACGAGTCGCTAGTGGTGCTTTCGGCGGCTCGGGAGGGGTGGGAGACGGCGACGCGTGAAGCGTTCGACAAGCGGCCGCCCTGGAAAACCGACTTCACGACGGTTTCGAGCATGGAGGTGCCGCACCTGGTCACACCGGAGCAGGTCGCGGACATCGATCCCATAGCCGATATCGGGATTCCGGGCGAGTTTCCGTACACCCGCGGGATCCATCCGAGCGGCTATCGCGGCAAGTCGTGGACGATGCGGCAGTTCGCCGGCTTCGGGACCGCGGCGGACACGAATGAGCGCTTCAAGTACCTGCTGAGCAACGGCCAGACCGGGCTCTCGGTCGCCTTCCATCTGCCCACGCTCTACGGCTACGACTCGGATCACGAGATGTCCAAGGGCGAGGTCGGCAAGTGCGGTGTGGCGATCGACACGTTGGCCGACATGGAGATTCTCTTCGCGGGTATTCCGCTGGGTGACGTCACGACGTCGATGACCATCAACTCGACGGCGCCGATCCTGCTGGCGATGTATCTGGCGGTTGCCGAGCAGCAGGGGGTCGACATCAGACGCCAGGTGGGCGGTACCCTCCAGAACGACATCCTCAAGGAGTACATCGCTCAGAAGGAGTACATCTTCCCGCCCCGGCCGTCGATGCGGCTGGTCACCGATCAGTTCGCTTTCGCGGCCGAGCACGTGCCGCGGTGGAACACGATCTCGATCTCCGGATACCACATCAGGGAGGCCGGCTCGACCGCCCTCCAGGAGCTCGCCTTCACACTGCGGGACGGCATCGAGTACGTCCAATACGGCCTCGACGCCGGCCTCGACGTCGACGACTTCGCGCCGCGGCTGTCGTTCTTCTTCAACAGTCACAACGACTTCTTCGAAGAGATCGCGAAGTTCCGAGCGGCGCGCAAGATCTGGGCGACGGTGATGCGCGAGCGCTTCGGGGCCAAGGACCCGCGCTCGTGGATGTGCCGGTTCCACACCCAGACCGCCGGTTGCTCGCTGACCGCGCAGCAGCCTTACAACAACGTGGTTCGCACCACGGTGCAGGCGCTGGCGGCGGTCCTCGGTGGTACCCAGTCGCTGCACACGAACGCTCTCGACGAGACGCTGGCGCTGCCGACCGAAGAGAACGCGCGCATCGCCCTGAGGACCCAGCAGATCCTCGCCCACGAGTCGGGCGTGATCAACACCGTCGATCCGCTGGGGGGGAGCTACCTGGTGGAGGAGCTGACGCGACGCATGGTGGACGGTACGTTCGACTACTTCCGCAAGATCGACGACTACGGCGGCATGGTCGAGGCGATCGAGGCCGGCTACCCGCAGCGCGAGATCATGGACGCTGCGTTCCAGTTCCAGCGGGCGTTCGAGCGCGGCGTCAAGAAGATGGTCGGCGTCAACGATTTCGTTCTCGAGGACGAACTGCCGATGGAGACGCTGTACATCTCGGACGACCTGGCGGCTGAGCAGGTCGGGTTCCTGAACGAGACCCGTGACAAGCGGGACGCCGGTGCGGTCGAGCGTACGCTCGACGCGCTCAAGCGCGGCTCGGCCGGCGACGAGAACACGATGCCGCTGATCGTCGACTGCGTGAAGGCGTACTGCTCGGTGGGCGAGATCAGCGACGCGCTGCGCGACGTTTTCGGCGCCTACGAAGAGCCGGCGGTCTTTTGATGGCGGGCCATCGAATCTTGATCGCCAAGCCCGGCCTGGACGGGCACGACCGGGGCGCGAAGATCGTGGCACGCGCGCTGCGTGACGCCGGCTTCGAGGTGATCTACTCCGGCCTTCGTCAAACGCCGGCACAGGTGGCTACCGCCGCTGTGCAGGAGGATGTGCGAGCGGTCGGGTTGTCGATTCTGTCGGGCGCGCACAACGTGCTGCTGCCGGAGATCACCGAGCTGCTGGCGGCGCAGGGCGCCGACGACGTGCTGGTGTTTGCCGGTGGCATCATCCCCGATCGGGATATCGAGACTCTCAAGGAGGCCGGCATCGATGCCGTGTTTCTGCCCGGAACGCACACCAGTGACATCGTCGACTACCTCAACGAGCGGCTGGGCTGAGGCCTTGCCTGTCTTGCCATCCGACCGCAATCCGGGAGAGCCACGATGACCAGGACCATCCTTTTGGCCGACGACAGCGTCACGATCCAGAAGGTCGTCGAGCTGACCTTTCTGGAGCAGAGCGTCGAGGTGGTGGCCGTGGGGTCCGGAGACGATGCCCTCGAGCGGTTCGGCGATCTGAAGCCCGACCTGGTGATCGCCGACATCCACATGCCGGGCGCCGATGGCCTCGAGGTCTGCCGGCGGGTCAAGCAGGCGAGCCCGGAGACCCCGGTGCTCCTGCTGGTCGGCACGTTCGAGCCGTTCGACGCGTCTAGCGTCGACCAGGCGGGCGCCCAGGGATATCTCAAGAAGCCTTTCGACTCGCAGGAGCTCCTGAGAGTGGCTCTGGATCTCATGGGGCAGGACAGCGCAGTCGAAGAGGAGGGGGAAGCCATGACGATCGAGCAACCTGAGCCCGCGGCGGTCGCCGCTGACGAGCCCGTAGCCGCCAGCGAGCATGAGACGCCGGCCGTGAGAACGGACGGGCAGCTCGGCGACGCCGATGTCGAGCGCATCGCGAAACGGGTCGTCGAGCTGATGGCCGACAAGACGGTTCGGGACGTCGCCTGGGAGGTCGTCCCCGAACTCGCCGAGCTGCTGATTCGAGACCGCCTCCGTGAGCTGGAGACCCAGGTCGAGTAGCGGGTTCGAGGCCTTTCGCAGCGAGCTCGAGCGGTCCTGGCGGCCCGGTTCGGAGCTGATGGTCGTGCGCGCGATCGACTCGACCAACGAGCTGGCACGGAGCGCGTTCGAGCCCGGTCGGGAGCGCCGCCAGCCGCGAGTGGTGATCGCCTGGGAGCAGACGCGCGGTCGGGGAAGGCGCGGCAACAGCTGGCGCAGCCCTGCCGGTGGAGGAATCTACGCTTCGTTGGCGGCGCCGGTGGCGGACCGCGCTGCGCTCGAGTGTCTGCCGCTACTCGTGCCGGTGAGCCTCTGCCACTCACTGGCGGCGTTGGGCGTCCGCGGGTGCGGCCTCAAATGGCCGAATGATCTGTTGGTCGACGGTCGCAAGCTCGGGGGAATCCTGGTCGAAGCGGTCTCCCGAGGCGGTGCTCCGGCGGGCGCCGTCATCGGTGTCGGGGTGAACTACCGCCGGCTCGGCCCGGGGGGGCTCGATCGCCCGGGGGCCGGCGTTTGTGATCTCCTGGAGGCGCCGCCGAGTCTTGCGAGCTTCGCCCTCCGCCTGGTCGGTCCGCTGCTCGAGGAGCTCGCGCGCCTAGACGCTCAGCACACCGAGGCGCTGATCGATTCCTATCGCACCCTTTCCGTCCATCGTCCCGGCGATCGGTTGATCTGTCGCATCGCGGAAGAGACCGTGGAGGGCGACTTCACCGGCTTCGATGACAGCGGGTTCCTCTGCCTGCGCGGCGCGGCCGGCGAACGAAGGATCTCCACCGGCGAGATTGTCGAGCACTGAGATGGACGATCACGCTTACTTCCGTGCCATCGAAGAGCACTTCATCCAGCTGCGTGGGGCGCCGCTGCTACTGTCGCCGACCGATTTTCAGGTAGCGAAGCGATGGTGGCGAGACGAGGTGCCACTCGACGTCGTGACAGCGGCCCTCGACGAGGTGTTCGCCCGGCGGGCGGAGCGCGGCTCGGAGAAGCCGATCCAGAGTCTGCGGTACTGCGCGTCGGCGGTCGAAGGTGCGTGGAAACAGGCCTCGCAGGCACAGCAGACCGCTCGTCGCCAGGAGACCGAGCCGATCGAGATCGACTCGCGACTAGAAGGGTTGGCCGCTGCGATCCCGGAAGATCTACCCGGCGCGGGTGGTCTGCGCGCGCGGGTGTCGCAGCTCGACGGCAGCGCCGAAGAGGTCGAGGCTGCGCTCGCGTTGCTGGACGCGAGCATGGTGATCGCCGCCGAGGGATCGCTCTCGGTGACCGCACGGAGCGCGCTCGACGCGCGGCTCGAGGCGAATCTGCGCGCGCTCGCCGAGCGGATGCCACGGGCGGAGGTCGACGCGGCCCGCCGGCGTCTGTTCGAGCAGGCTTTACGTCGCGAGCTGGGGCTACCGGTGCTCTCGCTGTTCGCGGAGGGCTAGCCTGACCTTCTCACCCCATCACTTGCGATGAGCCGTAGGTTCCTGAATCTGCTGCGTTGCCCGGGCGCCGCGCTCCTCGACGTACGTCGAGTACGCCGGCGTCGCTTTGCGCCCGGAAGCCTTGCATCTCCAGCAACCTACGTCCCCTCGCCGCGCGATGGGGTGAGAAGCTCAGGCTAGCTTTCAGGACGTCGTCCACCAGGCTCGACAGAGCGTAGGTGGCCATACGCCCGAGAGAGTGTCCTCACCACCGCGGATCGGGAACGCGAGCGGCAGGGCGCGCTTCCCGTCTCAACCGATGTGGCCCGCGGACCCCTGGTCATCCCGAGTCTGGCTGTTCTGGTCGGTGCGATCCTGGCGTCGCGGACGCCGCCGGCGCCGCCGTTCCTGCCGACCGGCCTGGTGGCGGCTGGAGTGGCTCTGGGCGGTCCGCTCGGTCGCGCAGTGGGCTTCGGGGCCCTCGGACTGCTGGCGGTCTGGACGCGGCCGCCGGGAGCACCCGAGCATCTTGATCGAGATCTGGCGGTCTCCGCCGAAGGGGTGTGTCTGGGTCCCTGGCAGCGCGATGCGTACGCCTGGAGCTGCCGCGCGCGCCTCCTGCGGCTTTCCCAGGGAGGCTCCGTACGTATCGTCCGCGCCCGAGTCTGGCTGAGTCTCGGGGCAGAGGAGCGGCCACCTCCGCAGCGACGCTTCGTGGCGCGCGGCTACCTCGATCGTGGTCCGAGCTTCCACAACGGCGGTGTTCAGCGAGCCGGGAGCTTGCGCCTGCGGGTCAAGAGTCGTCGTCTGATCTCCTTCTCGGGAGCGGCTGATTGGCGGCGCACCGTTCTCGCTGCCGGTCGCGAGCGCGCGCAGCGATCCGACGGCATCGCTCTCGCTCGGGCGCTGGTACTGGGCGATGCCCGGGGGCTGGACGCCGGGCTGCTCCAGAGTTTCCGCCGGCTCGGTCTGGGCCACCTGCTGGCGTTGTCGGGTCTGCATGTCGGCATCCTTGCCGGACTCGCGCTGTGGGTCGGACGGGCCGTCTTCTCGCGGTCGCGGGTCGCGGGCGGATTGTTCCTGTTTCCCGCTCTGGGGGCGGTGGCGTTCTTGGCGCTGGTCGGGCCGCGCCCCGCCGTGGCCCGCGCGGTCCTCATGGCGCTGCTGGGATATGCGGCCTTGGCTCGTGGCGGGCGTCCGCAGGCGCTGAACGCGCTGCCGGTGGTGCTCGCGATCCTGGCGGTCTGGGAGCCCGAGTTCCTGTCCGAGATCGGGTTCTGGTTGACCGCTTCGGCCACGGCCGGGATTGTCTGGGCGGCCGGAAGGGGGCCTGGCGGCGCTCTGGCTACGGCGGTCCGGGTGAGTTGTGCCGCCCAGCTGTTCACCCTGCCCTGGTCCGCTCCGGCGTTCCACCTGCTTTCGCCGGCTGCGATCGCCCACAATCTTTGGGCGGTGCCCTGGACGGCGTTCGTCCTGGTACTGAGCTGCCTCTGGCTTGCCGTGACCGTAGTCCGACCGGCCTCTTCCGGGCTCTGCGAGCCGCTTCTGGAGATGGGCGTCGCGCCGTTTCGATGGGTTGGCGCCCTGCGTTCCGGGCCCTGGGCGTCGATCGCGGTCTCTCTCGGGCGAGGCGAAGCCGCCCTGGTGGCCATTCTCGGGGCGGCGGCCTTCCGTCGGTCCTGGCTCGCGTTGCCAGCGGTGGTCCTGTTGGTGGGTTTCGCGGGGCTCGCGTCGCGGGGTCCTTCGGATGCCGAGCTGGTCATGCTCGACGTCGGCCAGGGCGAGGCGATTCTGGTTCGAGACGGCCGGTCCGCGGTTCTGGTCGACGGTGGCGGCTGGAGCTCCGGCGACTTCGGCGGCCGCGTACTGGTGCCGGCGCTGGCGCGGCTCGGGGTGCGCGCGCTCGATGCGGTCGTTCTGACCCATCCCGACCTCGACCATTGCGGGGGCCTCGCCGACCTGTTGGCATACATGCCGATCGACGAGCTCTGGAGCGCTCCCGGGTGGCCTGCTGAAAGCTGTGCGCTGCGTCTGGTGACCGGTCCGGGGATCCGCTGGCGACCGCTCTGGTCGGGTGCGCGGCGATCCGTCGGTCGCTGGAGTGTGATCGCGCTTCATCCGCCGGCCGGCAGTCGCGGCGGCGGCAACGACCGCTCGGTGGTGCTCCGAGTCAGCGTCCACGGATTCAGCGGACTGCTGACGGGCGACCTCGAGGCGGCTGGAGAGCGCCGGCTGCTTGCCGTGACGCCGCCGCGACTCGTGCGAGCGGATCTGCTCAAAGTCGCGCATCACGGCAGCCGGAGCTCGACGAGTCCGCGCTTCCTGGCGGCAGTCGCGCCGCGCATGGCGTGGGTTTCCGCGGGGCGCGCGAACCGCTTCGGGCACCCCCACGACAGCGTTCTCGAGCGTCTCGAAGCCCACGGCGCTCGGGTCTCGAGGACCGACCGGGATGGTCTGGTGCATCTGCGGATAGACGCTGACGGGGGAGCGCATCTCTCCTTCCCGGGAGCGCCGAAGTGAAGTTCCGCGGCGTGTCGGCGAGCTCGAAGTGGTTCATCGCCTGGGAGCACTGCCCGCACCCGGATAGACTGAGCGCATGCAGCCGGTCTTCGCCATCATCGGCGCCACGGCGACCGGCAAATCCGCGCTTGCGTTGCACCTGGCTCGAGAGCTGGGGGGTGAGATCATCAACGCGGATGCCCTTCAGGTGTACCGCGGCTTCGACATCGGCACCGCGAAACCGAGCGCCGCGGAGCGCCGCCAGGCCAGACATCACCTGATCGACATCCTCGAGCCGTACGAACAGTACTCGGCCGGGGAGTTCGTGCGCCGGGCGCGGCTCGCGATCGAGGAGATTGAGAGTCGTGAGGCGCAGCCGTTGGTGGTCGGCGGTAGCGGTCTCTACGTTCGCTCGCTGCTCGAAGGGATCAGCCCGCTGCCTCTTTCCGACCCCGAGATTCGAGCGCAATTGACCGAACGAGTGAACGTCGAGGGTCTCGCGAGCCTGCGCTCCGAGCTGGCCGAGCTCGATC
The DNA here is from genome assembly GCA_029263375.1 of Acidobacteriota bacterium. Lineage (GTDB taxonomy): Bacteria > Acidobacteriota > Thermoanaerobaculia > Multivoradales > JAHEKO01 > JAHEKO01. Next base: position 6,162 of record JAJCXP010000349.1, on the reverse strand, counting down.
CGGTCACCGAGCGGCGTCTGGCTCCTGGCGATACCCAGCGGGTGATGCGAGCCCTGGAAGTCGCGTTGGCGACGGGCAAGCCGCTGTCAGCCTGGATCGCCGAGCAGCCATCGGGCGAAGATCGACTGAATTCGGTACGTATTGGATTGACCCTCCCTCGACCCATCTTGTACGATCGCATCGAGCAACGGGTCGCAAAAATGGTGAAGGCCGGCTGGGTAGCGGAGGTCAATTCACTGCTGCGCCTGGGACTCGAGACCTCCGTACCCGCGTTTACCGCGATCGGCTACCGGCAGATCGCTCGCCACCTACACGGTGAGTGGAATCTCGAAGAAGCCATCCAAAACACCGTAGGAGCGACCCGCCGATTCGCAAAACGACAAGCGACCTGGTTCCGCCGTGAGCCCGATGTCCATTGGTTTCACGCGGCCTCGGTCGAGCGAGACCCTACTCAGGTCGTGGAGCTGCTGCGAGGTCGAGCTGGAGGTTACTAGATGAGCAAACAGACCATTAACATCCAGGATGGGTTCCTTTTCCAGAATCTCAAGGCCGCCACCGAGATGCGGGTCGAACTGACGACCGGGCGGACGCTCTCTGGCCGGCTCAAGCGATTCGATCGCTTTGCGCTTCTGATCGAGGTGGGTGGTGGCGAGGAGATTCTGATCTACAAGCATGCAGTGGCTACAGTGGAATCGGCCAATAGCACGGACTGACGCGCGCTCCGTCGCGGCGAGCGTGGTCGCCGTTTCGGTCACGGCGCTCCTGCTGACGGGCTGCGCCACGACCGTCAGCGCTCCGGTGCCTTCGCAGAGGATCTCCGCGGAGGAGTTTCGCTACGTGTTGCCGCCGCTTTTCGGCTACCCGCTGACGGTACCGCTCCAGACCGAGGGCGAGCTGAAGGCCGCGGCCTCCGGCCTGGCCGACTCGAGCAACTGGGCGGCGACAGAAGAAGCGGTTGCCGCTCTGCTGCTCAGGGACCCGGGTCTACATCCGGCGACGCTGTTACTCGCGCAGGTCGAGTTCTTGGGCGCCGACTACGCGAGCGCGGTCGCGCTCCTCGGGCCGGTGGTCGACGAACTGCCCGACTACGTCGCCGCGCAGCTGCTGCTCGGGCGGGCGGCCGAGAAGCTGGGCCAGCTGCCTCGCGCCTACGCGGCGTACCGAGCGAGTGCTCCGCGGATCAACCTGGCGTCGGCGCGTGCCGCGCAGCTCAAGGAGCGCGCGCTCGAGATCGTCTACAACCGACTTGCCGACTCGCTCGGGCGCGGTCGTCTCGAGGATGCCGAGACCAACCTCGCGAGACTCAAGGAATGGGCGCCCGACGAGCCGACTACCCTCCGCGCCGAGCGTGGCGTGGCGGTGGCGGTCGGCGATCTCGAACGGGAGCTGGCGGTGGTTGGGTCGCTTTCGGAGCTCGATCCGGGTGAGCGCTCACTGCGCGAGCGGTTGGCGGAGTTGGAGCTCGAGGTGGGCGAGCCGAGTACCGGACTGCGTATCCTGCAGGAGCTCAGTGCCGAGTATCCTGATGACCTCGATCTGGCCGACCGACTTTCCGAAGCCAAGTTCGTGTGGCGTCTCGTGATGCTGCCCAAGGAGGCCAAGGATCTGGTCAAGAGCGAGGAGCTGAGCCGAGGCGAGTTCGCCTCGGTGCTCTACTGGCTCTTTCCGGAGGTTCGCTACAGCCGGGCGAGCGCCGGGCTGATTGTCAACGACATCTTCGAGCAGACCGGGCGCGAGCAGATTGTCAGAGTCGTCAATCTCGGCTTGATGTCGGTCGATCTTGCGATGCACCGCTTCTATCCGGAGCGCCCGGTGACGCGGGTCGAAGCGCTGACCAGCTTCCTCTCGTTGATGGCGCGCAGCCGGCCGGCGCCGGCTTGCCTGGGCGCCCACGATCCTGAGCTCGGCGCATCAGTGGACGCGACGTGTGAGGCGGCTGCGCGCTGTGGGCTGCTCACGGAAGCCGCCGAGTGCTTGCCCGGAGGACCGCTCTCGGGCGCCGCGGCAGCCCAGTTGAGTCGCAGGACGTTGGAGCGCCTGGGCGTAGAGTGATGGGCTCCCCCGGCTCGACTCCCTTCGTTCACCTCCATCTGCACAGCCAGTACAGTCTGCTCGACGGCGCGAACCGCCTGGGAGAAGTGGTCGGCGCCGCCCACGACGCGGGCATGCCGGCGATGGCGCTCACCGACCACGGCAACATGTTCGGCGCGATCGAGTTCTACAACAAGGCGCGCGCTCGGGGCATCAAGCCGATCATCGGGATCGAGGCGTACGTGGCGCAGGGCAGCCGTCTCGACCGCGATCGCACGCGCCCGAGGAACAACCATCTGGTCCTCCTGGCGCGTAATCTGGCCGGCTACAAGAATCTGATCAAACTGACCTCGAGCGCCTACCTCGAAGGGTTCTATTACAAGCCCCGCATCGACCACGATCTCCTCCGACAGCACTCCGAAGGCTTGATCGGTCTCTCCGCCTGCCTGAAGGGCGAGGTCAACGAGCAGATCGTTGCCGGCCGGGAGAAGGAGGCGCGTCAGACCGCGCGCACCTATCAAGAGATCCTCGGAGAGGGCAACTTCTACCTCGAGCTTCAGGATCACGGCATCGAGGAGCAGCGCCACTGCAACGAGGTGCTGCGCCGGATCTCGCGCCAGGACGGGATTCCGCTGGTGGTGACCAACGACTGCCACTATCTGAAGAAGTCAGATTCGTTCGCGCACGACGTCCTGCTCTGCATCGGCACCCAGCGGATGCTCGAGGACACCGACCGGCTTAAGTACGCGAGCGATGAGTTCTATCTCAAGACCGGCGACGAGATCTTCGCCAGCTTTCGGAAGGACGCAGCGGCGATCGAGAACACCCTGGCGATCGCGGAGCGATGCGAGCTCGAGATCCCTACCGGCACCTTCCACCTGCCCGAGTTCCCGGTGCCGGCGGGTCAGGACATCGACTCCTATTTCGAGACCGTCGTGCGCGACGGCCTCGCCGAGCGCCTCGCCGAGCTGCGCAAGCGCAATGCCCAGGTGCTCGAGAAGTTCTCCGAGGAGCTCTACAAGGAGCGCCTGGAGACCGAGATTGCGGTGATCCGGCGGATGGGCTTCGGCGGCTACTTCCTGATCGTCTGGGACTTCATCCGCTTCGCGCGCGACAACGGCATCCCGGTGGGGCCCGGCCGCGGCTCCGCGGCCGGCTCACTGGTGAGCTACAGCCTACGCATCACCGACATCGACCCGCTGCAATACGATCTGCTGTTCGAGCGCTTTCTGAACCCCGAGCGGGTGAGCCTGCCCGACATCGACATCGACTTCTGCATGCGCCGGCGCGGCGAGGTGATTCACTACGTCAGCGACAAGTACGGCCGCGACAAGGTGGCGCAGATCATCACCTTCGGGACGTTGGCGGCCAAGGCGGTGCTGCGCGACGTGGGCCGGGTCATGGGCACGCCCTACGCCAAGATCGATCGCATCGCCAAGATGATCCCCGACATGACGCGGTCGCTGAGCGAGGCCGCGAAGGAGGTCAACGACATCGCGCGCGAGGTCGAGCGCGACCCGGAGGTGCGTCAGATCGTCGAGGTCGGCGAGCGCCTCGAGGGGTTGACCCGGCACGCCTCGCTCCACGCCGCGGGCGTCGTCATCACGCCGCAGCCGATCGAAGAGCTGGTGCCGCTGTGCAAGACCAGCAAGGGCGAGATCGTCACCCAATGGGACAAGGACGTCGTCGAAGACCTCGGCCTGCTGAAGATGGACTTTCTCGGGCTACGCACCCTGACGGTGATCGACGACACGCTCCAGACCCTCAAGCATCAGGGGCTGGAGCTCGACCTCGACAACGTTCCGCTCGACGATCCCAAGACCTTCGAGCTGTTCTGCGCCGGGCGCACCAACGGTATCTTCCAGTTCGAGTCGGGCGGCATGAAGGACCTGCTGCTGCGGGCGCAGCCGTCGCGATTCTCGGATCTGGTGGCGTTCAACGCGCTCTACCGACCGGGCGCGCTGTCGGTGGGCATGGTCGAGGAGTACATCCAGCGCAAGCAGGGCAAGCGCAAGGTGCGCTACATCCTGCCCGAGACCAAGGCGCTGCTCGAGGAGACCTACGGCGTCATCGCCTTCCAGGAGCAGGTGATGCTGATTGCCGTCGAGGTCGCAGGGTTCAGCCTGGGTGAAGCCGACATCCTGCGCAAGGCGATGGGCAAGAAGAAGCCCGAGGTGATGGCGCAGCTCAAGGAGAAGTTCGTCGACGGCGCCGCCGGCCGTGGGGTCGATCGCGCGCGCGCCCAGGAGCTGTGGGAGCACATCGAGCCGTTCGCCGGTTACGGCTTCAACAAGAGCCACTCGGTCGCTTACGCGATGCTCGCGTACAAGACCGCCTATCTCAAGGCACACCACCCGGTCGCGTTCATGGCGGCCATGCTCACCTCCGAGATGTCCTCCAAGGACAACGTCGCCAAGTACATTCAGGAGTGCCGTGAGATGGGGATCGCGGTGCAACCTCCCGACGTCGGCGAGAGCAACTGGGCGTTCACGGTCACCCGCGGTGCGATTCGCTTCGGTTTGGGCGGCGTCAAGGGCGTCGGTAGCTCGGCGGTCGAAGCGATCCTCGAGGCGCGCCGCGAGGCCGGCCGCTTCAAGAGTCTGGCCGACTTTGCCCGCGCGGTAGATCTGAAAGCGCTCAACGCCAAGGTGTTCGACTGCCTGATCAAGTCGGGCAGCTTCGACAGCTTCGGAGCCCACCGCGGCGCGATGGCCGCGTCGCTCGATCGGATCATCGACTACGCGCAATGCCGTCAACGCGAAATCGACCAGGGGCAGAACGTGCTCTTTTCCGCCGAGGCGATGCCCGAGCCGGAGGTCATCGTCGACGCGCCGGAATGGCCCGATCGCGAGCGCCTGCGGCACGAGAAGGAGGTGCTGGGCCTCTACTTGACTGGCAATCCGCTGAACGAGTTCAAGAGTCACTTCGAAAAATTGGCCAGCCACACGACGGTGGGTGTGCGCGACGGCGTCGAGGGGCCGGTGAGCATCGGCGGGTTGGTCACCCGCCTGCGCACCAACAAGATCCGCCAAGGGCCCAACGCCGGTCGCTTCATGGCGCGCTTCGTTCTCGAGGATCTCGAGGGCACGCTGCCGGCGGCGGTCTTCGCCGAGAACTTCGCCAAGTTCGGCAAGCTGCTCGACGAGGAGAACGTCGTGGTGGTCAAGGGCGTCGTACGCGACCGCGGCTCGGGCGGCGAGCTCACCGTTGAAGAGGTGCGCACGCTCGAGATCGAAGAGGCCCCGTGCGAGGTACTCTCGCTGCGCTTGAGCAACTCTCTGCCCACGTCGACGATGCTCGAGCTTCGCGACTTCCTGGTCGAGCACCAGGGGGACGTGCCGGTGCAGTTCGAGCTGGATCTCGACGGCCGCAAGTTGCGAATCGTGCCCGAGGAGCGCTTCAGGGTAGTGGTCGAGCCCGAGCTCCTGGCCTCGCTCGAGAGCCTGGTGGGCGCCGGCAACGTCGAGGCTCACTACGGCGAGCTGCCCGCCGTGCCGGTCGTTTGATCGAGCGCGTGGGCGTCCCGGAAACGAGCGTCCTCCTCGCCGTGCACGCTGTCGCTACCGTGCGAGCCGACCTTCTGGCACGATCGCTGCTAGGCTCTGAGCCGCGCCTTCGACTCATGAATCTAGACGATCTTCCTCAAGACCAGCTCACCGTTCTGCGGGCCATCGCGCGTTTCGCCCGCCGCTCGGACCGGCCGGCGTATCTGGTGGGCGGAGCGGTTCGAGACGCGCTGCTCGGCCGCCGGATCCGCGACGTTGACGTAACGGTCGAGGGCGACGCGATCGAGTTGGCGCAGGAGGTCGCGAACAATCTGCCGGTGGAGGTGCGCACGCACCGCGCGTTCGGTACCGCCGTTCTGATCTCCGAGAGCGGTCGCCGGGTCGATCTGGGAGGCACCCGCGTCGAGGTGTACTCCGCCGTAGCCGCGCTTCCGACCGTTCGGCCCGGGACGCTCGCCGAAGACCTGCTGCGGCGCGACTTCACGGTCAACAGCATGGCCGTTCTCTTGGGTGAGCCCGACCTGGAGGCGCCGATCGATCCATCGGGAGGGCGCGCCGACCTCGAGGCGGGAATCCTTCGGGTGCATCATCCGCGCTCGTTCCTGGACGATCCGACGCGAATCCT
>JAJCXP010000348.1 GCA_029263375.1 Acidobacteriota bacterium | reverse complement strand
CACCTGTGTCGCGCTCTCGGGCAACTTCTGCGTCGACAAGAAGCCGTCGGCGATCAACTTCCTCGAAGGCCGCGGCAAGCGCGTGTTCGCCGAGGTGGTGCTCGACGGCAATCTCCTGCGCAGCTGCCTGAAGACGAATGCCGCCTCGATGGTCGAGGTGCAGTATCGCAAGAACATGCTGGGGTCGATCGCCGCTGGGGCGATGGGCTTCAACGCGCACTACGCCAACGTGCTGGCGGCGCTGTTCATCGCCACCGGTCAGGACCTGGCGCAGGTCGCGGAAGGCGCCATGGGCGTTACCTGCGTCGAGGCGCGCGGTCCCGAGGGCGTCTATGTGTCGGTCTTCATGCCAGACCTGCCGCTGGGAGCAATCGGCGGCGGCACCGGGCTCGCGACCCAGCGCGAGGCGCTCGACGTGCTCGGCATAGCCACCCGTGACGATCAGCCGGGCTGGGCGTCGATGCGCCTGGCCGAGATCGTCGGCGCGACAGTGCTGGCCGGAGAGTTGTCGCTGATGGCCGCGTTCACCTCCCGCGATCTGGCGAGCGCCCACCAGCGCCTCGGCCGCGGCGGACCCGAAACAAGTTGACTGGACGACGCCTGATCGAGACGACTCCGCGGATCTGGGGCGGCGGTGTCGGGGAGGGCCTGGCGCTCTCCCGACCCAGCCCCGCCGGGTGGGGGCACGTCGACGCGGTAGCCAAGCGGTGACCGTGCAGGCCAGGACGGCTGTCGCGACGGTACCCGGCAAGCTGATCTTGATGGGAGAACATGCCGCCGTCTACGGTCGGCCGGCTCTGGTGGCGAGTGTGGGTCTGCGGGCGCGGGTCAGCGCCAGGCGGATCGACGGCGACCGGGTTCGCCTGCAGCTGCACGACCTGGATCACCGAGCGACCCTCTCCTGGGTCGACCTGATCGACTACGCGAGCCGAGCGCGACGCGCCTGGGAGGAGTACGCGCGCGAGCCCGGGCCCCAGGGGTTCGGTGCTCTGGCGACCGACGATCCCGCCCATCTGGTGAAAGTCGCTCTCGGCGAGGCGGCGTCCGAGCTCGGCTCGAACCGTCTGCCGGGACTGGTCGTCGAGGTGCGCTCCGAGCTGCCTGTCGGCTCCGGATTCGGTAGCTCGGCCGCGATCGCGGTCGGCGTGCTGGCGTCGACCCTGAACGCGCTCGACGCGCCCTTCGATCTGTCGACCCTCGATCGCCTGGCGCTCGAGGTCGAGAGGCGGCAGCACGGCACGCCGTCAGGGGCCGACCACAGCACGGTGCTACGCGGTGGCGTGCTCGAGCTCACCCGGGACGACCGGGGCGCGCTCTCGATCCGGCCGGTCGCCGCGGTCGACGGAGCTCTCGAGCGTTTCTGCGTCCTCCATACCGGTGCGCCCGCCGAGAGTACCGGCCAGGTCGTAGCCACCGTGCGCGAGCTGCGAAGCCGGGATCGCCAGGGCTTCGAGAGCCTGCTCGACAGGATGACGGCGAACGTGGTCTCCTTTGCCGGGCAGTTGTCGAAGAGCTCGCCCGACTGGGCGCGGATAGCTGAAGCGATGATCGACTACCAGGAGTGTCTCGAGGCGATCGGGGTGGTGCCGCCCGATGTCCGGCGCGTGCTCGCGGGCGCCAGAGCGGCTGGGTTCGCGGCCAAGATCTCGGGTGCCGGTGGCCTCTCGAACGCCGGCGCCGGGTCGCTTCTGGTGCTCAGAAACGATGTCGATCAGGAGCTACCGACGGTGCTCTCGCCCTACACGCACTACCCGGTGCCGCTCGGCGTGCCCGGCCTGTCGGTCGAGGTCGAGTCATGACGGGCAAGGCGACCGCGTCGGCGGCAGCCAACATCGCCTTCATCAAGTACTGGGGAATTCGCGACGAAGAGCGGATCCTGCCGGTCAACCCGTCGATCTCGATGACCTTGAGCGCCTGCCAGTCGCGGTGTACCGTCGAGCTGCTCGCGCAGAGCGCCGAGAGTGAGGTGCTGCTGCTCGATCAGGACGGCGGGCTGGTGCCGGCTCCGGAGCGTTTCGCCGCGGGCGTCTTTGCCCAGGTGCGGCGCCTGAGCGAGCGCATCGGTGAATCGGCGCCGATGCGGGTCGCGGCCCACAACAACTTTCCGACCGGCGCGGGCCTGGCGTCGTCGGCGGCCGGGTTCAGCGCGCTCACGGTTGCGACGCTCGGAGCCTTCGGTCACGATGCCGACCCGACCGAGCTGTCGGTGATGGCGCGCATGAGCGGCTCCGGCTCGGCGGCGCGCTCGGTCTTCGGCGGCTACGTCGAGTGGCCCGCCGGTCCACACGACAGTGCCGGGCACGCGGTGCAGCTGGCGCCTCCCGAGTATTGGGCCCTGTGCAATGTCATCGCGATCGTCGATCCGAGCCCCAAGAGCGTTTCGTCGCGCGAAGGACATCGGGCCGCGCCCAGCAGTCCGTACTACGAGCGTCGTCAGGAGGAGCTGCCGGGGCGGCTGGAGATCGTACGCAAGGCGATCGCCGCACGCGACCTCGAGCTGCTCGGGCCGGTGATCGAGAAGGACGCGGTCGAGCTGCACCTTGTGGCGATGTCGTCCGAGCCACCGATCTTCTACTGGCAGGCCGGCACCCTGGCGGTGCTCGAAGCGGCACGGCGGCTGCGCGCCGCGGGCACCTCGGTCTACTGCACGATCGACGCCGGCCCCAATGTCCACCTGATCTGCGCGCCGCGCGACGAGAACAAGGTGGCGACGGAGCTCGAGAGCCTCGAGCACGTCCTCTACGTCATTCGTGATCGCGTCGGCGGCGCGCCGACCCTCGAGGCCGAGCACCTGTTCTGATGGGCACGCTCAGTCTGATCAAACTGGGCGGCAGCCTGATCACCGACAAGCGGCGCGAGAAGCACGCCCGGGACGAGGTCGTCACCCGGCTCGCGGGCGAGATCGCCGAGCTCAGGCGCGGCTCCGAGGGCCGTTGGATCGTCGGTCACGGCAGCGGCTCGTTCGGCCACGTCGAAGCCCACCGGCACCGGATCCATGAGGGCATCACGTCTCCTGAGCAGCTGCCAGGCCTGGCGGCGACCGCCGATGAGGCGGCCAGGCTTCACCGGCTGGTGATCGGAGCGCTGCGAGAGGCCGGTGAAGCGCCCTACTCGTTCGCGCCTTCGAGCGGGTTGATCTCGGTCGGGGGAGAGCCGGCCGAGCTCCACTTCGAGCCTCTCAGGCGGGCCCTCGACCTCGGGCTGCTGCCGGTGGTCTACGGCGACGTGGTGATGGATCGGGAGCAGGGCTGCTCGATCTGCTCGACCGAAACACTCTTCGTGGCCCTGGTCGCGGCGCTTCAGGAGCGCGGGCGGGGCGTCGACCGGGTGTACTGGCTGGGCGAGACCGACGGCATCTACGATCCGAGCGGCAGCACGATTCCCGAGATCCGGGAGGTCGAGTCTGGCGGAGATGTCCTCGATCAGCTCGACGGTGCGTCCGGAGTCGACGTCACCGGCGGCATCCGCCATCGACTGCACGCGTGTCTCGCCCTGGCGCAGCGAGGGGTGACGTCCTGGATCGGCAACGGGCTGGTCGAAGGTAGCCTCGAACGAGCCGTCGGTGGCGACCCGCACGCGGGCACCTGGATCCGGCCCTAGCTGCTGCTAGGATTCGTTAGAGGCATAGAGCGTAGAACGTGCAGCCATGAACCTCGAGCGGCCCCAGAAACATCCAGATCCGGCATTCGGCGACGAGCTCCTTCAGGACCTGCTGGTCAAGACCAGCCGCACCTTCGCGCTGTCGATTCCGGAGCTTCCCGACCCGACATTCCGGGAGGTCCGGATCGCGTATCTGCTGTTTCGGATCGCAGACACGTTCGAGGACGCGACGGTGCTGTGGAGCCGGGAGCAGCGGCTGGCGGCGCTCAACGAGTTCGCCGAGCTTCTGCGGGCGCCTACGGTCGAGCGCACCGAGCGGCTGACGGCGCGCTGGATCGAGCGGCCGCCGATCGACCATCCGGGCTATCTCGAGCTGCTCGGCAGAACGCCGGAGGTGATTCGGGCGTTCCTCGGGCTCAGCGACGCGGCGCAGCGAGCGATCTCCCGCCACACGATCCGCACCAGCGAGCTGATGGCAGGATTTGTCGAGTACACCGATGAGCAGGGTGTGCTGCGGCTCGACGGCCTCGCGCGGCTGCGCGAGTACTGCTACGCCGTGGCCGGCATCGTGGGTGAGATGTTGACCGACCTGTTCGTTCTCGAGCGCGCCGAGCTCGAGCCGATCGGCAGCTATCTGCGCGAGCGCGCCGCCCTCTTCGGCGAGGGGCTGCAACTGGTCAACATCCTCAAGGACTCCGCCACCGATGCCACCGAGGGTCGCAACTATCTGCCCAGCGGCGTCGACCGAGCCGAGGTCTTCGAGCTGGCGCGCAACGATCTCGAAGCGGCGGCCGAGTACTGCCGGGCGATCCAGAGCGCCGGCGGCCCCGACGGCATCGTCGCCTTCACGGCGCTGCCGGTCGAGTTGGCGTGGGCGACCCTCGACAAGGTCGAGCGCAAGGGGCCGGGGTCCAAGATCACCCGCACCGAGGTGTTCCTGCTGCACCGGCGGATGCACAAGGCGATCGCCAAGCGGCGGCCGGTGCTGGCCGACGTCACCAGCTGACCACCGGCTGCAAAAGGCTGGTGTGACAACGCGAAGCGGCCCGATACTCCTGGTCTAATGAGAGCACGCGCCAACAGCTCCGGAAGCCTTCGCGGCGGCTTTGCAACAGTCATCGGGTGGACCCTGCTGATCGTGGCTCCCGCAGTCGCTCAGGTAGCGCCCGGACGAGCCATGGGCCAGGTAACCGGCCCCGACGATCGGCCGGTGGCCGGCGCGGTCGTGCGGATCTGGCCCCAGGAGCTCCCCGACACGATCGCGACCCGGACGACGGACGAGGAGGGACGCTGGCGAGCGCCCGGTCTGGCCGTCGGCAGATGGGAGATCGAGATCAGCGCCGAGGGCTATCTGCCGGCCGAGGGCTGGTTCCAGGTCACTCCGGCTCGGCCTTCGGCGACCGTCGACGTGGCTCTCCGATCGCTCGACGAGACGCCGCCGTCATTCGCAGAGAACGCGACCACCGTGTTGCGCTGGATCGAGCGCGGTAACGCGCTCCTGGCCCAGGGGGATTCCGCGCAGGCACGCGCCGAGTACGAGCGGGCGTTGCCGTTGGTCGAGCGCGGGCAGCGCCCGGAGATTCTCCAGGCGATGGCGCGCACGCACTTTGTCGAGGGCGACACCGAGCTGGCGATCGCGCGACTCCAGCAGGCGGTCGGCATCGATCCGGAGAACGCGCAGCTGCGTCAGCTCTTCGTCGGCGTGCTCGACAGCGTGGGCCGAGGCGACGAAGCGGAAGCGTTGATCGTCAAAGCCACCGATGTCGCCGAGATAGATCCCCAGCCTACGGCGATGCCGGCTCGCCAACTCCCACCGCAGAGCCCGCTGCTCGAAGCGACCCCGGGCCGCACCGGGCGCTTCCGAACGGTACTCCCGGAGCGAAGCCCGCTGAGCGCGATCGAGGTCTATCGCGGGCGCTACGGTCTCAGCGACGCCGACCTCCGCGCCACCGACCCGGCGGGCGGCGAGTACGATCTCGCCGACGAGTCGTTCGAGCTCTACGTGCCCGAGAGCTACGCCGACGGCGATGCCCACGGCCTGTTCGTCTGGGTGAGCCCGACCCCCTACGGCGGCTTCGGCAACCCGGAGTTCGAGCGCCTGCTCGCCGAGCGCAAGCTGATCTGGATCGGCGCGAACAACTCGGGCAACGGCCGTTGGGGGTGGTACCGGGTCGGCCTGGCGCTCGACGCGGTCCACAACGCGAGCCGGCTCTACTCGATCGACCCCCAGCGGATCTACGTCGCCGGCTACTCGGGCGGCGGCCGGATCTCGAGTCAGGCCTCGATGCTCTATCCCGAGGTTTTCAGCGGTGGCTTATTCGTCTACGGTTGCGACTACTTCGAGCAGCTGCCGGTGCCCGATCGGCCGGGCTCGCTCTGGCCGGCCCGATTCGCCGCGCCGTCGAAGGTCGCTCAGGAGCGGTTGCGGTCCGAGTCGCGATTCGTCCTGCTGACCGGCGACCGCGATTTCAATCGAGCACAGACGAAGGCGATCCACAAACGGATGACCGCCGACGGATTCGAGCATCTGACCTATCTCCAGATCCCCGACGCCGACCACTACTTCGGGCTGCCGCCGGAGTGGTTCGAGAAGGCGTTGGACGCACTCGACGAGCCGTTGGTCGAGCGCTGATCTCGGCTCGAGGGTTGCTCCCTCGAAGTGTCAGCGAGTTGTCAGGGTGCCGTTCCGGTAAGTCTGACGGCGGTACAGTCTTCCTCACTTCAACCGAATCGACGGAGGCCGCCGCCATGAATCGAATCCTGCTGACCGGAGCGCTCCTGCTCTTCGCCTACCCGATGACCGCTCAGATCCCGGAGCAGTTCACCAATCTGAAGGTCCTGCCCGAGGAGATCGACCGGCGCGAGCTCGTGGGCATGATGCGGGGCTTCGCCGGCGGCTTGGGCGTGCGTTGCAACCACTGCCACGTCGGCGACGATCCCGACACGCTCGAAGGCTACGACTTCGCGTCCGACGAAAAAGAGACCAAGCGGATCGCCCGCGTCATGCTCGCGATGACCCGCGAGATCAACGGCACCCACCTGCCCGCCACAGGGCGATCAGAACTGACCGAGGTCACCTGTGCGACCTGCCATCGAGGCGTCCTCAAGCCACAGCGGCTGAGCGATCTGATACTCGCCACGATCGACGAGGGGGGAGTCGAGGCTGGAGTCGGTCAGTACAGAGACCTCCGCGAGTCGCACTATGGAGACAGCGCCTACGACTTCAGCGGCAGGACTCTCAACCGGGTGGCCGAGACCCTGGCGGCACAAAAAGGCGACCTCGGGGGCGCCATGACAATCATCCAGTTGAATCTCGAGTACGAGCCGGACTCTCCGTTCACGCTGTCTCTGCGGGCTCGTATTCTGGCTCGGGCAGGAGACCGGGAGGCCGCGATCGCTGCGCTCGAGCGCGCCATCGCGGCGAATCCGGACGTCGACTGGCTCCCGAGGCAGCTCGAGGAGCTGAGGAAACCGCAGGTCGAGGAAGACTAGGCGTCGAAGGTCTTGCCGCCGAGCAACGTCCAGGCGAAGAACAATCCGAACGCGAGGTCGATCAAGCCGTAGGACGCGTAGAACGCGCCCGTCAGCATCGATTTGCCGAAAATCTCGCCGAGCGAGGGGTGCGCGCCCCCGAGCCACAGCACCCAGGTGCCGAAGTAGACCAGCTTCTCGGCCACGAACACCCCGACCAGCGCCGGCACCTGTCGGTGGCTCTTCGCGACGGCGATGTAGGCGGCGCCCCAGAGCATGATCGCGATCAAGCCCAACCAGGAGAACACCGCCGGGTAGAGCTCGGTCAGATAGTCGTTGGTGAAGCCGGTCGAGAAGACCAGCGTGCCGACGATGTTCACCAGCCCGGCGAGAACGAAGACTTTCGAGATTGTGCTCATTTCGAACCTCCAGCCACGCTCAGTCGGTCGACAACATCGACTGATCCTGCTCATGCAGCACCTCGTGGAACGCCGCGCCGTAGATGTCCCAGACGGTGATGAAGAGTGCCGCGATGATCGGGCCGATGATGAAGCCGACGGCGCCGAACAGGAAGATGCCACCAAGCGTGCTGAGCAGGATCAGGAGGTCGGGCATCTTGGTGTCCTGGCCGACCAGGCGTGGGCGCAGAATGTTGTCCGCCGAGCCGACGATGGCGGCGCACCAGATCGCCAGGAAGATCGCCCACGCGACCTTGCCCTTGATCAGCAGGAACGCGACCGCCGGTACCCAGACCAGCGCCGCGCCGATGCCCGGGATGACCGACAGCACGGCCATGATCGTGCCCCAGAAGGCGGCGCCCTTGATACCGGCGACCGCGAAGGCGATACCGGCAAGCGTGCCCTGGAGCAGGCCGATAGCGAGCGTCCCCTTGAGAGTCGCGCGGGTGACCGAGACGAACCGGTCGAGCATGCGCTCCTTGTCTTCGATCGAGAGCGGCGTGTAGAAGAGGATCTTGTTGAGCAGCGCGCGACCGTCGCGCAGGAAGAAGAACATCGCGTAGAGCAGGATGATCAGGTAGAACAGGAACGCTACGGTGCCGCGGGTCGCCGCCGACAGGCTCGAGAAGAGCCACTTGCCGATCTTGCCGGCGCTCTCGCCCAGCCGGGAGATGATCTCCGTCCGATACGGCTCGATGCGGTCGATGAACGGCAGCCACTCGGGCAGCAGATCCTGCAGTTCGTCGGGGTTCTTGAGCTGTTCCTGGACCCACGGTCCGACGACCTCACTCACTTCCAGCGCCTGGTTGGTGACGATGCCGGCGAGCGTCGAGAGCGGTCCGAACACGAGTAGCATCAGCACCAGCAGGGTGGTCACCGAGGCCAGCGTCGCCCTGCCCTTGAACGCCTTCAGGATCTTCGCGTACAGCGGATAAGCCAGGCCGCTGAAGATGCCGGCCAGGAAGAGCGCCATCAGGAACTGGCGGATCATGACGAAGAAGATCGCCGAGATCGCGATTACCAGCAGGAGCAGGAAGCCGCGGCGGAAGCGGTCCTGGTCGGAGCCTGAGGGGATCATCGGGGGCTACTCTACCTTGCGGTGGGGGGGCGCGGGTCAGTTCGCCCACGAGCTTCGCGGTCGCCCGCGTGGGGCGTTGGTGGACTGCGGGGCAATCCCCTGCGGGCGGAATCCCAACTCGCTTCGCTCAGACATGGGCTTCCGCTGATCCTTCGGGGGTCGCGGACGGTGCCCTTCGGTGGCTCTCGCCCGCGGGCTCTAGCTGCGCTCGTGGGCGAACTGACCCGCTGGGTGGAGACTCGGAAGACCCAATGCGTCTCCCCGAGTCCGGGCGATAGACTCGCCGCTTGAGCGAGCGACCGTTTACGAATCTCCGCGACTTCCTGGATCGGCTTCGTCGCGAGAACGAGTTGGTCGAGGTGTCGGCCGAGGTCGACGCGCGGCTCGAGGCGGCGGAGATCCACCGGCGGGTGATCGCGGCCGGCGGGCCGGCGTTGCTGTTCACCAATGTGCGCGGCTCGGACTTCCCGCTGGTGACCAATCTGTTCGGCACCGCCAAGCGGGCCGAACTGGCGTTCGGCGCGCGGCCGTTCCAGCTCATCCGCCGGCTGGTAGGGCTCGCCGAGACCCTGCTACCGCCGACGCCGGCCAAGCTCTGGGGCGCGCGCGACGTCGGGCTCGATCTGCTCAAGGTCGGTCTCAAGGCGCGCCGATCCGGAGCGGTCACCCAGGTGATCGAGCGCGATGTGCGGCTCGACCGGATGCCGGTGCTCACCACCTGGCCCGAGGACGGCGGACCGTTCGTCACCCTGCCGCTGGTCTACACCGAGCATCCCGACGGCAAGGGCCACAACCTCGGTATGTACAGGTTGCACGTGCACGATCGGCGCAGCACCGGCATGCACTGGCAGATCGGCAAGGGCGGTGGCTTTCACTATGCGGTGGCGGAGGCGCGCGGCGAGCCGCTGCCGGCAACGGTCTTTCTGGGTGGTCCGCCGGCGCTGATTCTGGCCGCGATCGCGCCGCTGCCGGAGAACGTGCCCGAGCTGATGCTGGCCTCGCTACTTGCCGGCGGCAAGCTCGGTGTCTGCGACGGCCCGGGCGCCCACCCGCTCCTGGCCGAGGCCGAGTTCGCGCTGGTCGGCAAGGTGGCGCCGGGCGTGCGCCGGCCGGAAGGGCCGTTCGGCGATCACTACGGCTACTACTCTCTGGAGCACGACTACCCGGTCTTCGAGATCGACGCGATCGCTCGGCGTACGGACGCGATCTACCCGGCGACGGTGGTTGGCAAGCCGCGCCAGGAGGACTTCTTCATCGGCGACCTGCTGCAGGATCTGCTGTCGCCGCTCTTTCCGCTGGTGATGCCGGGGGTGCGCGACCTCTGGTCGTACGGCGAGACCGGCTACCACTCGCTGGCCGCGGCGGTGGTGCAGGAGCGCTACCGGCGCGAGGCGATGTCGAGCGCCTTCCGGATTCTCGGCGAAGGCCAGCTGTCACTGACCAAGTTCCTGCTCGTCACCGACACGCAGATCGACCTGCGCGACTTCCGGGCGACCCTCGAGCACGTGCTCGAGCGCACCCGGCCCGAGACCGACCTGTTCATCCTCTCGAACCTGTCGATGGACACCCTCGACTACACCGGCCCGAAGGTCAACGAGGGCTCGAAGGGTGTCTGGCTCGGCCTGGGCGAGCCGGTGCGCGACCTGCCGGGCGAGTTCAGCTCACCCGAGCTACCGCAAGGGGTGACCGAGGCTCATGTCTTCTGTCGCGGCTGCCTGGTGCTGGGCGTCGAGCCCAAGGGCGGCGATCCGGGGCTGCCACGACGGATCGCCAGCCATCCCGCCTTCGCCCACTGGCCCCTGCTCGTCCTGACCGACGAGCCCCGGCGCGCCACGGCGAGCCCGATCAACTTCCTCTGGACCACTTTCACCCGCTTCGAGCCCGCGGCCGACATCCACGCCGACGGCGTCGAGGTGACGCGCAACCATCTCGCCTACCGGGCGCCGATCGTGATCGACGCGCGCCTCGCGCCCGGATTCCCGGACGAGCTCTCCTGTGATCCGGAGACCGCCGCGACCGTGACTCGCCGCTGGAAGGAGTACTTCCCGTCGGGGGTCGAGATGGGGGATGCGGAGCGCGGGCATCTGGATTGAGCCTGGAGGTTCCCGTCGCCTGGCGCTGCGGAAGATCATGGTCGCTTCCTCTCCGCCGGGGCCTGCTGGCGACAGGTCGATGCGCACGTTGTCTCCCTCGACCGCCACGATGACCTTCTGGGTAGGAGAAACGCCGTGCTCTTCCGTCTCGAACTCGAACAGGACACCGGCGACGGCGGGAGATGCGACGACGAGCAGCGTCAGGGCGAGCATGGAGTGAGCTCGAAGCAAGGCTCGGCAACGCATCGTGAGTGTCCTCCAGGGATTCTGCAGCCTCGGTCGGCCGGGGCTACGGTCCCAGCGCTTATCGTACATCTGTGTGGAAGGAGATCGTTCTGGCTTGGGTGGCCTTGGAGCCGACCGCACGTTGTCGAGCTCAGCTCTCTTGATTCGGGTCCGGAGGAGCGGCGTCTTCGCGAGTGGCAGTGGGATTCGCTTCAGCCTAGGTGGTTGGCGACGTCGGTCCGGGCAAAGTCCTCGCCCTTGAACAGAAGCGTCTGCCCGGTCACGCGGGCCAACGCGTAGGCGAAGCAGTCACCATAGTTCAGGCCAGCTTCGTGCCGTCCCTTGCCGAACTGCGACCAGGCGCGCCGTGCGACGCGCGCCTGATCGACATCCACGTCCGTCAGCTCGATCTCCGCGCGAGCGAGGTACAGATCGAGCTCGCGTTGCCCCGCCGAGCCGTATCGACCCTCGAGCACGATCGAGACCTCGAGGTAGCTGGCGACCGAGAGCAGGACGGAATCGGCCTCCTCGACGGCCTCGTTGAACTCGCGGCGCTCGGGCTCATCCGACAGGATGGCGAGCAGAGCGGAGCTGTCGAGCACCATCAGCTCGGCAGCCCGTGCGCGTCGTATCCCAGGATCTCGTCGGGCGCTCGGTCGTCGAGCACCGGAAGCTGTGCGCACCGAATCGCGATCTCGTCGAGCTCGTTGGCGAGAGACATCCCGGCGCGCTCACGACGCAGGCGAGCGAGCCGGTCGCGGAGGGCCTGTTTGACCGCGTCGGTCTTGGTCTCGCCGGTCAGCTTGGCGACCGCTTCCGCGAGCTTCTCGGTTTCGGAGTTGCGAATGTTGAGAGCCATGATTCCTTGCGTGTAGATGACAGTGTGCATTGTAACAACCGATTCTCGATCGATCAATCTTCGCTGGCCTTCTCGTCGTCGTCTCTCCGGCTCTGTGGCCGCACTCTCGCGATCCCGGCGCGGTAGATCGGAATCACGTCGCCGTTCGGAGACCGCCGGGTAGCCAACAGACGGCACCAGAGCACTTGCGCCTCGAGGGTCTCGGCGTGGTCGCCGATCGACAGCGTGAGGGTGTAGCGGCTGCCTGGCCTCATCGCGGTGTGCGACTCGATCGACATGCCGTTCCGGTTGATGTCGAGCACGCGGCCGACGATGGTGCGGTTCTGGACCTCGGTGTTGGCGATCGGGAAGCGGCGATCGGCACGGCGCTCGGTGCGGGGCGAGCCGGTCTGGTGGCGTCGACGCCTGGCGGCGGCGTTGCGCTGCCAGACGGGCAAAAGGTTCGGGTCGAGAGGGCGCATGGCTTGGAGGACGGAATCGGCGTGGGCGATCTGCCATACGTGGTGAAGGAGATCGGCGGTATCCTGGCGTCGTCATGCGCAGGGAGACGGTAGGCATCGATGTCGGTGGGGTACAGGTCGGAGGCGGTGCGCCGATCGTGGTGCAGTCGATGTCGAACACCGACACAGCGGACGCCGAGGCGACCGCACGCCAGTGCCGCGAGCTCGCGGAGGCGGGCTCGGAGCTGGTGCGGATCACAGTCAACAACGACGCGGCGGCGGCCGCGGTGCCCGAGATCTCTCGGCGGCTGCTCGACGACGGCTGCGAGGTGCCGCTGATCGGCGACTTCCACTACAACGGACATACCCTCCTGGGCAGCCACCCTGAGTGTGCGCGCCTGCTGGCCAAGTACCGGATCAACCCCGGCAACGTCGGCGCCGGCGACCGCCGGGACGACAACTTCGCCACCATCTGCCGGATCGCCCTCGACCACGGCAAGCCGGTGCGGATCGGGGTCAACGCTGGCTCGTTGGATCAGTCGTTGGTGATGGCGCGTATGCAGGAGAACACCGATCGCGACCTCGGGCTGACGTCCGAAGAGATCCTCAACAGGTGCATGGTCGAATCGGCCCTACGCTCGACCGAGGCGGCGCACGCGTGCGGCCTCGGCGAGGACCGGGTGATCATCTCCTGCAAGGTGTCGCGGCCGCGCGATCTGCTCGAGGTCTACCGGGATCTCTCGGGCAAGACCCGTCAGCCGCTGCACCTGGGTTTGACCGAGGCCGGGATGGGCATCAAGGGGCTGGTCTGGTCGGCGTCGTCGATGGGCATTCTGCTCAGCGAGGGGATCGGCGACACGATCCGTGTCTCGCTGACGCCCAGGCCGGATGGTGACCGGCGTGACGAGGTCTACGCGTGCATGGAGCTGCTGCAGGCGCTCGGGCTGCGCAGCTTCGCGCCGAGCATCACCGCTTGTCCAGGATGCGGCCGCACCACGAGCAACACGTTCCAGAAGCTGGCCGAGCGGGTCGAAGGCTACGTGCGCGAGAGCATGCCGGGATGGCGCGAGCGTTACCCGGGGGTCGAGGAGATGACGGTCGCGGTCATGGGGTGCGTGGTCAACGGGCCGGGGGAGTCGAAGGCCGCCAACATCGGCATCAGCCTGCCGGGCACCGGCGAGGCGCCGAACTGCCCGATCTTCATCGACGGCAAGCTCGCGACCACGCTGCGAGGGAACTACGAGGAGCTGGCGGACGGCCTGCGGCGGATCGTTGACGACTACGTCGCGAGTCGCTACGGCGCGGGCGAGTCAGTTTCTTAATCCTCCCGAATTGCGTATCCTCGACCGGTCAAATGCCCGCCACTTCCGAAGACTTCCGCGACGCGCTCCGGCACTTTCCGTCGGGCGTCACGATCGTGACCATGCGCGGCGGCGACGAGGTGCACGGCCTGACGGTCTCGGCTTTCGCGTCGGTCTCTCCGGATCCGCCGCTGATCCTGATCATGATCGATCACCGCCACCACGCGCACACGATCATGGAGCGCGAGGGCGCGGTCTTCGCGGTGAACATCCTGAGCGAGGACCAGACCGAGCTGTCGAACCGCTTCGCCTGGGTCAAGGACGAGGACCGGTTCGCCGAGGGTAAGTGGGGCGAGGCCAAGACCGGAGCGCCGGTGCTCGAGGATGCGCTGGCGTGGCTCGACTGCGAGATCCACTCGAAGGCGCGCGCCGGGACTCACACGATCTACGTCGGTGAGGTCCAGGCGGTCGGAGTGCCGCGGCCGGATGACGACCCGCTGGTCTACTGGAACCGCGGCTACCGCCACCTGCGCAGCATCGACTCCTAGGGGCTCGAGTACGCAACGGATCGTTGGGTCCTGACGGATCTGCCTGCGTGTACCTCGAGGGAGTCTGCCGGCGCACCGGGAGGATCAGGCGAGGGGCCGGTCGCATCGGGGTGGCCGGTCGCGAGGCCGCCGGGCTTCGAGATGGGGTTCGGGGGCTGGTTGGTACTTGGTTTGCATCCACTATTTGAGTTCATTCGCGCTGAGCTTTCGTGCACCCAGCCAGGCCGAACGGTTCGGTCGCGGCCTGGGTGAATCAAGTGGCAGCGCAAAGTCAGGGCGGGGCAGGCCAACGCTGAACGCCCCGCAAGAAAGAGAGAGGATGGTCTTCATGCAACTGATTCCTAAAGGGCTCGCCCTTTGCCTAGTGCTCATGGCGTTCGTCGCCGTCGCCCCTGCGGGCGCCGCGGAGGTGGTGAGGTCATATGACTTCGACGTCGACGAGTGGCGACAGATCGAGGAAACCGACGGTGCCGTGACCCTGCACCGTATCCGCGTCGACCGTAAAGAGGGTCGGCTGACCAAGTCGACCCTGGCGCGGCCCCACAACCAGGAGTACCTGGAAGCGGTGCGGTTCCAGCTCGAGTACACCAACGAATCGAGCCAGAAGTGGAAGGCGCGAATCTTGGTTCGGTGGCTGGACGAGGACGGCAACATCATCGATGGCTTCAGCGCCAACGAGGACCTCGACAAGAAGAGCGCTCGCAAGGTGGTCCAGGCCTCCGTTTCGACCTTCAAATACGGGTTGGAGCGGGCCAAGACCCTCGAAGTCGAGATCCGCTTCGAGCCCTAGTCCGGCGTCACGAGTTTGCTGGGAGCCCGGCCCTACGGGGCTGGGCTCGTGTTCGTTTGGATGCCTGGATGGCACGAGCGCATGCGCTCGGTGACGTCCTGCCCCAGACCTCCTAGCCCAAGGGGACGCTAGGCGTCCGCGTACAGGTTCTCGATCGCTGGGCCGTACTTCTCGTGGATGACTCGGCGCTTGAGCTTCATCGTCGGCGTCAGCTCGCCGCCGTCGATCGAGAACTGCCGTGGCAGGATCGCGAAGCGCTTGATCGTCTCGTACCGGGCAAGTTGGCCGTTGACTCGCTGAACTGCCTGATCGAGATGCCGTCGGAAGATAGCGCAGGTCGCTGCTTCCTCGATGTCCGTAGCGGCGCTTCCGGCCTGCTTCAGCACGGCGCCGATCGTCTCCGGCTCGAGGGTGAGTAGCGCGGTCAGGAACTTGCGCCGGTCGCCGATCACCACCGCCTGCGCGACCCCCGGAATCGCCTTGAGCTGGCCCTCGATCAACTGCGGTGCGATGTTCTTGCCGCCGGAGGTGACGATCAGCTCCTTCTTGCGGTCGGTGATGTGCAGGAAGCCGTCGGCGTCGAACCTGCCGATGTCGCCGCTGTGCAGCCAGCCGTCGGCGTCGACCGCGTCGGCGGTTGCCTTGGGCTCCTTGTAATAGCCGAGGAATACGTGCGGTCCGCGAATCAGGATCTCGCCGTCCTCGGCGATCTTCATCTCGGTGCCTGCGATCGCATAGCCGGCGCCGCCGGTCTGGTAGCGACCCGGCGATGAGATGGTTGCCGGTCCCGTGCATTCGCTCAGGCCGTAGACCTCCATGACCGGGATCCCGAGGCTGAGGAAGAACTCGAGCGTCTGCTTGGGCGTGGGCGCCGCGGCAACCGCGCAGATGCGGGCGCGATCGAGCCCCAGCTTCGCGCGCACCTTGCTGAACACCAGGCGATCGGCGAGGCCGTAGAGGAGCGGCCGCGCCGTGCCGGCCTGGTCAGCGTAGCCGCCCGCAAGCCCCTGACCCCGGGCCCAGGTGCCGATCTTGCGCTTGAGACCGCTGTTTTGCGCCGCCGCCGCGACGATCCCGGCCTGGATCTTCTCCCACACCCGAGGCACGCCGAAGAAGATGTGCGGCCGGATCTCGCGCAGGTTCGCGGGCAGCTGCTCGAGACTCTCCGCGAACCAGACGCAGCCGCCGATCAGGATCGGCGCGTAGAGCGACAGCATCTGCTCGGCGATGTGGCTGAGGGGCAGGTAGCTGATGAAGTCGTCGGTGGGGGAGAACTCGAAGCAGTCGATCACCGCCTGGGCCGTCCAGATCGCGTTGTGATGACTGAGCATCACGGCCTTGGGCGGTCCGGTGGTGCCGGAGGTATAGATCAGGCCGCAGCGATCCTGTGGATCCAGCCCCGCGATCCGCTGGTCGAGCTCCTCCGAGTCGAGTTCGTCGCCCAGGGTCATCAACTCCGCCCAGGAGAGAACGCCCACCTCGTCGCTCGAGCCTTCCATCAGGATGATCGCGCGCAGCCGCGGCAGGCGGTCGCGGACGGCGAGCAGCTTGGCGAGCTGCTCCCGGTTCTCGACGATGACGATCGCCGCCTCGCTATGGTCAGCGATGTAGCGACACTGCTCGTCGGTCAGCGTGGTGTAGATGCCGGCGGGCAGGCCGCCGGCCGCCATTCCCGCCAGGGCGCCGATGAACCACTCGGGCCGGTTGAAGCCGAGAATGTTGACTCCCTGGCCGGGCGCCAGGCCGAGCGCGATGAAGGCGCGAGCGGCGCGCAGCACCGAGTCGTGGTACTCGGTCCAGGAGATCGCCTGCCACTCGCCGTCGCGCTTGACCCGGAGCGCCGGGCTGTCGGCGTGAGTCCGCGCGCGCTCGGCGAGGGCGGCGATGAGCGTTAGCTGGTCTCGGTTCACTCGTCGAGTGGTGGAATCCTCAGGACCTGCCCGGGATAGATCTTGTCGGGGTCCTTGAGCATCGGCTTGTTGGCCTCGAAGATGACCGGGTACTTCATCGCGTTGCCGTAGTGCTCCTTGGCGATCTTCGACAGCGAGTCGCCCGACTTCACGGTGTAGAACGTCGCCTCGGGCTCGGGTGCCTCCACCTTGATGCGATCGTCGACCTGGGCGATTCCCTCGGTGTTGCCGATCAGCAGCACCAGCTTCTCACGGTCGGCCTGCGAGTCGGCCGTGCCGCTCACGGTCGCGGTGTTGCCGCTGACTTTGATGCTCAGGTCGTTGACGCCGAGGCCGAGCTGCTCGACCGTGGCGACCAGCTTCATCGCCCGGCGCCGGTCCACCAGGCGCTGGGCCTCCGCGTCGTCAGTCGCCGCGGCTCGCGTCTCGGCCTCTTTCTTCTCGCCGCCGAACATCTTGGCGCCGGCGTCTTTTACAAAATCGAACAATCCCATATCAAACTCTCCTCTGTACCGATGGTGTCGGGACAACATGTGCGCCGCCCGTGTGGGCGGCATCACTCAATTGGCAATTCGCGGAGCTCCGCAGAGCTCGTCGAGATTATTACTTGAAAAGGTTCTTCAGCAGGCTGCCGCCCACTTTCGAGGCGATGTCGTCGAGAATCTGACCGTCGCCATCGGCGTCGAGGCCGCCGAGCAGATCGAGCCCCTGCGGCGCCTTCTTTGCGACCTGCTGACGCTCGCCGGCGAGCATCCCGGCCAGCGAGCCGGCGTCGAGGTTGCCACTCCGCTTGGCCTTGCCGAGGGCGCCCAGCACCACTGGCGCCAGGACCTGCAGGAGCTGGCCGACTGAGCCGGCGTCGAGGCCGGTCTTCTGGCTGATCCCCGCCTCCACCGCGGACTGCTTGCCGCCGAGAACGTGCTTGAGGATCCCACCGCCACCCTGCGGGTTGGACAGGAAGCCGCCCAGGTTGTCGAGAACGCTGCCGTCGTGGTCGCGGTCGAGGGCGTTGCTGAGCGCCTCGGCGCCTCCGGATTTTGCGGCGTTGCCCGCCAGGGCGGCCATCAGGGTGCCCAGGGCCGCCGGCATCGCGTTCTTGGTTGACGACGGGTCGGCGCCGATCTGGCGACTGATCTGCTCGACGACGTTGCCACCGAGCTGTTCGGTCAGGGCTTCGAAGATTGAAGACATGTAGGGACTCCGATGCTGGAAAAGGGTTGAGAAATCTTGATCGCGGCTCGTGCCGCGGCATGTTTGATGGATTCGGTACCCCGTGGTGGCGGTCGGACAAGATGCCGATCCGGGCAGCACTGCGAGGGGTTTGCGCCCGAGGGGTCTATTTTGAGCGAAGGTATCATCGGGCGCAGAATCGGTCAACGAAGCTCCCGGCGGGCCCTTCGGGGGGCACGACAATTGCGTACACCTTGCTCACTCATGCGCGGAACTCTTAGTCTGGGACTCTCGATGTCATCCCGTCGCGGCGCTCTGGTCGCGTTGGCCGGTCTGGCACTTCTAATGACTCCTCGGCTGGCTCCCGGCCAGCGGCTGCCGACCACGGAGATCCTGGTCGAGGCGGTCGGCGGTGCCCCAGGCTCGCTCGAGGCGAGCGGTCTCGAGGTGGTCGAGAACGGTGCGGTCCGCGCGGTGACCTCGGTCGAGACGTTGACCGATCCCTGGCGCGTGGTGCTCTATTTCGATCTGCTGCTACTCGAGCCGCCGGTCTACCGGAGCGCGGTGCTGGACCTTGCCGAGCAGGCCACGAACCTGACCGCTCTGGGAACGGTCGAGATCGTGCTGGCGGGCGAGGCGCTGACGGTCACGCTGCCGCCGACCCGTGATCCGAACGCTCTCGATCAGGCTCTGCGCTGGCTGTTGGTGCGGCAGACCTCCGAGGGCGCGCAGTTGGCGACTCGAGACCAGCTGGTCTCGGAGCAGCTACTCGACCGCGATCCGGTCGAGCCGGACAGCCCGCTGGCTGCCGAGCGGATGACCGAGCTCGGGGCGGCCATGCGGGCGGCGATCGCCGACGAGGCCGAGGCGCTGACGCGCCAGCGCGGCCACCTCCTGAGCTGGCTGTCGGATCAGGACCAGCCGGGGCCGAAGGCGCTGGTGATGGTGAGCAGCGGCTTCGACGAGCAGCCCGCCGACTTCTACTCGGCGCTCGTCGACAACTCGCCCTGGCGCCAAGCCGGGCTCGGCCTGCCGCAACCCGAGATCAGTCCATCGTTCGACCAGCTCGCGCAGGCGCTCGCGATCTACGACTGGACGGTGATCGCGTACGCGCCGCCCAACCGCGGTGACGGCCTGCTGGCGGAGGATCCCGCGGGGGACGCGGACGAAGAGACCGCCCAGGTCGAGCAGACCTCACAGGGCGGCCGGCTGGTGGACCGGACGATCGTTTCGGTCGATCCCAAGAAAGTCGTGGACCGGCTGCGTCGGCGAGGTCGGCTCGAAGCAGCGTACGTCGCACGGCTGCTGACGCCACACGCACCGCTCGAGGAGCTGGCGGTGGCGACCGGCGGGCGTGTGTTGGCGGATCGCCAAGAGCTCGAGCCGGCGCTGGGCGCGCTCGCCGACCGTCGCCGCGTGCGGTTCGAGAGCGGACCGTCCGACGCTGCCGGCCCGCGCTCGATCGAGGTGCGGCGGAGCTCGGGTGGGGCGGCGCAGCTGCGCGCCCGGCGTTGGGCCGGCGACTGGACGCCGGAAGTGATCTCGGCGCAGCGAGCGCGCAGCTATCTGAGCGACGCCGTGGGCGAGGGTGAGATCTACGTCTCGGCAGCTGTCGGCGGCGGGACCTCGGCCGGCGATGGGACGCTGGTCCTGGAGGTCGACACCGAGAGTCTGCAGTCGACCGGCTCGCAGCCGCTACGCGTGACCATCGCGGTCGCCAACGACGAGGGGGAGCCGCCGGTCTTCCATCGGGTGGTCGATCTCGGGGACGCGGAGGCGAGCGTCAACGACGCCGCCCGCTTCGAGATGCCGTTGCCTCTACCGGAGCAGGGCGAGCCGATCGTGGTGGTGTTCGTCGAGGAGCTGGCCTCGGGCCGCTGGGGTGGCACCTTCGCCTCAT
Source organism: Acidobacteriota bacterium (assembly GCA_029263375.1). GTDB lineage: Bacteria > Acidobacteriota > Thermoanaerobaculia > Multivoradales > JAHEKO01 > JAHEKO01. The sequence continues at coordinate 1,336 of JAJCXP010000348.1, read as the reverse complement.
TCTCGGTTTCCGACGCCGACCTCGGAAGGTCGACCGACATCGGTTCAATGATCCTGCCGGCGCCCAAAGCGATCCATCTGATGGCGCCTCAGGAAGCAATGGTCATGGGGCCGACCCGCTTCGAGACGGTGGTCTCCGCGAGCACTGTCACGCGCGTGCGTTTTCTGCTCGACGGACGTCAGTTCGCCGAGGTCGGAGCGCCGCCGTTCTCGGCCACCGCGGATCTCGGCAAGCTGCCCGAGACCCACCGCATCGAGGCCATCGCCTTTGGCCGGGATGGCGAGGAGCTCAGTCGCGATCGCCTGACCGTCAACGCCGGTATGGGTGCGTTTCGAGTGCGCATCGCGCGTCCCGAACCGACCGACCTCCAGAGCGGCACCCCGACCGTCGGACCGGTCGAGGTCGAGGCGACCATCGAAACGCCGCGCGGCAGCGAGATCGACCGGGTTGAGTTCTACTGGAAGGAGAATCTGGTGGCGACCCGGTTCGCACCGCCCTTCGTCCACCGGGTTACGGTGCCCACGGAAGACCCGAGCGGCTTCGTGCGCGTGCTCGGCTACCTCGAAGACGGCGCGACGGCCGAGGATGTCGTGTTCGTCAACAGCCAGGGCTCGACGGAGCGGGTCGACGTCGACCTGGTCGAGCTCTACGTGGTGGTGACCGACCGGCAGGGCCGGCCGGTGCTCGGCCTGACCCAGGAAGATTTTCAGGTGCTCGAGGAGGGGGTCGAACAGGAGCTGGCCGACTTCGGCGACGCCAGCGACCGGCCGCTGACGGTCGGGCTGGCGATCGACTCTTCGGCGTCGATGTTCGTCAAGCTCCCCGATGTCCAGGACGCGGCCGCGAATTTCGTCAGAAACCTGCGTACCCGGCGCGATCGCGCCTTCGTCGTCGGCTTCGGCTCCGAGCCGCGGTTGGCGCGTGACACGACGTCGGACATGCCCGACGTGCTGGACGGCCTCTACCGGCTGCGACCGGAGGGGCAGACCGCGATCTGGAAGGCGGTGGTGTACTCACTGGTGCAGCTGCAGGGCGCCGGCGGCAAGAAGGCGCTGATCGTCTTCTCGGACGGCGCCGACGAGGACCAGGACTTCTCCTACCGCACGGCGCTCGAGTTCGCGCGCCGGGTGGGAGCGCCGATCTACTTCATCGTCTCCAACGACGAGATCTACCGGACGGCCGGCAAGAGCCTCTCGGTGCGCGGCTTTCTCGGCCGCCTGCGCAAGCTGACCAGCGAGGTCGGCGGACGGGTCTTCCTGACCAAGGTCACGGACGACCTGGAAGAGATCTACTCCGACATCGAAGAGGAGCTGCGCAGCCAGTATCTGGTCTCCTA
>JAJCXP010000347.1 GCA_029263375.1 Acidobacteriota bacterium | reverse complement strand
ACAGCATCGCCTCGGGGCGACCGGCGCCGGTCTGAGCGACCTTCAACAGGCGTTCGAGTCACTGTTCTGCGTCTCGCTACCGGCCGGGTTGTGGGAGTCGGACATTCTGCCCGCCCGCCTCGACCCGTACTATCCGTCGTGGCTCGATAGCCTGTTGCAGGAGAGTGACCTGGTCTGGGCCGGCGCCGGCAAGGAGCGCCTGACGTTCGTCTTCTCGTCGGATCTCGAGCTGCTCGACTCGGCCGACCGGGCACGAGCCGCGAGCCGGGTCCTGCCCGATCGCCCGGGGCGATTCGACCTCGTAGAGCTAACGGAAAGCTCGGGTCTCGACGCGGCGGCTCTGACCGAAGGTCTCTGGAGCGAGGCCTGGGAAGGCCTGCTCACCAACACCGGCTTCGCCGCAGTCCGCGCCGGTGTTCTCAGTCGGTTTCGCTCCGCCGATTCTCCGGCCGCGCGCCCGCAGCCGCGCGCCGGTCGCTCGACCCGCCGCAGCTTCGAGCGCTGGCGCAGCGCGCGTCCGTACGCCGGCGACTGGGCGCGGCTGGGTAGCGGCGACTCCGAGCCGCTCGACGCGCTGGATCTCGAGGAGCTCAACAAGGATCGAGCGCGCGTGCTGCTGGATCGCTACGGCGTTCTGTTCCGGGAGCTGCTTCTGCGTGAGCTGCCCGGCTTTCAGTGGTCGAGTGTGTTCCGCAGTCTGCGGCTGATGGAGCTCTCGGGGGAGGTTCTCGCGGGGCAGTTCTTCGAGGGCGTCCCCGGCTTGCAGTTCGCTTCGCCCGCCGCCTACCGGCGACTGCGTACGGGCCTGCCCGAGGACGCTATCTACTGGCTCAACGCGGTCGACCCGGCGTCTCCCTGCGGCCTTGCGCTCGAGGGCCTCAGAGGCGCGCTGCCGCGGCGCGTGCCCTCGAACCATCTGGTCTTCCACGGCTCGCGGCTGGTGCTTGTTTCACAGCGCAACGGCAGCGACCTGGACATTCGAGTGCCGCCGGACCATCCTCACCTGTCCGACTACGTCGGGTTTATGAAGACGCTGCTGACCCGTCAGTTCAATCCGCTCAAGTTGATCGAGCTCGAGACCATCAATGGGGTGCCGGCGCCGCAGAGCCCGTACACGCACACGATCGCCGGCCTGTTCACGAGCACTCGAGACCACCGCACCATCAAACTGCGACGCGAGTACTAGATGAAATCCACCGACCCTGGGAGACCGAGCATGCCGATAAGCCGCCCCGAATCGAGCGAGTACCACGAGTTCTACGAGACCTACGTCTCGAAGGTCGACGCCGCGGGTGGCGTGCTCGAGCAACTCGAAGCCCAGATCGCGGAGACCCTGTCGATGCTCGCCGACCTGGACGAGGAGCGCGCCCGCCACCGTTACCAACCGGATAAATGGAGCGTCAAGGAGATGCTCGGACACCTGATCGACGCCGAGCGGGTGTTCGGCTACCGCGCGATGTGCATCGCGCGCGGTGAACGCGCGTCTCTGCCCGGTATGGAAGCGGACGACTACGTGGCCGGCGCCCGTTTCGACGACCGCGCGCTCGCGAGCCTGCTCGAGGAGTTCGAGCATCTGCGTCGGGCGACGATCGCCTTTTTCGCCAGCCTCGATAACGATGAGTTGCAGCGGGTGGGTGTCGCCAATCAGGTGGAGGTCAGTGTCGGCGCGCTGGTATTCATCATCGCCGGGCACCATGCGCATCATCTCGGCGTGCTGCGCGAACGCTACCGGAGCTGACGCCGGCCGGCGCGCGCGACGCGGCAACCTTCCGAGACAGAAGGCGCCTGCGAAGAAACTGCGTGCTACAGTTTCGCGTATAGCAAAGAGTAGATCCGAAGTGCACGCCACCGGAGCCCAGCCGCGCAGCGATGCCGGCGGTATCGACCGCCCGATGGGGTGTTGTGTCAACGAGGTGATTCGCCGCGGCCGCGTAGCCGTGGCTCGACCCTAACCACGTGGGAGGCCAAATCGATGAGTAGAAGATTTCCATGGCTGTGGGCGGTGGCTCTGATAACGGTGTTCGCTCTTTCCTGGGCGACTCCGATTCCGGCGCTGGCCCAGGACGACGCAACGGACGAGGCCAGCGACGAGGGCGAGAGCGACGATGCGGCGGAGGTCTCCGACGTAATCTTCGTCACCGGCTCGCGCATCGCCACTAGTCCACTCAACCAGCGAGCACCTGTCGTGGAGCTCGACACGAAGGACATCAAACGTTCAGGCCTGACCAATCTGGGCGCGACGCTCCAGCAGCTGCCCTCGGTCGGCTCGGCAATCAACTCGCGTTTCAACGTGCCCGGAAACTCCGGCTTTCCTCAGGACGGTAACGGCATCGGCGCCGGCGCCGTCGAGCTCGCCCTGCGTAACCTGGGAGCGAAGCGCACACTCATTCTGGTAGACGGCAAGCGCTGGATCGCCGGCGCCTCGGCGTCGGGCGTGCCTAGCGCGGTCGACCTCAATACGCTGCCCGCCAACATGATTGATCGCATTGAGGTGCTGCAGGACGGCGCCTCGGCGATCTACGGCTCCGATGCCATCGGCGGCGTGGTCAACATCATCACCAAGCAGAACTTCACCGGCATGAGGATCGGCGCTCAGACCGGTGGCTTCCTGAGCGAAGGCGACGGCGAAGGGACCGAGGTCAACGGACTGTGGGGCGGCGGCGACGACAAGACCCACATCCTGGTCAGCGCGAGCTACTACGACGAAGGTAGCGTCGAGACCTTCGATCGCGCGCAGTCGGCTTTTCCAACACCCTTCGGAGGAAGCTGTCTGGCGGGCGGCTGCTCGTCGTTCACGCCGCAGGGGCGATTCATTCTCGGCCCCAACTTCGGCTTCGCTGACGTCACTCTCGACACCGGCGTTCTGAACGACGGCGCCGGCAACGTTCCTTCCTTCAATCCGAACAACCTGAACAGCAACGGCTTCCATGAGTTCGGCACCTCCGACCGGTTCAATTTCAACGGTCCCGGTTTCAACTTCCTGTTGACGCCGAGCGAGCGGCTCAACCTCTTCACGACCATCGCTCGCGAGCTGACCGACAACACCCGCTTGAACATCAAGGCTTCTTATACGAACCGTAAGTCGACCACGATGGGCGCCCCGGAACCCCTCTGCATCGGCAACGGCTGCGGGAACCGGATCAACGACAACCTCCTCATCCACCGCGACAATCCCTACAACCCGTTTGGTGTTGATCTCTCGGTCGCCAACGGCAACCTGGAGTTCTTCGCCCGTCGGCCGCTCGAGTCCGGGCCGCGGATCTTCAACCAGGACGTCGACACTTTCTTCACGAGCATGGGTCTCGAGGGGAACTTCGCCACCGACAGCCGGACCTTCAACTGGGACGTGAACGTCAACTACGGTGAGAACCGGGGCTTCCAGCAGAAGTTGAACTCGCACAACGCAGCCAAGCTCGCGATCGCCCTCGGTGATCCGGACGTGTGTGCGCTGGTACCGAACTGCGTGCCGTTCAACTTCTTCGGCGGTCAGGGCCCGGGCGGCAACGGCTCGATCACGGACGACATGCTGAACTTCGTGCGTTTCACCCAGCGTGACTTCAGCGAACAGACCCTGTTCGACATCGCCGCCAACTTCACCGGCGATCTCGCCAAGATGCCGAACGGCGCTTCGATCGGCTTCGCGGTCGGCGCCGAGTACCGCGAGCACGAGGGTTCCTTCCAGCCCGATCCGATCGCCGCCAGCGGCGAGACGGCAGGAATCCCGTCGGCGCCCACCGCGGGCGCCTTCGACGTTACCGAGGTCTACGCCGAGGTGAACTTTCCGCTCCTGTTCGATGTCAAGGGCGCCGAGTACCTGGAGCTCAACCTGGCCGGTCGCTACTCGGACTACAGCACCTTCGGCGGTGAGAGCACCTACAAGATCGGCGCTCTCTGGCAGCCGACCGAGGACCTGTCACTGCGAGGATCGTTCTCGACCGGCCTCCGAGCGCCGGGTATCGGCGAGCTGTTCGGTGGCGCCGCGCGCGAGGACTTCACGTTTCTCGATCCGTGCGCCGACGTGTTCGGTGTGATCGGAACCGCCAACGGCGGCCGCGACGCGCCGCAGCCCGGGAACATCCAGGCCAACTGCGCGAGCCTAGGCTTGCCGACCGACCTGGCGCAGCGCAATCCACAGCTGTCGGCGGTATCAGCGGGCAACGCGCGCCTGATTCCGGAGACTTCCGACAACTACTCGATCGGGGTCGTCTACGGCCGTGGCTCGTGGACAGTGTCGCTCGACTTCTACGACCTCTCGATCGACGATGCGGTTCAGGGGCGTGACCCCGGTGACGTCATCACCGCCTGCGTCGAAACGCTGGACCCCGGTTTCTGTAATGCGGTACAGCGCACGAGCAGCGGCACGATCAACCTGGTCGACAACCAGCTGCAGAACATCGGCGGCATCGAAGCTTCGGGCTTCGATCTCGGGTTCCGCTGGAGCGGCCGGGAAGCTGGTTGGGGCAAGTTGGACTTCGGTTTCAACGCCACCCAGCTCGACGACTACACCGAGCTGACCAAGAACCGCGATGGCTCACTGACGAGCAACGACCGGACCGGGACGATCACCGACGAGACCTTCCAGCGGGCGTTTCCGGAGCTCAAGGCGACCGCGACCCTCGACTGGGCACGCAATAATTGGGGCGCCGGGCTCACCGTGCGCCACGTCGACTCGATGACGCAGGCGTCCGGCAACACGCTGAACTCGCGCGCCTTCGTCGACATCCAGGCGCAGTACTCGCTGCCGAAGTCGGCGAACTCGGCGACGTTTGTCCTCGGCATCAACAATGTCCTCGACGAGGATCCGGCGATCTGCGACTCATGCGGCGTGATCGGCATGAGCCCGGTGGTTCACGACCTGCCGGGAATGATCGCCTACGCCCGCATCGAGGTGGATATCAAGTAGACATCGAGCAGCAAGTAGCACTCTCTCGACTCGCGGCGACCCCATCGGGGGTCGCCCTTTTTTTATTCGCGCGGCTCAGCCGTCGTCGTCGTCGTCGTCGTTGCCGCCGTCGTCGCCCTCGCCCTCGTCCTCGGGCCCATCCTGGCCGCTGGTGTCGACGGCCGGGTGCCGGCTCGGCTCACGGTCGTAGATCCGACGGTACGAGATGTTGCCGAACGGCTCACCCGCCTGAATCTCGGAGATCACGAACAGGCGTTTGCCGTCGTCCGAGAGCTCCCACTGTTCGATGCGCTGGCCGCGCGGGGTGTCGTTCTCGACCACTAGGCGCGGACCTTCCCACCGAGCGCGGCCGCCGACGATGCCACGGGTCTGGTCGGGCTCGAGCTCACGGCCGTCGGTATGGATCGATCGGGAGCGTCCGTCCCGGTACTGGACGTTGACCACCTCTTCGTCCTGGGTCAGCGTGAGACGCGCGAACGGGGCGCTCTCCATGCTCTCGCGCTCCCGCGTCTCGGCGCGCTCCCAGCGCTGCCGCGCGCGCGGGTTGTCCGACCGCTCGAGCGCGCGCTCGCGCGCCTTCTCACGAGGGGTTTCACTGTTCGCCTCGTCGAGCACCCAGGTGCCGGAGAGGTCGGGAACTTCCTGGGCGAACGAGTCGCCGGGTAGAAAAAGTAGAGGAAGTGCGAGTAGTAGAGCGCAAGTAGATCTCATGGCGCCTATCCTAGTCACATATCGATTGCGGCGGCAGTGCAAAACGATCAACCGAGGTGGCCAGGGAACGGCCGGCCGCGGACGCCGATTGCGATCCGTCGGCCGGCCCGAAGGTCGCTCTCGCCTGGTTAGTCCCCTTCCGAAGATCGGGGATGGTGCCTGTGGCCGCGCCCGCGTTCGTGGAGCTCGCCGGCGATCTCCTGGAACATGGCGCGCATGTCGCGGGCCTTCTGGTACTGATCGGGGGTCAGCACCTGGCGCACGTCGCCCGTGATCTGGGCGCGCCGCACCGCCAGGTCGGCCTCGGCTTCGGCCACGCTGCCGGCGGCCGCGCGAATGAGGGCCTCGTCGAAGAGCTCGGCATGGATGGCGTCGTCGAGCTCGCGCCGCGCCGCGCTCAGAGCCTCCATCAGAGGGGCGGTCTCATCACCGTGTGCTTGATGGATTGCGCGGATCTGCTCGCGCTGCTCGTCGGTCAGCTCGAGACGGTCGGCCATGTGCTCGGCCATGAAACCTCGGCCGGGGCCGCCGGGGCGGCCACCATGCCCGGGAGGCGCGGCCAGGAGCGCCGCCGGAATCGCCGTCAGCAGTAGCGACAAGGCGAGGAGGGGGATCGGTCGGAACGGAATCATCATTGTCGAGTCCTTTCTGGGTTGTTCTGCGTTCACTGAGCTAGATGCCGTCCACGCCGCCGCGGTTACGGTCCGCGATCGGATTCGAGAGATCCGCACGAGGGCGTAACCACTCGAGCCCGGAGAGCATCTAGAAGGGTGATGAGAGCCACGTACCAGGGTGTAGCCTGGCACTCCGCGATGACCGGGGAGACCAGTAGCCCGTCGGCCGAGGAGAGCAGGCTGATCACGGCTTGCCGTCAGGGCGACCCGGATGCGTTCGCCGACCTCATCCGGTTACACGAGCGACGGGTGTTCCGGCTCGCGAGCCGCTTCTTCAGCCAGCGCGCCGACGTCGAGGAGGTCGCCCAGGAGACGTTCCTGATCGCGTGGACGAAGCTCCACACCTACCGAGCTGACGCTCCCTTCGAGCACTGGTTGACACGAGTCTGCCTGAACTGCTGCTACGCTCGATTGCGCAAGGCGCGGCCGACGGAGGAGCTCACGATCGACCTGGCCGAGAGCGCCTCGGCTGATCCGGACGCCCGGATCGAGGTCGCACGACTGCTCCGGAAGCTGTCGCCCAGCGATCGGTTCGTGCTGCAGCTGCTCTACGGCGAAGGCTGGTCCGTGGTGGAGATCGCGGAGAGGACCGGCTGGAGCCGATCCAAGGTCAAAGTACGAGCGCATCGCGCGCGCAGGAAGTTGCGCCGGGTGCTCGAGGAGGGCCCGAGATCATGAACTGCGACGAGACTCGAAGCTTGCTGCTCGATCCGCGGCTCGATGGCGCGACGACACCAGTCCTCGACAACCATCTGAGTGGATGCGGCTCGTGCTCCGCATTCGCTCGTCGCTTCGGCGTCGCCCGCGAATTGATGCGAGCTCGCCAGGCCGAGCACCGGCCCGACGCCTACTTCGCCCAGCGGGTGAGCGCCGCCGTGCCCGGCGACACCGAGCTCCTCGGTTGGGCGGCCGCGCGGCTGCTGCCGGCGACCCTGGCGCTGCTGATAGCGCTGACCGCGTGGGCGTGGCTGAGCACTCCGGGGCCGAGCGGTTTGGTCGAGATCTCGCCGACCGATGATCTCCTGACCTGGGCGATCGAGGGGGACGGTTCGTGAAGCGCGCATCGGCTGTGCTCGTCGTCCTGGCGATCCTGATCGCCGGCTTTCTGATCGGCGTGCTCGCGACCCACCTGTTCTACGCTCAGAGATTCGAGCACGCGGGCTCGTTCTCGATGATGGCGAGCGACTTCTTCGCCGCTCGGCTCGAGCGTGAGCTCGATCTGACCGAGGAGCAGCGGGACGCGATCGGCACGATTCTGGACGAGGCTCACGAGGCCGCGGAGGCGTTGCGCACCGATATCCGACCGCGCGTCGGCCGATTGATGATGGACGCCACCGAGCGCATCTCGGGCGTTCTGACCGACGATCAGCAGCGACGATTCGAGGAGCTGCGGGCGCGGCACCGGGGCCGGGCGGAGCATTTCTTTCTAGGCCCGCCGGGGCCGCCCGGGCCGAGAGGCCGTCGGGGACCGCCATGGCACGACCGTGCGCGGCCGCACGCTCCTTTCGAAGGCGACGATGCGCCCCTCGAGGATGCTGGGCCAGGCGACAGCGAGCCGGACGCGTCCGGCGGCTGACGTCGGCCGTTGGCCTCGTTCTAGCCGGATCGACGCGCGCACCACACCTGGTGCGAGGCGCCGTCCTCGAACGGTCCGCGCCGGAAGTCGCCGTAGAGCGCCTCGATCTCGAACCCGGCTCGCTCGAGCAGTTCGCGGCTGCGCTCCGGTGCGATCCAGCTCATCTCCATCCGGACGTAGCGTGTCGCTTCGACGGCGCCGGTGGCGTCGACCTCTTCGATCCGTACCAGGATGTCGATCATCCGCCGCTCGGCGTCGCGGGTCGACAGCTCCCAGACCAGCCGTCCGCGCCCGTCGGCGTCGCGAACGTCGGCCCGCAGATTGAGCGTCCCGGGAGTTGTCGGATAGTCGGAGTCGAAAATGAAGTGATCCCAGACGAAGCGGCCTCCGGGCGCGAGCTGCGAGTGGATCCGCGCCATGCAGCGGAGCTTCTCCTCATCGGTCGGCAGGTGGCCGATCGAATGGAACGGGATGACGACCAGACTGGCCGGCTGTTCGAGCTCGAAGTCGCGGAAGTCCGCGGCGATCAGCTCGAGTCGATCGGCGACCCCGGCCTCGTCGGCGCGCCGGCGGCAGAGCTCGAGAATCGCCGCCGAGGAGTCGACTCCGATCACCCGCCGCCCACGACGCGCCGCCTCGATGCAGATCCGCCCGTTGCCGACGCCGAGCTCGACCACCGGGCCGTCAGCCGCGGCCAACAGTAGCTCGACGTAGAACGAGCGCATCTCGTCGGCCGCCGCAACGCCGTCGACCCAGGCATCGTAGATCGCGGCGAAATCGTCGTAGGCAGGGCGGGCTGTCACGGCCGGAGCATAGTCCAGCCTCGAGCTCGGGCGCCGGGTGAACCAACAACGGGTCCACCCTGGCGATTGTTCCGCGATATCGTCCCTGGATGATCTACGAGAACATCCTGCAGGTGGTCGGGCGCACGCCCGTGGTACGCCTGAATCGGATAGGAGCCGGATTGCCGGTCGAGCTTTTCGGCAAGTGTGAGTTCCTGAACCCCGGCGGCTCGGTCAAGGACCGGATCGCTGTGCGCATGGTGGAGGGGTTGGAGGAGTCGGGTGCGATCAATGCCGACACGACGCTGATCGAGCCGACCAGCGGCAATACCGGCGCCGGCCTCTCGATGGCAGCGGCGGTCAAGGGCTACAAGCTGATCATCACGATGCCCGAGAAGATGAGCCGCGAAAAGCAGGTGGTGATGGAGGCGCTGGGCGCGGAGATCATCCGTACTCCGACCGAGGCCGCCCACGACGACCCCGAAAGCCTGCTCGGGGTTGCCAAGCGGCTCAACGAGGAGATCGAGAACTCGGTGATCCCCGATCAGTACGGCAACGACGACAACCCCGACGCCCACTACGAGGGCACCGGCGCCGAGATCTGGGAGGACTTCGGCGACACCCTCGACATGGTCGTGATCGGCGCCGGCACCGGCGGCACGATCACCGGCGTCGCTCGCTACCTGAAAGAGAAGAACCCCGGAATCGTGGTTGTCGGCGTCGATCCGGAGGGCTCGATTCTCGGCGGCCGGAAGGACGTCTTCACCTACCAGGTCGAGGGGATCGGCTACGATTTCATCCCCGACGTCCTCGATCTCGAGCTGGTGGATCACTGGGTGTATGTCTCCGATCGCGACAGTTTCAGGACCGCTCGCCGGCTGATTCGCGAGGAGGGGCTGCTGGTCGGTGGCAGCTCCGGCACCGCCGTCTGGGCGATGCTCCAGGCGCTCGACAAGTATCCGGAGACCAAGCGGGCGTTGGTCATCCTGCCCGATTCGATCCGCAACTACCTGTCCAAGTTCGTCAACGACGAGTGGATGGCGGAGCACGGCTTCGGGGACGGATGATCGGTTGTCTTTGGCGCCTGATCCGGCGTCTCGGCTGTCTGGTTCTTCTGGTGGTGCTCGGCTTTGCCGCCTATCAGTGGATCACCTGGCCCGACGTCGCTGAGCTGGAGCTAGGCAACCCGCGCTCGACCGCGTTCATGGACCGCTATCGTGAGGCACGAGGACCGGCGACCGGGGTCGACTGGCGCTGGGTGCCGTATGCCGAGATCTCCGACCAGCTCAAGCAGGCCGTTCTGGTCGGCGAGGACATCGACTTCTTCAACCACAACGGCTTCGCGATCGACGAGCTGAAGCGCGCGGTCGAGCAGACCGTGCGCCATGGCGAGCCGCTGCGGGGTGCCTCGACGATCAGCCAGCAGCTGGTGAAGAATCTCTGGCTGTCGCCGTCGCGCAATCCGTGGCGCAAGGCGAAGGAGGCGCTGCTGACCCTGGAGCTCGAGCGCAAGCTGACCAAGCGCCGGATCCTCGAGATCTATCTGAACGTGGTCGAGTTCGCGCCCGGTGTCTACGGTGCCGAGGCCGCGGCGCTCGCCCGGTTCCACCGCTCGGCGGCAGGGTTGTCAGCCGAGCAGGCGGCCGAGCTCGCCGCCTGCCTGCCGCGCCCGTCCGGGTGCGGCGCGGGCGCGCCGGTCGGAGATCACGCGGGACGGGCGGAGCGCATCCTGCGCCGAATGGGGAAGGCCGAGTGGATCAAGCGCGAGCTGTGATCTTTCGAGCGATTAGAATTCGGGCACGCAGAGCGTCTGAGGGAAGGAGAGTCGAATGACGACCAGGATCGTCCGACACGTGTCACCCGGGACCAGACCGGGAGCCTTGATCGCCCCCAAAGTGCAGACCGAACCGTTGAAGGTTCATGTCGTCAGCTACGGCCCGGATGCGTGTGAGGAGACGGAGGTCGCGACCTGGGAGGAGGCGCTGCGGCTGGTCGACAAGTACTCGGTGACCTGGATCGACATCATCGGCACGCACGACCACGAGCTGCTGCAGAAGGTCACCGACCGGTTCGGAGTGCACGAGCTGGCGCTCGAGGACGTGGTCAACATCGGCCAGCGGCCGAAGATGGAGGAGTTCGACGACCACATCTTCGTGATCATGCGCCTGCTCCACCTGGGCACGGTGTTGAACGTCGAGCAGATCAGCCTGTTCTTCGGCGAGCGGGTGGTGATCACCATCCAGGAGTTCGAAGGGGACCCGTTCGACCCGATCCGCGAGCGCATCGAGGCCGGAACCGGGCGCATCCGCGAGCAGGGCGCCGACTACCTGGCCTACGCCCTGATCGACGTGCTCGAGGACAGTCTCTATCCGGTGCTCGAGCACTACGGCGAGTGGATCGAGAACCTCGAGGAGGAGCTCTTGCAGGACCCTGGCCCGGAGCTGCTCGAAGCCATCCACCGGATCAAGCGGGATCTGCTCTGGGTGCGGCGCGCGGCGTGGCCGCATCGGGAGGTGATCGGTGCGCTCCAACGGGTCGAGTCGGGCAAGATCGCCGAAGGGACGAAGGTCTTCCTGCGCGACGCCTACGATCACTCGGTTCAGGTGATGGACGTGGTCGAGACCTTTCGCGATCTGTCCAGCGGCCTGATGGACCTATACCTGTCGAGCCTCAGCCACCGGATGAACGAGGTGATGAAGGTCCTGACGATCATGGCCTCGATCTTCATCCCACTCACCTTCATCGCCGGCATCTACGGCATGAATTTCAACCCGGAGTCGAGCGATCTGAACATGCCGGAACTCAACTGGGCGCTCGGCTATCCGGTGGCGATCGGTTTGATGGTCTTCATCGCCCTGGTGATGGTGCTCTTCTTCAAGCGCCGCGGCTGGCTCTGAGCCCGCTCGTTGGAACGGACCTGCCCCCGAGCGTCACTATGGTTCAGCGCGCCCGGATCAGTGCGTACAAGTTGAGCCGCCCGTTCGCGCCGTCGGCCTCATAGAGCTCGTGCTCGGCCAAGCCGGCCGCCCCGAGTAGCTCGCGAACCTCCTCCGGGGCCGCCCAGTGGCAATAGCGCACCGCTCTCCCTCCGTCCCCCCAGGACAGCAGGTGATCGCCGATCTCCAACTGTTCCAGGTCGACCGGCTCGGTCGCGTCCCGGTTGTACGTTTCCCAGTCCACGAAGCGTCTGCGGAAGCGCTCGTGGGCGCCGAATTGCCAGAAGCCCAGCGCCAGCAAGCCCCCCGGCTCCAACCGGCGGGCCAGCTCGATCGTCAGCGCCAGACGAAGCTTGCGGCTCGGAAGATGGTGGAAGACGCCGAACGCCGCCACCAGGTCGAAACGCCGGTCGCCGAGGAGTGCGCCGGGAAGCTCGGAGACGAAGTCGGTCTCGAGAAAGCGGGCGTCGACGCCGTCGAGCGCTCCGAGTCGTCGGTCGGCGTCGTCGAGCAGGGGAGCGCTCGAGTCGAGCCCCAGATAGTTGATCCGGTCAAAGTCCCCGGTGAGCGCGGTTGCCAGACGACCATTGCCGCAGCCCACGTCGAGTACCGAGAGCCTTGCCGAGGGCGGCAGCGCGGAGGTCACCCGGTCCCAGCCCCGCCACGGCCGCGCCCGGGTCTGGCTGAAGCTGCGCGCGTGCTGGTCGTAGAACTCCCGGTTGATCCGGTTCAGGTGCTCGATCGTCGTCCGGTTCATGCGCTCAGAACTCCTTGATGCATGGTTCGAGACGCTATCGTCTTTGTTGCGGGCGCGTTCGCCTGCCGCCGGCTAGAGCAGGGCCTGAAAGAGGATCATCGCCACCAGCGAGCCGGCCGTCAGCAGGCCCACGGCCGAGCGTGAAGCCCCCTCGAGAGCCTCGGGCAGGAGCTCCACGAAGACCATGAAGACCATGGCGCCGGCGGCGAAGCCGACGCCGTAGGGGAGTGCCGGCTGGAAGGCATCGACGAACAGGAACGCCGGCACCGCCATCAACGGCTGCGGTAGGGAGGAGAAGATGCTCCAGCCGGCACAGGCGGCCAGGCTGGTCCCCTGTGGGCGCAGCACCGCGCTGATCGCGAGCCCCTCGGGCACGTTGTGGATGGCGATGGCGACCGTGATGACCGTCGCCAGGGTCAAGCCACCGGCGAACGAAGATCCGATCGCCACCCCCTCCGCGAACGAGTGCACCGTCATCACCACGACGATCAGCAGCATCTTCCGAGCGCCGGCGCCGCGTAGCTCGCCGACCTCGACGTCGTGAGAGCCTAGCCAGCGCTGGGTGCCCAGGATGAACGCGATGCCGAGCAGAGTGCCGATGAAGGTCTGCGCGCTGCCCCACTCGCTGCCCTCGGCCACCAGGCCGAAGCTGGCGCCGAGCATCAGGCCGGCGGCGATGGCATTCGAGTAGGCGACGGCGCGCACGGAGACCGAGCGGACAAAGACGAACGGCAGCGCCCCGACCCCGGTCGCCAGGGCGGTCACCAGGCCGTAGGCGAAGACGGTCCAGACCGGATGGAGCTCCATCTAGCCGAGACCTCCGCGCAAGAGGATCAGGACGCCCATTGCCACCGAGGTGAGTACCGCGATGGTCGTCGGTCCGGTCTGTCGGTACGACTCCGGCAGGAGCTCGACCAGGACCAGGTAGATCAGGGTTCCGACTGCGAAGCCGCTCATCATCGCCGTCGAGCCGGGAGCCGCGGAGACGACAGCGAACACGACCACGGCGAAGAGCACCTGGCCGCCGTCTATCGCCACTGCCAGAGCTGCCGCGGGGAGCAGTCGAACGCCGCGGCCGCGCATTACCGCGATCAGAATCGTCGCCTCCGGAATGTTGTGCACCGCGATCGCCAGCGCCATGAAGATCCCGAACCGGAGGTCGAGCACCATCGCCACGCCGATCGCGATCCCCTCGGAGGCCGAGTGCAGGAAGCTGGTCAGCAGGACCTTGGAGCCGTAGGTGGGATCGGTCTCGTGGAGCCGGTTGAGATCCAGATCCTCGGTGTCCGACACGAGGTGCGTGCCGTAGGTGAATCCGATGCCCAGCAGCGCGCCGCCCGTGGCGACGAACGGTTCGAGCGCCATGCCGGCGCCGGAAAGCGCGTGCGCCGAGCCGAGCATCAGCCCGCCGGCGATGGCGTTGGCCCAGCCGATCCATGACGCCGGCACCTCGGCGCGCCTGATCAGCGGCAGCGCTCCCAGTGCCGCCGCCGAAGCGGCAAGGCTGGAGTAGAGCAGCACGATCAGAGTTGGATCCACCGACGAACATCGTAATGCAGGCTCGCACGAATGTGATTCTCGGGGCACTGGGCCGTCCAGCCCTCACATCCGGCTACCTCTTGAGTAGACTCCTGGGATCGTGTCGCCCGAATACCAGAGCTTCGAGCCCGAGCGCTACGCGCGCGAGCTGACCGCGCTCATCGGCGAGATCCGCGATCTCGACGACTATGACGAGAGTGCGCTCTACAAGATTCTGCGCCGGCATCCGAAGGATGGTGTCGGCCTGTTCTCGAAGAGTGAGATCGTCCGCGGCTTCCGTCATCTGATGGAGAGACAAGGCTGGGTCGACGGCGAGGAGCGCTTCTTCGACCGCATCCGGATGAAACCGATCCGCACCTCCAGCGGCGTCGCTCCGGTGACCGTCCTGAGCAAGCCCTACCCCTGCCCGGGCAAGTGCATCTTCTGCCCGAGCGACGTGCGCATGCCCAAGAGCTATCTGTCCGACGAGCCGGGCGCGCAGCGGGCGGATCAGCATCGCTTCGACCCCTACGAGCAGACGGCGTCCCGCCTGAGGACCTACCACGACAACGGTCACCGGGTGGACAAGGTGGAGCTGATCGTCCTCGGCGGCACCTGGTCCTTCTACCCGGAGGAGTATCAGATCTGGTTCATCAAACGCTGCTTCGACGCGCTCAACGATTTCGCGACCGAGAGACCGGAACAGGCGCTCTCCTTCCGTCGCCCGCATGCAGCGACCGAGAAAGAGCCCGAGTCCCCGTTCTCGGTGGATGGGCGGACGATGGATCGGAGCTACAACGAAGCGATCCGGGCGATCGAGCAGGCGGGCGAAGTCGACTGGGTCGAGGGCGAAGCGGCGAGCTGGGCGGAGCTCGAGAGGGCCCAGAGAGTCAACGAGACGGCGGCGGCGCGCGGTGTCGGGCTGTCGATCGAGACCCGACCCGATCATCTCACCGACGACGAGGTGCTGCGCCTCCGCCGCCTCGGGGCGACCAAGGTGCAGATCGGCTACCAGAGCCTCTCGGACGAAGTTCTGGCGCTCAACAAGCGCGGCCACGACGTCGCCGCCACCCGCCGAGCGATGAAGCTTCTGCGTGGCGCCGGCTTCAAGGTCCATGCGCACTGGATGCCCAACCTCTACGGCTCGTCACCGACCGACGACGTGGCGGACTTCGAGCGCCTCTTCGACGATCCGGACTTCCGTCCCGACGAGCTCAAGATCTACCCGTGCAGCCTGATCGAGAGCGCCGAGCTGATGTCGTACTACGAGGCCGGCAAGTGGCGCCCCTACGCCCACGACGAGCTTCTGCAGGTGCTCACCGAGGTGATGCTGCGGACGCCCGAGTACTGCCGGCTGACGCGCGTGATTCGCGACATCCCCGGCGGCGACATCGTCGACGGCAACAAGCTCACCAACTTTCGCGAGTTGGCCGAGGCCGAGCTCGCGCACCGTGGTCTGGCGAGTCGCGACATCCGGTCGCGCGAGATTCGTCGTGAGCCGCTCGACCCCGAAGGGCTCGAGGTTGACGAGATCGAGTACGCGACCTCGGTGGGCCGCGAGCTGTTTCTTCAGGTCGTCACCGGGGACGATCGGCTGGCCGCCTTCCTCCGGCTCAGCCTGCCCTCGGCGCCGGTCGCGATCGCCGAGATTGCCGAGAGCGCGATGATCCGTGAGGTGCACGTCTACGGCGTGCTCACCGGCCTGGGTGAGAGCGCCGACGGTAGGTC
>JAJCXP010000346.1 GCA_029263375.1 Acidobacteriota bacterium | reverse complement strand
CCAGAACGAGATCGAGACCGAGTCGATCACCGAGCAGGGAACGGTCGACCCATTCACGGTCGACGACACCGAGCTGCAGCCGATCTTCGACGAGGCCGAGCGGCTCTTCCGCTCCTTCGACCAACCCGACTCGGTGGCGCTTTTCGATCGCTTGATCGCCCGCCTCGACTCCGGCCGATCGCGCCAGCCACTGCCCCCCGAGCTACGGACGATGTTGATCCTCAGCCGGGCGCACCGCGCCGAAGCGCATTTCAACCTGGGCGAGAACGAACGTGCCGCCGAGGACCTGCGACGGATCCTGCAGATCGAGCCGGGCTGGGAGATCGATCCCGACATGGTCTCGCCCAAGCTGGTCGAGGTGCTCGAGGAGCTCCGGCGCGGCATGGTCGGAGAGCTCCTGGTCCTGGTCGAGCCGATCGACGCCACAGTGACGTTCGGTGGCCAACCGGTCGAGTTTGTCGGTCAGCCCACCGCGGTGCTAGCGGGCAGCCAGTCGCTGGTCGTCACTCGTCCCGGCCATGCGACGATCGAGGAGCTCGTCGAGATCAAGCCTGGAGCCAGCACCACGGTCGACCACACGCTGGAACGGCTGAGCGCGGTGGCACGCGTGCGCGTCGAACCGACCGGCGCCGAGTTCGTGGTTGACGGTGCGCCGGTCGAAGCCGCCGAGCGCCTCGCGGTGGGCGATGGCGAAGCGGAGGAAGTTGCGCTCGACGGCCTGACGTCGGGACAGCACGTCATCGAGCTGCGCCTAGCCGAGCACCGGCCGCTCCGAATGACCGTGGAGGTCGCGGAGCTCGACGACTACCGGCTGCCGCCCGCCGCGCTCGAGCGTATGGAGGGCGAGATCCAGCTCGTCGATCTGCCGTCCGGAGCGGGGGTACTGGTTGATGGCCGCTCCGCTGAACCGACCGACGACGACACTCCGACCCTGCGGCTCGCACCCGGCGACTATCTGATCGAAGTGCGCCAACCCGGGGTCGGCGGCTTCCGCGAGTCGATCTCGGTCGGCGATCAGGAGGTCGTCCGCCTGGCGATCCAGATGCGGCCGACGATCGCCTTCCTCGGCGTCCTCGGCAGCGACCGGCTGGCCGCCTCCGACCTTTCGAAGCGCTTGGAGGGCCGGTTCCAGCGGCTGTCCCAGTGGCTGTGGAGCGACCACTCGATCGACGCGCCCGCGGTGCTCGACGAGCTCGGACTGACCGCGTTCGAGTTCAGGCGCCTGGCCGGTCTCGCCAGCCGGCGCGCGGCACCCGACTGGGCCGCGGCTCAGACCGCCTTCGACGACCGCTTCGAGGCGTCGCTGTACATGGTGGCGGTTCTCGGTGATGATCTCTACGCGACCAGCGCCGATCTCTGGCTCTGGAGCCCCGCTCCCTGGCCGGCGGCGCCCGGGGTCCGCACCCTGCCACTGCCGAGCGACGAAAGCTCGCTCGAGAGCCTGGCCGCGGCCTTCGACGGTCCAATCGTGCCGAGCTATCTGCACACCGGTGCGCGCTTCGTCGAGGCTGGTGGATTAAGAGTGAGCTCGATCGTCCCGGGTGGGCCCGCGGCCGGCGCCGGTCTGGCTCCGGGAGATCGGATTCGGACCGCCGCGGGGGCCGAGATCTCGACCCTCGACGAGCTCGAGGCGCGTGCTCGGCAGGCCGCGGGCGAGCTCGCGCTCGGTATCGACGCGGCCAGCGGACCGATGGACATCGGTCTGCCGGTGGCGCTCCAACCCGGAGTATTCACACTCGCCGACACCGGTATCGTCGACCAGGTGCTGGCCGCCAGGCTGTCGCTCGAGCTGCTCCGGGGCGACAGCGGCGTTCCACGCTGGCTGCTGCAGCTCAATCAGGCCGCGCTCTACCTGCGGGCGATGGCGTACCCAGCGGCGGTGCCGCTGCTGCGCACGATCGAAGCTCCTGCCGGCGCCGGCCTCAGTCGAGCCATGGTCGACTACTGGCTCGGTACGACCCTGATGTCGGTCGACGTGAATCTCTACGCCGACGCCGCTCGCCAGGCGCTGACCGGTGTTCTTGAGCAGGAGGGCGCCCGGCTCTACTACGCCGACGGTCCGCTGCTGGCGCCGCGCGCCCGGGCTCGGCTGGCCGAGATCGAGCGCGCGGTCCTCGATTGACCCGTCACGCCGAACTGACCGAAGCAGCGTCGATCAGCCGGTCGCCTGCGCCTTGAAACAGCGCCGGATCGCGCTTCGCAACTCATCGAACGGTGCATCCTTGGTTACATAAGCGCTCGCGCCGGCGTCGAGCATCGAGCGCACCGTTGCCTCGTCGTTGCTGATCGACAGGCCGATCACCCCGACCTCGGGCAGCTCGGTGGTGATGGCTCGTGCGGCCGCGATGCCGTCCATTCCCGGCATGCTGACATCAAGGACCACCACGTTCGGGCGCAGAGTCCGAGCGATCGAAACGGCCATCTCGCCGTCACTCGCCTCGCCAACCACGAGCATGTCCGGGGCCTGATTGATGATGTTTGCGATGCCCTCTCTAACCACGATGTGATCGTCGGCGACCAGGACGCGGATGACACCGATCTCGGCGCTATCGACCAGCTCGGAGTCCACGTCTTCATCCGATGCCGCGTCCGGCGCGTCGACGGCAGGCTCGCTACGACCGATCGGCACGACCAGCCTGACGGTTGTCGATCCCGGCGAGCTGTCGATCGACAGCTCACCGCCCAGCAGAGCCACACGCGACCTGGTATGCGCCAGGCCGAGTCCCGAGTCGTCGGTGCGACTCCGCACCTCCGCTGGGTCGAACCCGATGCCGGCGTCGGACACGGTCACTGAGACCGTGTCCCACTCCACCTTGGTGAGCTCCACGACGCACGACTTGACGCCGGCGTGCTTGACCACGTTCAGCAGCAGCTCGCGCACCGCTTCGAACATCACCGGCGCCCCGGACTCCAGGGTCGGCTCTGCGAACGGCTCGAGCCGAAGCTCGACGTCCAGATCGTGCGTCTCCTTCATCCAGGTTGCCAACCGGCGCAGCGCCGCGATGAATCCCTCCTCGTACAGAGCCGGTGGCCGGATCTGGACGGCCAGGGCTCGAGTGGCAGAGATCGCCTGATCGAGCAGCTCGATCGCACGCGCGGCACGCGGCCGTTCCGACTCCGGGTCGGCCTCGACGTCAGTCGGCCTGAGCTGCAACTGAGCTCCGACCAGTAGCTGCTGGAGGTGGTCGTGAAGAGTGCGCGCGAGGCCGTGACGCTCCTTGTGCTCTGATGTCGTCAGCTCCGACACCAGCAAACGCAGGCGTTCGTTCAACCGCTCCAGGGTCGTGGTGCGTTCCTTGACACGTTGACCGAGGCTGGTCGCGAGCCGGCGCAGGGCGCCTTCGGTCTCCTTGAGGCGAGTCACGTCGACGAACGTGATCACGACCCCGTCTATGCGATCGTCGGCCGTCCGATACGGCACCAGTCGGAGGATGTAGTAGCGTCCGTCCTCGGCACGGATCTCGACCTCCTGGGGGATCAAGTCAGCGAGGATCCGGCGCGCCCGCTCGTTCAGATCGGACTCCCCGAGTCGATGCGTCAGATCGGCCAGGGGGCGCCCCCGATCCGAAGCCAAGATGCTGAACAGGTCGGCAACGTGGGGGGTGAACCGTACGATTCTGAGATCGCGGTCGAGAAAGAGAGTGGCCACATCCGAGACCGCGAGCAGGTTGCGCAGGTCTCCGGTCACCTCGCTGAGCTCTTCGACCCGGTGCCGGTTCTCCTGGTTCAGGGTCACCAGCTCCTCGTTCATGCTCTGAAGCTCTTCCCTCGAAGTCTCGAGCTCCTCCATCGTCGACCGCAGCTCCTCGTTGGCGCTCTGGAGCTCCTCGTTGGAGGCCATCATCTCTTCCTGGCTGGTCTCGTACTCTTCGATGGTCGCCTGCCAGCTACTCCGAGTCGCCTCGAGCTCGCTTTCGAGCTCCGCTACGATCGGATCGGCGCTCGGGCCTTCGACCGCTCGAGCCTGTGCCGAACCCTCGAGGTCATCGAAGATGACAAGCACGAAGCCGCGCAACTCGGGCTCGGTCGCCGGCCGAACCCGGACCAGGACCGTCTCCTCCTCGCCGTCGGCGAGCCATCGAACCGGCCTCGGACTGACCGGCCCCTCGCTCCGCGCGGCGGCATGGAGTGCGGCCAACAGCTCCACGCGCAGCGGCTCTCGCACCAGCTTGAGAATATTTCCGGTGGGCTCGCCGCCCGGCTGTCGCAGGAACCTTCCAGCTCCCGCCGAGTAGTGGACGATGTCGTTGTTCGGGTCGATCAGAACGCTGGGTGGCGCGTAACGCTCGACCACCTGTTCGTGAACCAGACCGTAGCTCTGCGCCCTGCGGGGGTGATCGACGGCGCTCGTCCGGTGGGGAATTGCGCCGCGGCGCGAGGCGAGGAAGGTCGGCAGCTTTAGCTCCCGCGTGGGTACGCCCCGCCGCCGGTAGATGTTGTGCGACTTGCGCTCCGCCATGAACAGATCGAGGCGGCTGTCGAGCGACTCGCTGGAACCCAGAACCAGCAGCCCCTCCGGCTTCAGCGCGTAGTGGAAGAGGCCAAAGACCTCCTGCTGAATGTCGCGCTGGAGGTAGATCATGAGGTTCCGGCAGACGATCAGGTCGAGTTGCGAGAACGGCGGGTCCTGCAGCAGGTTGTGTGGTGAGAAGACGATGAGCTCGCGAAGGCGCTGACTTACCAGGTAGGTCGAGCTCTCTTCGACGAAGAAGCGCTGGAGGCGCTCAGGGCTGAGGTCATCGACAATCCCCTCCGGATAGCGCCCCACGCGGGCGACGTTCAGAGAGCTCTCGTGGAGGTCGGTGGCGAAGATCTGAATGCGGAGGTCGTCACCGCGGCCTTCGGACTCCTCGAGCAGCAGCATGCCCAGCGAGTACGCTTCCTCGCCGGTCGAGCAACCCACCGACCAGACCCGAAGGGTGTCTCTCGGCTGCTTGGTCTTGATCAGCTCGCGCAGGCACTCCTGGAGCTCCTGGAACACCTCGCCGTCCCTGAAGAACTGCGTCACCGTCAGCAGCAGATCGTCGAGCAGAAGCGCCGGCTCGTCCTGGCGCCGCTCGAGCTCGCCGAGATAGGCCTCGAGCGACTCCACCTGCAGCAATCTCATTCGGCGGTTGATCCGGCGCAGCACCGTCGAGGTCTTGTAGTCGCTGAAGCTGTGGCCGGTGCGGGTTCCCACCTGACGGAGGATGCGCTGCAGGGCGTCGCGGTCAGCGTCGGACAGACTGTCATCGTCGGACTGGTGGACAGGGGCGGCCACGGCGCCCCTGAGCGTCGTCAGCAGCGTCGGAATCGCGCGACTCGGACGGACGAAATCGACCACGCCGGCCGCGATCGCCGAGCGCGGCATGGCGTCGTACTCGGCCTCGTTCGGATCCTGCGCCACCGTCAGACCACCGCTCGCCTTGATCTCACGGAGCCCGAGCGTACCGTCGGATCCGGTGCCCGAGAGCAGCACACCGACGCTCGCGGTAGCAGTGGAGTCGCTCAGCGTGCGGAAGAAGTGATCGATGGTCCGCCTTTTGCTGACCTGGTCCTCGAGCTTCGCCAGTCGAAGATGCGTGTCGATCTGTTCGAGATTGGCGTTCGGCGGAATGATGTAGATGTGGTCACGCTCGATGCGGACCGGTTCAGTAACCTGGGTCGCGGGGATCCGGCAGTGCGGCTGGAGGACCCCGGCGAGCTGACTCTCGTGCTCAGGCGAGAGGTGCATCACGACCACATAGGCGAAGCCCGAGTCTGGGGAGACCTCGGAGAAGAGCGCCTTCAGAGCGGCCAGACCGCCCGCCGACGCGCCGATTCCTACGACCGCGTACGGTTCAGCGCTCTGATCAGATGGGCTGCTTCTCTCTCCGCTCACCAATCACCCGGGGAATAGGGCCGCAGCGTACCACCCGAGAGCTCAGGATTTCCCATCCTGCTCGGTCCGCAATGAGCCTCCAAGCCCGCCGCTCCCGCGGCCGGCGCTCTACTTCGGCAGCGGCAGCGACACGACCGAGTCGAGATCGCCGAACCGGTTCGGCACCAGGCCATCAGCACCGTCATCGCTGAGCCAGCTCTTGCCGTCGACCAGATAGCGGAAGCGATACTCGCGGCCCGTCTCGAGCGACTGGGTGGTGCTGAACGAGCCGTCCTTGCGCGCCGCGAGCGGTGTCGCTTTGGGGCTCCAGCCGTTGAAATCGCCCAGCAGCTGGACGTTCTGCACGTCCGAGAGCTCCTCGGCGGTGAGTTTGAAGGTCACCCGGCACTTCTTGCCGGTCTTGGTGTAGCTCTTGTTGATCATCGCGTTTCTCCTCGAACTGGCCCCGTTATGGTCGAGGCTGGCGGTTTTCCGCCGGGCCGGCAATCCCCGTTCGGGTAGTGCTCGAGCCAGAACGTAAAGTGGCCCTCGGGGCGAACCCCAAGGGCCTAAGACCAAAATAACTTCCCGGCGGCGACCTACTCTCCCACGCAGTTACCCACGCAGTACCATCGGCGCTGAGGAGCTT
>JAJCXP010000345.1 GCA_029263375.1 Acidobacteriota bacterium | reverse complement strand
CGCCATGACCGCCAGGTCGGCCCGGCCGGCGGCCAGGACGGTGTTGGCGTGGTCGGCGCCTAGCAGCGCTCCGACCGCCGCGACCGGAATCCCGACCTCGTGGCGGATCTTCTCGGCGAACGGCACCTGGTACATGCGTCCGTAGAGCGGCTCCGACTCGGGCGAATTGCCCGCCGACGAGACGTCGATGATGTCGCAGCCGGCCTGCTGAAGCGCACGCGCCAGCTCGACCGACTCGTCGGGAGTCGTTCCGCGGCCGTCGTCCATCCAGTCGCTCGCCGAGATCCGAACCGACATCGGCCGTTCCTCGGGCCAGACCGCGCGCATGGCGCCGAAGACCTCGAGCGGATAGCGCATCCGGTTCTCCAGGCTGCCGCCGTACTCGTCGGTGCGGTGGTTGGAGAGCGACGAGATGAAACTCGACAGCAGGTAGCCGTGCGCCATGTGGAGCTCGATCATGTCGAAGCCCGCCTCTTTGGCCATGGTCGTCGCTCGCACGAAGGCGTCGCGCACGGCGTCCATGTCCGCCCGGTCCATCTCCCTCGGCACGGGCCAGTCCGGACGGTACGGCTCCGCCGAGGGCGCCAACGTCTCCCAGGCGCCTTCGTCGGCACCGAGCGGCAGGTCGTCTCCCTCCCAGGGATGACTCACCGAGCCCTTGCGGCCGGCGTGCGCGAGCTGGATGGCGATCTTCGCTGGCGAGCGCTCGTGCACGAAGTCGACGATCCGCCGCCACGCCGCGACGTGCTCCTCCGCGTACATGCCGGTGCAGCCGTGGGTGATCCGGCCCTCGGCGCTGACGTCGGTCATCTCGGTGATGACCAGCCCGGCGCCGCCGATCGCACGGCTGCCGAGGTGCACCAGGTGCCACTCGTCGGGCGTGCCGTCGACGGCGGAGTACTGGCACATCGGACTGACCACGACTCGGTTGACCAGATCCATGCCGCGCAGGGAGTACGGCGTGAAGATCGGCGCCGGAAGCGAGCCGTCGGAGGCGCGCTCGGCTCCCACCGCCTCGCGGTACCACTCGGTGACCTCGCCCACCAGCTCGGGATCGCGAGCCGCCAGATTGTCGTACGTGATCTGCTTCGATCGGGTCATCAGGTTGAAGCTGAACTGCGCCGGCGGCTGCCCCAGGTAACGGGCCGAGTTCTCGAACCACTCGAGGCTGGTCTGGGCCGCTTTCTGGGTCTTGATGACGTCGACCCAGCGCTCATCCTGATAGGCGGCCAGAACTCCAGCGACGTCGCCCGTGCCGAGCCGCCGAAAGGCCCCCGCCAGCGCCACCGCATCCTCCATCGCCAACTTGGTGCCGGAGCCGATCGAAAAGTGCGCCGTGTGGGC
Organism: Acidobacteriota bacterium; assembly: GCA_029263375.1. Classification (GTDB taxonomy): domain Bacteria; phylum Acidobacteriota; class Thermoanaerobaculia; order Multivoradales; family JAHEKO01; genus JAHEKO01. The sequence continues at coordinate 3,743 of JAJCXP010000345.1, read as the reverse complement.
CGCGTCGCCCAGCAGCACGACGTTGTCGTGCCTCCAGGTCGCGCACTTGATGGTCGGGAAGGTCCGCCAGAGCGAGCGGTTCTTGAGCAGCCGATGACCATCCAACCAGGGCGCGAACAGTCGTTCGCAGAATGCTACCGTCGCGTCTTCATCGTCGGCCGCGAGGCCGCTCGCCTCGAACACGTCGGAGTGGCACTCGACGATCCAGGTGCCCCGGCCCTCCTCGAACGGGTAGGCGTGAACTTGAAAGAGCCCGTGCTCGCTCTCGTGGAAGATGAAGGTGAACGCCTCCAGTGGCTTGTCGGTGCCGAGCCAGCAGAACCGGCACTTGCGCCAGTCGATGCTCGGCCGGAAGTGCTCCTCGAGCGCGGCGCGCACGAAGCTGTTGGCGCCGTCGGCGCCGAGAATCAGGTCGGCGTCCGCGAACTCGTCGAGCGAGCTCACCTCGCGCTCGAACTCCTGCTTGACCCCGAGCTCGCGGCAGCGCGCCTGGAGGATCAGCAGCAGTTTCTGGCGCGACAGGGCCGAGAAGCCGTGTCCGGTCGAGGTCGTGCAGGTGCCACCGTAGAAGGTGTCGATATTGCGCCAGTAGATGAAGTTGTCGGTGATCGCGCGATAGGTCTCGGGATCGGCGCCCTCGAAGTTGGCCAGGGTCTCGTCGGAGAACACCACGCCGAAGCCGAACGTGTCGTCGGCCCGGTTGCGCTCGACCACCGTGATCTCGCACTCCGGGTGCGCCTTCTTCATCAGGATGGAGAAGTAGAGGCCTGCCGGGCCGCCGCCGATGCTTACGATCTTCAAGTCGTCATACCTCGCCTGTAGCGGCGATTGTAGTCGGAGCGCGAGGTGCCAGGGCGCGGCTCAGGGCTGCCAGGCGTAGCTGACCTTGAAGAAGACCGAGTTACCGGTCTCGGTCAGCCCCGAGCGCGCCTCGTCGAGATAGTTCGAGGTGTAGCCGAGCCACAGGGCGGTGCGGGCGTCGATCTTGTAGGAGAACAGGAGCTGGCCGAACAGCTCGTCGGTGGACGGCTCGACGAGCTCGGAGAACAGGGCCGGAGTGCGATCGATCTGGGCGTACTGCGTGATCAGCCGGACCAGCGCGCGCGAGTTGACCTGGTAGATCAGGCGCAGCTCGGTCAGATCGGCGCTGAACAGATTGCCGCCCTCGACGTCGAGCTCCTGGCGGGTGAGGAACAGATCGGCCTTGAAGTGCCGGCCGACGATGGTGCGCACCGAGGCGCCGATCTCCAGCTGGTCGCCGGCCCGCACCTCCGCGAAGTCGATGCCATCCCCCTTGGACGCCTCGGCGGTCAGCTCGAGCCAGCTGGTCGGTCGAATCGTGCCCCAGATCTCGACCTCGTCGGCTTCGAAGAACACCCCCTCGAAGGTTCGCTCCCCGTCCGCGACCGCGACGAACACCGACGACTGGAGCTGGCCGTCCCAGCCACCCTTGATCTCGGAGCGCTGGTCGAGCAGCAGCCCGGTCTGGGTCTCCGACCGCTCCCACTCGCCGCCTACCCAGATCTCGGTGTACCAGTGGTCGCCGTCGCCGTACCACTTGTAGCCGCCCTCGAGCTCGGCCTCGCGAAACCCGGTCTGGCGTACGAAGCCGGAGTCGGCCCGAAAACCGTCGCTGAAGTCACGGTACTCCGCGGTGATGCTCCAGTCGCGCGGCTCGTGCTCGTAGGTCACCGACAGGCCGTCGCCGCTGAACAGATCGAGCCGTTGATCGAGCTCGACCGCCAGCTCGTCCGGATAGTCGGTCTGGGAACGCAGGAGCTGGATCTCCAGCGTGTCGGCCGTGCTCAGCCGTAGAAACGCGTCGACGCCAGCGACCGAGTTCTTGTAGTCGCCACCACGGCGGTCCGTGAGAACGAGACCCACCGACGATGAGCTCCTGCCAACGTCCCGCGCGTAGCGCACGACCGACGAGGTGGTCTCGAACGCCAAGGTCTCTACTGTCGAGCTCTCGACCCCCGGGATCAACAGGTTGGTGATCTCGTCGCGCACCACGAAGGCGCCGAGCGCGTTCGGGCCCTGCTTGCCGGTCAGCTTGAGCCCGAAGATCGGATCGGCGAGAGTGCGGGTGAAGACCGTCTGCACCGGCGTCCGAAAGGCCTCACTGCCCTCCAGGAAGAACGGCCGGAGCTCCGGGAAGAAGAGCGCGAACGGCTCGTTGACGTCGAGCTGCGCGACGTCGGCCTCGACCTGCGAGAAATCCGGGTTCAGCGTACCGCTCAGCAGCAGATTGTTGGTCACCGCCCAGCGGGCGCTCAGACCGGGCTCGAAATCAGGATCGCGTGACCGCAGCTCGCCGTCGGGAAAGTCCGCGCGCTCCGACACCTGGGCGCCAGTGAGCGTCGGCGTCACCTCGAGCCCCTTGCCGGCGTCGACACCTTCGAATCCCACCAGCTCGGCGGTCTGGCAGAGCCGGCACGGATTGTTGCGGTCGAACGGCATGAGCGCAAACCGTCGATACACCTCGCGCGGCATGTAGCGCCGGACGTTGAAATCCCAGACCTGCTCGCCGTCGGCGGCCGGAAAGCTGAGCGACGAGAACGGGATCGCCACCTCGACCACGTAGCCATCGTCGACCAGCCGGCCGGCGGACTCCCAGATCGCGTCCCAGCTCTCTTCCGAGATGCCAGAAGCCTCGGTGAATACGCGATCGTTCTGAACTCCGAGCGGGTTGACGTCGAACACGAACGATCGGTTCTGAGAGTGGAACGGATCGATGCCGATACCGATCACGTCGTCGGCCGGAAAGGAGAGATCCCGATCGGAATAGCGCGCACGAATCCTCTCCGGTTCCGGATCTTGCGCGTGGCAGCCGTAGTAGAGGTGGCTCTCAGTATGAAACAGCCGGCACTCGGTTCGTGCCGGCGGCGCTATGTTCTCGCCGGGGTTGGTCTCGAAGCCGAGCTCGAGGATCAACGCCTCGTTCCAGGCGGCCTCGTCGAGGCGACCGTCGACCTGAATCTTCGCGTCCAGGCGCGGCAATCGATAGCGATCCGGCGCCGCGTCGGCGGCCGCCGGCGAAGCGGCCAGCACGGCCGCCGTGATGATCCCCCACATCGCGATCGGAAAGTAGCAGCGCGGCTCGACCAGCGCAACGGCGCCCGCCGTCGGCTCTAGCCAGCTAGATCGAGCTCAACCGGACGCCGCCGCCGCTCGAGCGCAGGCGCAGACTGGCGCCGCCGCCGTTCAGCGTACCTTGCAGAGACCTCTTCGAGATCCGTCCCTGCACCGTGAGATCGAAGCTCACCCGCCCTCCCGAGGTAGACGCGTCGATATCCAGCCCGACGCTCGGATCGACCCGCGCCGTGACCGTGCCTCCGGAGGTCGACAGGTCGCCCCCCTCGGCGTTGCCCGCGGCAAAGCGCACGCTCACCGAGCCGCCCGAGCTGTGCGCATGAACCCGGCCGCCGATCTCCTCCATCGATATCGGGCCGCCCGAGGTCTCGGCTCGGACATCGCCGGTGACCACTTCGACAGAGATCGAGCCGCCCGACGTCTCGGCGACCAGGTCGCCGACGATCTTCTCGACGGAGATGGCGCCACCGCTGGTGTGGGCGTCGACATCGCCACGGACGTCGAAGATCTCGATGCGGCCGCCCGAGGTGTCGAGGAACGCCGTGCCGGTAATCCCTTCGAGGTCGATGCGGCCGCCGGCCGTTTCGAGTCGCACCGAGGTCTCGGTCGGCACCTGGACCTCGATGTGGAGCGAATCGCCGCCCCAGTTG
>JAJCXP010000344.1 GCA_029263375.1 Acidobacteriota bacterium | reverse complement strand
TACCGGCGCATCCAGGAGCGCAAGCCGCTCTGGGAGCTCTACGCCGAACGCATCGGGGCCGAGCACGACCAGACCGAGGCGCTCGCCCGCAGCGTTCGGGACGAGCTCTCCAAGGAGAAGGCCGAAGCCGAGCAGCTGACCAAGATCCCACAGCTGCGCAAACTGCCCGGCTACTGGAGCGCCTACCAGGGAGGGCGCCACAAAGCCGAGTTCGAGATCGACACCGGCGTACCGGCAGAGCGCCTGGCCGAGCTGGCCGAGAGCCTCACCACCGCCCGGGAGGGCTTCGAGCCGCACCCAAAGGTCGTCAAGCTGCTCCAGCAACGGGCCGAGATGGGACGCGGCGACCGGCCGGTCGACTACGGCATGGCCGAAGCGCTGGCCTTCGGCTCGCTGCTCGCGGACGGCTGCTCTGTGCGCTTCAGCGGCCAGGACAGCCGGCGCGGCACGTTCAACCATCGTCATGCGATGTTGATCGACACACGCACCGGCGAGCCCTGGGCTCCCCTCGCCGACCTGGCCGCGCAGGGCGCGCGCTTCGACATCTACGACTCCGTGCTCTCGGAGGCCGCGGTGCTCGGTTTCGAGTACGGTTACAGCCGCGATTATCCCGAGACACTGGTCTGCTGGGAGGCTCAGTTCGGCGATTTCGCCAACGGCGCGCAGGCGATCTTCGACCAGTTCATCACCGCCGGCGAAGACAAGTGGGGATTGCTTTCCGGATTGGTCGTGCTGCTGCCGCACGGCTTCGAGGGCCAGGGACCGGAGCACTCGAGCGCCCGCATTGAGCGCTTCCTGCAGTTGGCAGCCGAGGACGCGATCCAGATCGCGCAGCCCAGCACCGCGGCGCAGTATTTCCATCTGCTGCGCCGCCAGGCGTTGCGCAGCTGGCGCAAACCGCTGATCGTCTTCACGCCCAAGAGCGGCCTACGCCTGCCCGGCGCTGCCTCGCCGATCCAGGCGTTCTCTCGCAGCCGGTTCCTCAATGTCCTGCCCGAGCGCGAGTTGACCGAGGCTCGGCGCATTCTGATCTGCAGCGGCAAGATCGCTCACGAGCTCCGTGCCGAGCGCGAGAAGCGTGAGAGCTCGGCAACCGCGATCGTCGTGATCGAGCAGCTCTACCCGGTCCCCGACGACGAGCTGACAGCGGCGCTGGATCGGTTCCCGGAGGTGCGCGACATCCGGTGGATCCAGGAGGAGCCCGCCAACATGGGTGGCCTCTTCTTCGTCGAGCCGCGCATCGAGCGTTTGACCCGCGGCCGTCACCTGCGCACGATCAAACGCTCGGCGAGCGCCAGCCCGGCCACCGGCTCGGCGAAGGCGCACAAGCTCGAGCAGCAGACGCTTCTCGACCTCGCGTTCAGCTAGCGGCCAACCGCCGCGTACCCTCTGAAGAAAGCTCGCCGGCAACGGCGGAGGACGGGTTCACGGCGTGAGCGGACGCTGCCTGCGCGACGCCGACCGGCGACGAGGTGAAACCCCAGGGCGTCTGGACGCCTCTAAGGACCAGGATGCGCGAGAAACTCCGTGCCGAGAGATCCAGTGGCCGCACGCTCCACCACGCCGTTCTGCTGTCGGCCCTGGCGCTGCCGCTCAGCGCCTGCCTGGCCCAACGAACCACCCCGCTCAATCCAAGCGCCGCGTTCTGGAAGCCGCGGCCCTTCCCCACGACAGCTTCGAGAACGTCGCCGGCGGCGGTCGAGGATCTTCGGCTGGCGTTCGAAGGAGAGACCGGACACCACCATCGCTGGCTGCTCGAGCTCCCGTCCACGGGTGACAATCGGCAATCCGGTCGCAGGATCCGTGCTCGCTACTTCAAGGCCAGGGAGCCCGGGCGACGGCCGCTGGTCATCGTCCTGCCGATCTGGGGCTCGAGCCGCTACCCCTCGGCAGTAATGACACGTTTTCTACGCAAGGCCGACTCGACCCGGGCGTTCCACGTACTCCAGCTCCGAGGATCCGACTCCCTGGTCGACTGGAAGGCTCTGCGCACCGCGCCGACCGAAGCGGCGATGGCCGCCGAGCTCGAGCGCGCCGTCGACGCCCACATGGTTGCCGTCAACGATGTCCGCAGGCTGATCGATTGGGCGCAAAGCCGGCCCGAGATCGACCGTTCACGCATCGGACTCGCCGGGTTCAGCATCGGGGCGATCGTCGGCGCCCTGGTGGCCGGCCAGGAGCCGCGGCTGTGGAAGTCGGCCCTGGTGATGGGCGGTGGCAGCCCTGAGAACATATTCGCCTCCTGCGGCAGCAAGGTCGGCCGCGCGCGCAAGGCATTGAAGCGCCGGTTCGGTTGGAGCGACGGCGAGCTGCGAAGTCAGATCGGACCGCTCCTGCGTCGGCTGGATCCGACGCCGACGGCAGATCGGGTCGATCCACGCCGCACCCTCTTCATCGAAGCCGACTGGGACAACTGCATGCCGATCGAGTCTCGGCAGACGCTCTGGCGGGCGCTGGGCCGGCCGGAGAAGGTGTCGATCCGCGGCGGTCACCACTGGGCGTTCCTGTCCATGACACCGCTCGACCGCCATTGGACGACCCGCCGCATCCGGCGCTTCTTCGTCGAACCGCTACCGGATCTCGGTGCACCGACCGCCCTCGAGAGCTCATGAGCGCCACTTTCACGGGCACCGTCTAGTACTCTTGCCCGGCCTTGAGCAGTCGGACGCTCGCGCTCGCCCTGACCGCACTCACCCTCGCCGGTTTCGGAGCCCTGATGGGCCTTCGAGAGTCCTTCTCGTGGGTAACGGGCGACGAGGGGACCTACATGGCGATGGCCGAGAGTCTCGCTCGCGACGGCGATCTGACCTTCTCGAGTAGCGACCGCGAGCGGATCGAGGCCGCACCGACCGACGGCGAGCGCAACCTGATCCTGCAACGCACGTCCCTCGGCATCACCTACTCGAAGCCGGTGATCTACGGGGTGATGGCCAGTCCCTTCGTCTGGGTCGCCGGCCGCTACGGGCCGATCCTCCTGAATCTCCTGGCCATGGGCGCAGCGCTCTGGCTGACGCTGGTCTATCTCCGCCGGCTCGGCGAGACCAGCCTGCTGACGTTGGCGACCTTTGCCGGCGCGTCTGCGCTTCTGCCCTACCTCGCCTGGCGGATGAGTGACGCCCTGCTGGTGTCGTGCACCCTCGCCGGCCTCGTGCTCAGCCTCGCGTCGCTGCGTGGCCCCGATCGCCGCTGGCTGCCCACGGCGCACTTCCTCGACGCCAACTGGACGACGCTCGCAGGCGGATTGCTGCTCGGCATGGCGGCGGCGATGCGCTACCCGAACGCGCTCCTGGCGGTCGCCGCGCTGGCCGCTCTCGTGGCTCATCGGCGCTGGCACCGCGCCGCACGCCTCCTGGCGGGCATTGCGATCGCGGCGGCCGTGTCACTCGGCCTGACTATCGCGCTCACCGGCGCAGCGGATCCCTACCGGACGCCGCGCGCGACCTTCAACCCGGCGGTCGGTTACCCGGACGGCCCCGACTCAGCGGTCGCGGCGGAGCAGCTCGGCGGCACCGAGCTGGCGACCGTGCGCCTGCGCACCGATCCCCGGCCGCGGGTGATCGCGTACTCGACGCTCTACTACTTCGTCGGGCGTCACACCGGCTTGCTGATCTACTTTCCGGCGGCGATCGTCTTTCTGCTGCTGGCCCTCCGCAGACCGGACCCGGTCGCGATCGCGATGGTGGCCAGCGTCGTGGGGATCTCGATCTTCTATCTCGTGCTGCTGCCCCACAACTACTTCGGCGGCGGAGCGGCAATCGGCAACCGCTACTTCCTGGCCGCCTATCCGGCGCTCCTGATCGCGCTGCGCGAGCTACCCAAGCCGCGCTGGCTTCTGGTCCCCTGGCTGATCGCGATCTGCGTCCTCGGCTCGGCGGTCGCTTCGGCCTGGCAGACGCGCACCGTCGACCGAACCAGCCAAGCCCACGCCTACGCCGGCATCTTCCGGCTACTGCCGTTCGAGTCGACGCTCCAGAGCATCGAAGGCTCGCAGGAGCGCTTCTGGCTGCACGACTGGGATTGGGAGATGCTGCACTTCAACGACCCGTTCTCGCGGGTCGCCAGGTTCAGCTTCTTCCTCGACGCCGACAGCCCTCCGGCCGAGGTCGAGATCGCGAATACCCGCACCGACGGCCTGATGCGATTCCTCGTGCTCTCGGACGCGCCGGAGATCGAGTTCGAGTATCGCGACTGGCGGCACTCCGAGACCTTCCGCCTCGAGCGGCCGGTTGGCGCCCGCGGCCTGGTCGAGATCGACGCATCGCCGGCCTGGCGGCGCCACCCGTTCTGGTTCCACTGGCGCCTCCACGACCTGTTCGAGGCGCGCCTGGCACGGCTATCGATCCGCACGCCGGATGGCTCGCCGGCGACCGCCGAGGTCCGCTATCTCGGGCCGGCGGCGATCCCCGAAGACATCTACGCACGAACAGTGCTGGGCTCCGAGCTGCCGACGCTCGCCGGCGCCGGTACCACCTCGGTCGCGACCGTCACCGTTCGCAACGACAGCTCGGAAGTCTGGAAGAGCGATCGCGTGCTGGCGGTGTTCTTGAGCTACAAGCTCTTCCACCGCACCGACCAGGGTGTTCGGGTCACCGAAGGCGGCCGCACGTCGCTGCCCGCACCGGTACCCCCGGGCGGCGTGCTCGAGAGCGAGATCGAGATCCGGTGGCCGGTAGGGCCGCGGCGCTACGGCCTCTCGGTCGACCTGGTGCACGAGGGCATCTCCTGGTTCGAGGAGCGGGTAGGCTCGCCGCTCGCGCGCTCGGAGGTCGAAGTCGTCAGTCTGCCCAAGGCCGAACCGCTCCCAGAGTCGCGGCCCTAACGAACCGCAATGCCGACCGAAGACCTCAGTGAGCTAGGACGCCAGCAGGACCAACGCTGGGCGCGCTACGTCGAGCAGCTCGGTCTTGGCAGTCCACCGCCGTTCGCCGAACAGTGGCACGAGTTCCTGCGTCTCTACCGCAATCGAACCGATCGCGACGGCCCGCCGCTCGCCTGGCAACCCGGCGTCGACGCCGTCGAGCGGTCGAACGTCGGCCGGCTGATGCGCGAGCTCGGATTCACCAGCTATGACGAGCTGCAGCAGTGGTCGGTCCGCGAGCGCGGCGCTTTCTGGCAGGTCGCGATCCGCCGCCTGGACATCAACTTCGAGCGCCCACCGCGCGAGATCCTGACCGGCGACTACCCGCTCGATCCGACCTGGCTCCCCGACGCGCGCCTCAACTCGGTCGACAGCTGCTTCCGCGCCAACCCCTCGAAGGTCGCGATCATCCACGGCCGCGAGGGCGAGGCCGAGCTACGGCGGATCACCTACGGCGAGCTCGAGCGGCTGGTCGACAGCTTCGCCGCCGGTTTCGTCGCGGCGGGCTTCGAGGACCACGCGGCGATCGCGCTCTACATGCCGATGACCGTCGAATGCGTCGCTGCCTATCTCGGAATCGTGCGCGCCGGCGGCCGGGTCATCTCGATCCCCGATAGCTTCTCGCCCGCCGAGGTGCGCCGCCGGCTCGAGATTGGCAACGCCGTCGCGGTGGTCACCGTCGACCGCTTCGTGCGCGCCGGGCGCCCGATCGATCTCTATCGCAAGGTGTGTGACGCCGACGCTCCGCGAACCGTGGTGATCGCGTCGCAGGACGACGTCGGGCTGCGCGACGGCGACCTGCTCTGGGACGACTTCCTGGCCGACGGCGCGGGATTCGAGCCGGTCGTCGACGACCCCTACCGGGTCATCAACGTGCTCTTCTCCTCGGGCACCACCGGCACGCCGAAGGCGATCCCCTGGACTCACCTGACACCGATCAAAGCCGCCATGGATGCGCACTTCCATCAGGACGTGCGTCCCAAGGACATCGTCGCATGGCCGACCAACATCGGCTGGATGATGGGGCCGTGGCTGATCTTCGGCACTTTTATCAACGGCGCCACCATGGCACTCTACGAAGGCGTTCCGACCGGCGACGGCTTCACCGGCTTCGTGCGCGACTCGGGGATCTCGATCCTGGGGCTGGTGCCCTCCCTCGTCCGCGCCTGGCGCTCGGAGGGCTCGCTCTATTTCGACGAGTGGCCCGACGTGCGCCTGTTCAGCTCCACTGGCGAGCCGTCGAACCGTGAGGACTATCTCTGGCTGATGAGCCGCGCCGGCTACCGGGCACCGGTGATCGAATACTGCGGCGGCACCGAGATCGGCGGTGGCTACATCGCCGGCACCGTCGTCCAGCCGGCGTCACCCGCGACCTTCACGACACCGACCCTGGGGCTCGACCTACGCATCCTGACCGAGAGCGGCCAGGCCGCCGCCGAAGGCGAGATGGGCGAGGTGTTCCTGGTGCCGCCGTCGATCGGCCTGTCGCAGACGCTGCTCAATCGCGATCACGCCGAGGTCTACTACAAGGACGTTCCGGCCGGGCCCGACGGCGAGCGGCTGCGCCGCCACGGCGATCAGATGGCGCGTCTCCACCGAGGCTTCTTCAAGGCGCAGGGCCGCGCCGACGACACCATGAACCT
>JAJCXP010000343.1 GCA_029263375.1 Acidobacteriota bacterium | reverse complement strand
TCGTCGACCATGCCGGCAGCTTCATCCTGCCCGGCTTCGTCGACACTCACATCCACTATCCGCAGGTCAACTCGATCGACGCCTACGGCGGCGGTCAGCTACTCGAGTGGCTCAACACCTGCATCTTCCCGGCCGAGGCGCGCTTCCAGGATGCCGACTTCGCGCTCGGCGCCGCGCGCGAGTTCTGCCATCGGCTGATCAGCGCCGGCACCACGACCTCGCTGGTATTCGGCTCGGCCTTCCCGGTGGCCCAGGACGCGCTGTTCAACGAGTACCGGCGGCGCGGCCTGCGCGGCGTGATCGGCCGCGGCATCCAGACCGTCGGTCCCGACGCCGCGAAGCCGCTCGTCACCAGTGAGCGAGACGCGATCCGGCTGACCCAGGACGAGATCGACCGCTGGCATCCGTCGCCGGAGCAGGCGAGTCGCGCCCTGGTCTACGCCGCGATCGTGCCGAGGTTCTCACTCTCGGTGACAACCGAGACCCTGGCCGGACTCGGCGAGCTTTACGACCACTACCGCGAGCGCGGCGTCTACTTCACCTCCCATCTCAGCGAGAACAACAGCTCGGAAGACGGCGAGATCGCCGCGGTGCTCGATCTCTACCAGGTCGAGACCTACCTCGACACCTACGACGGCCGCTTCCTGCCGGGCAGCAAGCGCGGCGGCTCGAGCCTGCTCGGACGGCGCAGCGTGATGGCGCACTGCGTCCACTGCACCGACGCCGAGCTGGCGCGCATGGCCGAGACCAAAACCTCGGTGTCGCACTGCCCGAACAGCCAGCTCTTCCTGGGTAGCGGCACGATGCCCTGGAAGCGAACCGTCGCCTCGGGGGTCAACATCGCCGCCGGCACCGACTTCGCGGCCGGCGACAGCTGGTTCATCCCCTACGTGCTGAACTCCGCCTTCAAAGTGCACATCAGCGAGCCCGAGCCGCACGGCGTCTCCATGCACCCGGCCGAGCTGCTCCACCTGGGAACGCTCGCCGGCGCGCGGGCGCTCGATCTCGAGGACCGAATCGGCAACTTCGACGCCGGCAAGGAGGCCGACATGGTGATCATCGACCCGAACCTCTGGGAGCCGCTCGCGAACAGTCTCGAGTGGGGACTACGGGTCGACGACCCGGGGAAGCAGACCCATGGACGGCTCTTCACCGTCTTGATGGCGTGTAACGAGGTTGCCGTGGCCGAGACCTACGTGCGCGGCAAGCGGCTGCGATGAGAGCGCGGCACGAGATGGGCCGCCCCGAACGCGATCACCGAAGTGTTGCGGAACTTTCGACTCCCCTGCGCCGTAGCAGTTAGACCGACGAAGCCGCATGCGGCCCAAACCGGATGACCGCAGGAGAAAGAGGATGAGCCGAAGTTCGAAAGGTCACCTGGCCACCTTGATCGCCACGGCGGCCCTGACCCTCTCCGCCACAGCGTCCGCCGAGCGCGCGACCGGCGGCACGATCGCCCTGGTCAACGTCAGCGTCGTCAGCACCGACCCCGCCGACCGCAAGGCGATTCAGAAGCGGCAGACCGTCATCGTCGAGGACGGCCGGATCGTCGAGATCGGCAAGTCCAAGCAGATCGCGGTGCCCGAGGGTGCGGCGGTGATCGACGGCAAGAAGCTCTACGTGCTGCCCGGCCTGGCCGACCTGCACGTCCACAACGCCGGCATCCCGAGGCTGCCCGAGCGGCTGTCGCCCGAGGAGCTCTACACGCTCTACCTCTCGAACGGTGTCACCACGCTGCTCGACATGTCGGGCTTCTCAGAAGCATTCCAGTGGCGCAAGGAGATCAACCGGGGCAAGGTGGTCGGACCGGAGATCCACCTGACGACACCGATCGTCGACGAGGCGAGCTACGGCTCGTCGCTGGCGGCGGTCGAGGCCGACATCCGCAGGTGGGCCCGAGACGGGTACGAGTACGTCAAGTCGCACAACGTCACCTCGCCGGCGTTCTTCGATCTCCTCCACGCGCTCGGCCGCGAGCTCGCCATGCCGGTGGTCGGCCACGCCATGCGTCCGGGCTTTCCGATCCAGGAGACCCTCGCGCGGCAGCCTCTGATGATCGCCCACATCGAGGAGATCCTGAGCACCAGTGCGACCACGACGGTCGACGTCGAGGGGCAGCTCGAGATTCCGGTCCAGGATGTCGCCGACAGCCGGGTGTGGGTCAACACGACGCTTGCCGTTTACGCGGTGATCGCCGAGATCCGCAACGACGAGACCTTCGCCGCTCTCGCCGAGCGTCCGGAGATGAGCTACCTGCCGCCCAGCATCCGCGACGCCTGGATCCAGAACAACTTCTACCGGCGTCCCGGATTCTCGGGCGACCGCGCCTTCTGGCTGACCGCCCTCGACGCCGAGCTCCACATCGCGCGCCGCCTGAAGGAGCTCGGCGCGCTCGATCGGCTGGTCCTGGGCACCGACGCCGGCATCGACATGATCGTGCCGGGCTTCTCCACCCACGACGAGCTGCGCCTGCTGGTCCAGGCGGGGCTGATGCCGCGCGAGGCGATCCAGGTGGCGACCTACAACGCGGCAGCTTTTCTGGGCACTCTCGACGACTCCGGCACCGTCGAGGTCGGCAAGCGCGCCGACCTGATCGTCGTCCGCAAGAGCCCGCTCAAGAAGATCGGCCGGCTGAAGACGCCGGAGGGCGTCATCGTCAACGGCGTCTGGTTGTCGAGGGAAGAGCTCGACGCCCAACTCGAGGCGCTCGCCGACCGTTGGGTCGAATAGCCGGCTAGGCGTTGGCGGCGATCGCGTCCAGCCTCGCGTAGCTGGCGCTCATGCCGCTCTCCATTCCGGTGTTGAGCATCGCAGCCCGGGTGCTCTCGTCCGGGAGGGTCATGCGTATCGTCATGAGTGTGCCCGTCCCGTCGGCGTCGAAGCGTGTCTCGATCCGGTTGTCGGGCGTCGACTCGGGCAGGTGCATGCGTTCGACGTGCACGATCCTGCTGTTCGGCTCCAGCTCGAGAAACTCCCCGGTGATGTGGAACCGGCCGCCCTCACCGTTGGCCCACTCGTAGCGAAACCGGCCTCCGGGCACCGGGTCACAGACACACTCGGGCATCGTCCAGCCCTCGGGTCCTAACATCCACTGCCGGATGATCTCCGGCTCGACATGCGCCCGGTAGACCGCCTCCGGCGCGGCATCGAACCGGCGGATGATCACGACGTGGCGGTCGCCCTCGATCTTCAGCTCCATCTTGTTCCTGGAAGTCATCGTTTGTTCTCGGTCGATTCTGGTGCTCCTCTGCACCGGTCGGTTATCCGATCTCCCTGCTCGCATCCGGGGCAGCGCGCCTCAGGCCGAGGCGAGGCTCTTGGCCACGGCGACGAGCTGATCCAGCGCGGTCCCCCAGCCGTCGAAGAAGCCCATGTCTTCGTGGCTCCGCCTCGCCTTCTCATGGCCGTGCATCGCGATCGCGGTGTAGCGCGTGCCAGCTCCCTCCGGCTCGAAGAGGATCGTCGCGGTGAAGAAAGGCTCGGCCGCCGGCCGGTAGCCGGGGCCGAGAGCGTCGGTGAACACCAGCTTCCGGTGCTCGACGACCTCCAGATAGCAGCCGGCGCTCGGCGGCTGCTCCTCGCCGTCGGGCGAGCGCATTGTCGTGCTGAAGATGCCACCGGGGCGGAGATCGATCTCGCATGCGATCGTCTCCCAGGGCGCCGGCGTGAACCAACGAACGAGGTGCTCGGGCTCGGTCCAGGCTCTCCAGACCAGCTCGGGAGGTACGTCGACAACCCGCTCCAGGACCAGGTCGAGGGTGGGATCTACGGCAGGCTTATCAGACATCGTCTCTCTCCATCGTGTTCAGGTAGGCGTCGAGTCGATCGAGGCGTCGCTCCCACAAACTGCTCTGTTCCTCCAGCCAGTGCGCCGCCGGCGCCAGCTGCCCGGGGACGAGACGCATGGTGCGGACCCGGCCGACCTTGTGCGACCGCACGAGGCCGCAGCTTTCGAGCACGCGCAGGTGCTGCATGAAGGATGGCAGCGCCATGTCGAACGGCTCGGCGAGCTCGCTGACGACCGCGGGGCCACGCCCCAGGCGCTCGACCACCGCTCTCCGAGTCGGATTCGCCAGGGCACTGAACACGGCTTCGACCGGCGCCAGCTGCATCATGAGACCTACGCTGCCACATCAGTTCACTTAGGTCAATACCTAAGTATTTCTAGACAGCCGCAGGTCCGCCGTCAGCCGCCGAGCTCGCCGGCCACTACCGGGCCCAGCCCACAGCCCGCTGGCTACACGCTATCGGCTCGCCGCCGATTGGTTTGACGATTCGTGAGCACCCAACTCTTGCCGCCATCACGCGAGTAGGCCTGGCGCAGGTAGAACGCGTCGGGCTCGATGTCGTAGTAGGTCCAGCGCCACATGATGGTGCCGCCGTCCCGGTGAGGTTTGGGCGCGATCTCGGTGAACACCAGCTCGTCGCCCACGAACTCGCCGGTCAGGACGTCGAAGTTGCCCTGGAAGTCGGCCGCCGCCAGCATGTAGACACCACGTAGCGGCTCGTAGCGATACCAGGTACGGCCGTAGGGCGATCCGGCGCTGGCCTCGAGGATCCAGCCACCGAGCGCCGGTGCGATCGTATTGCCGTCGGCACCGCCGGGCAGATCGGTGGCGGCGTCGAAGCGGCCCACCTCGTTGCCGTCGCGGTCGAGAAAGACCGCCGAGTTGAGCCAGGTGCCGACCAGGAAGTCGAGGCGCTCCATCTCCTCCGGCGGGCTCGCCGCTCGCACGACAGGCTTCGGTGCCGGCGCCGGCTCCTGCGCGCTCGAGAAGCCCGGCAGCGTGAGCATCAGAGCGAGGACAACTATCCGGACGGTCGTGATCTTGGACATCGGGCGCCCCTTTCGTGAACGTTCTGTTCGAGTTTACGGGGCCTGGCCCTCGGAGTTGCGCCACGACCGCCCGGAGCAGCCTAGAGGGCCGCGCGTTGGTAGCGCAGCTCGAGCATTCGATGCTCGCCGCCGCCACCGTCCGACACGTAGTGGTCGTGGATCTCGATCGCACCGTCGAACCGGATCTCGACCCGCAGCGGTGTCGCGCCAGACGGTGTCGGCGTCTGCCCCTCCAGTATCCCCTCGCCACGTTTCCCGAGGCGACCGTCGAGACTGGACACCCCGGTGGTGCTGGTGTCGGTCCAGACGTACCAGAAGGAGTCGTCGACGTTGTCGAAGCCCATCAGACCGGTGCCGAGGAAACCGCGCGCACTGGGGCCCACCTCGAGGCGAAGCGCGCGTCCACCCAGGATCAGCTCGCGCCGGGCCGGCAGCTCCGAGACCTGCGGTGCCGCGGCCGGCTCGGCCCAGAAAGTCGCCGTCAGCGTGTAGCTGCCCGCCAGCGAGGCGAGCGTCGCATGGCCGGCTCCGGGTGTGCGAGCGCGCTCGAAGGAGCTCGGCTGCTCGTCCGCCCGTGCCTGCGGGCAGCTGACGCTCGCGACGAGAATGAACGCCAGAAAGCTGCGAGTGAGATTGGACCTGGGGGCCATGGGGACTCTCCTTTCGGTTCGTTGTCCGATCCGGCGGCCGAGTGCCGTCGATCGGTCTTCGAGACTGAGTGACCCGAGGGAGCGCGAAGGTTGCACCGGTCCGCGTGCAACCTTCGAGGCGCCGCGCTCACTCAGTAGTATGTGAGGCGCTCGCGCGCCGCCACCAGACCGACATGACGACCGCCAACGACAGCGAGCTCGCAGCCTTCACGAGTCGGCGCGATGAGTCGAGCTTCCGGACGCTCTACCGAGCTCACACACCGGCGGCCTATGCCCTGGCGATGCGGCTCACCGGCGGCTCGGGAACGGACTCGGAGGAGCTGGTCCAGGAGGCCTGGGTGCGCGCGGTCGAGACCCTCGACGCGTTCGGCCGCCGTTCGGCGTTCCGGACATGGCTGTCGGGGATCGTGGTCAACTGCTACCGGGAGTTGGTACGGCAGCGCAGCCGCGGCCCGAGATCGCTCCAGGAAGCCGGCGTCGAGGCGGCGGCTGAACAGCGGGCACTGGCGAGCGCCGGCACCCCGATCGCTCCGCCCGCCGATGTCGAGCGCGCGATCGCCCGGCTGGCCGACGGCTACCGCGAGGTCCTGGTGTTGTTCGATCTGAACGGCTACACCCACCAGGAGATCGGCCGGCTCCTCGGAATCAGCGAGGGCACCAGCAAGAGTCAGCTCTCGAGAGCCCGGCGACGCCTGCGCGAGCTCCTGCTCGCCGACGGTCCGAAGGCAAGGCAAAGGGAAAAGCGATGAACGAGAACTACCGAGATGACGGCTGGCCGGCCGAAGCCGGAAGGCTCGACCGACTGCCGAGCGAGATGGAGCCACCGCCCGGACTCGAGGCTCGCGTCACCGGCGCGCTGGTGGAGCGCGGCCTGATCGCGGGCTCCAGGCTCTCCGGTCCGCCACAGTGGGTTCGAGCCTCGCTGGCAGCAGCGGCCTCTCTGCTCCTGCTGACAGTGGGCTTCTGGGTCGGTCGGCTGGGATCGACCGGCGCCGAAACCGGAGAACGCGGCGTCGCGGCGGTCGCGCAGGGCTCTAGGTACGCCCTGCTGCTCTACGAGACCGAGGGCTTCCAACGGGCCACTGGCGCCGAGCTTCTGACCCGCTATCACGAGTACAGCGAATGGGTGGCCCGAGCGCGGCAGCGGAACCAGTTCGTCACCGGCGAGGACCTCGCTGTCGACCGCGGTCGCGTGATCGCTCCGGACGCCGGAGCCGCGGCGGTGACCACCGGCGCCCGGCTCGCCTCGGGCGCCGCGCTATCGGGCGTGTTCCTGATCACCGCCCGCGACTACAGCGAGGCCGTCGACCTGGCCGTGAGCCTGCCCCATCTGACCCACGGCGGACACGTGGTCGTGCAGGAGGTCATCCCGACCGATCAGGCGCCTCGGGTTGAGTCCTCGGATCAGGGCTAGGGCGACGCGCCCGGCCTACTCTTCGTCCTCCGGGTGCAACAGCTTCACCTCGCCGAACATCGGGTAGACGATCATGAACAGACCGGTGATCAGGTAGCCGATCACGATCGGCGAGAAGGTCGGCGCAGTCAGGCTCGGCGAATGCAGGATGCCGACGCTGCTCATGGCCGCCGCGGCGACGCAGAAGTAGCCGGCGTTCTTGAACTTGCCGTCGATGATCAGGGCGGTTATCGCGCCCCAGATCATGCCGGTGATGATCGAGCCCTGGGCGAGGGTCTCCTGACCGAGCACACGCGCGCCCTGGTTGTTCATCTGTTCGAGGAAGGCGCCGTCGTTGATCGAGGCCGGCAGCCCCTCGGCGCCGTAGTCCCGGAGGGCCTGCAGCATGCCGTTCCACTTGACGATCAGCAGCTCCGAGACGTGCGGCATCATCGCCACCGCGATCGCCATCAAGTGCTTGGTCGGCACCGCCTTGGCGCTCTCGGAAATCAGCGTCATTGCGATGTAGATCAGGATCGGCGCGGTCGCCGCGAGCGGCACCAGGTTGGCGAGGAAGGCGAGCAGGCCGAACATCGACGCCACGGTCAGGACGATGCCGACGCCCAACGTGTAGCCGGCTCGAGCGTGGATCCGCTTGTAGCCGGGATGACCGATGTAGACCGTCGTCGGAAAAGGCGAGCCGAACACCGCCGAGAGCATGGTGCCAACGCCGTCGAACGCCATGCAGGTGCCGACCGGATACTTGTCGCCGGTAGCCTCGGCCGACTCGACGTTGTTCATGGTCTCGATGAAGTTGTAGATCTGCACCGGAATCAGCACCAGGAAGAGCTCCGGGTGGGCGAACAGGTGCTTGATGCCCAGGAACATGTCGCCGATGTAGGGCAGCGGAAAGTTGAAGCTCATCCCTTCGGTGCTGACCGAGGATTTGCCGAGCGCCAGCGCTACGAGCGTTCCCAGGAGCAACGCGACCAGGCCCGCGGGCATGTTGAACGGCAGACGATAGCGACCGACGAGACCCCACAGGATGATGGTCAGCGAGACGAAGCCGATGATCGGTGACTCGAACACCAGCGACATCGCAGTGACGCCGATAAAAACCAGAGCGATCCCCGCCAGGGTTCCGAGCATTCCCGCGCGCGGCGTGACCCGCTTGAGGAACGGTCCGACCACCGCGCCGAGGGCGGCGACGATACCGCCGATGAAGCCGGCGCCGAGGCCGACCTGCCAGGCCAGAAGGGCGTCGTTGGTCGAGAAGTAGATCGGACCGATGACTCCGAACAGGTAGACGAACATCACCGGCGTGCTGATGCCGTACGGGAGGGCTGTGACATCCGAGCGCTGCTCCTTGTAGGCGAGCTTGCGCGCCATCCAGCTGTAGAAGGCCACACCGATCAGGATCGCCAGCGACGCCCCGGGGATGATGCGACCGAACACGATGTCGTCGGGCATCCCGAAGACGAACTTGCACACCCCGCTGATCACCAGCAGGTTCGTGAAGTTGTCGGTGAACAGCGCCCAGAATGCGCTGTAGTCGCTTCGCGAGAAGATCGGGTAGTGGAATCCGCCGCTCTTGGCTTCGGCGCTCATTTGGTGAGGCCCTCTTTTCTGGCTCTAGTCCGCCGGCACCAGCACCCGGACTCACGCGTCCCACACGACGCACGCGACCCGGAGCCTCTCGACAATCGAGCGACGCCGAGCGATCCATCCAGGGAACGCGCTCGGTGCCGACGCTCCGCCGATCGGAGCGTCACCCGGCGCTACTCCGCCGGAGGTGGTTTTCGTATGCGCAGGACCCTAGCACACGGGCCTAGGCTCGATGTCTCGGGAAGGCCGCTCCGGGCCGACGCGGGCACGCTGGATGCATACGGCCCAAGCAACACCTGCCGAGGAGATCCGATATGAGTAGACGTCGTCCAATCGCTCTGGGGCTCGCGCTGGCACTGATCGGCTGCACGGCCGGTGCTCAGGCTCAAAGTCCCACACCGAAGTTCATCCCAGGACAAATGCTCGTCAAGTTCCGCGCCGGCTCGCCCGGCGCCGAAGCCGTCGAGGCCGTCTTGGCCGGCAACCCGAAGGCCGAGAAAAGGTTACGCGCGTTCGTTCGCAAGCTCGGAGCGCGCATCTCCCGGCCCCTGGTTGCCGAGCGCGCAACGTCCCGCAAAGAGGTCATTGTCACCCTCGACCCACCGGCCCTCGCCGAACTCGTGATCGCAGAGCTCGACCGCCGCGCGCAGATCGACCGGCCCACGCAGTTGCCTCCCTACTCAGTGGGTTCACTGGCGAATCTGGTGCAGCGCGTCAACTTCGCCGATGAGCGGGCCGCGAGAGCTGCTGAGCAGGCCGCCCGACAGGGAAACACGACTACGCCGCTCCTCGACAGCCTGATCCTCGAGGCGGCCGATTCCCTGGCGCTGTCGATCGGCTATCACGTCAACCTGGACGCCTCGGTCTTCCTCGAGATCGACGTGCCCCGCGCCATCGACGATGTGTTGGATCGACTGCGGGCACTCGGCGACGTCGAGTACGCGGAGTTCGATAGGCCGACGGAACATATGCGGCAGAGCCCCTAGCGGGTCAGCTCTCCAGAGCTAGAACGCCTCGTGCGACCGGCTCGTGAGGCTCGACAGCAGCAGCCCGGTGACCAGCGAGAGCGCCACGAAGAGCATCGTCACGCCGGTCTGAAAGCCGGCGAGGACGTCGCGCTCGGCAAGCGCCGAGAAGGTCTGGAACCCGAGTCCGCCGGGGAGCAGCGGCAGGATGCCGGGCAGGATACCGACCGCCGACGGGTGATTCCTCCAGCGTCCTACCAGGTGCGCGACGGAGCCCATCAGCCAGGCGCCGAGCAGGACTCCAACCTCGGGGCCGAAGGCCATCGACGCGAGGCGGCTACCGGCGAAGGAGATCGACATCGTCAGCAGGATCACCGGTAGGTCGCGGGTACGCGCCTTGAACAGCACGGTCGAGGCGACCGCCGCCACCACTACCGCCACCGCCAGCGCCCAGACCGGTAGCGCCTGCGGCAGGGGCGCCTTCTCGAGCCCGAACTGTGCCAGCAACTTGTTGCCCAGGACGACTCCGAAGGCGATCTGCAGGAAGGCCATCAACACGCCGCCGAGCCGCGCGGTGCCGGCGACCAGATGGGAGTGGGCGAGCTCGTTGACCGCGATCGTCAGATTCAGACTGGGTATCAGGATGATCAGGCCGGCCAGGATCGGAATCACCGAGAACACCGGGCCCAGGAGGACCTGAGCGAGCGCGCCGACCAGCGCCGCGGTCAAGCCGGCCAGGCCGGGCAGCACGATGGCAAGTCGTCTCGACCGGGTCGCCAGCTGCACCAGCGTCCCGATCGCCAGGCCGACCAGCCCGGCCGCCAGCGACTCGCGAGAGCCGCCGTCGAAGAAGACCGCGGTGGCCGCCGCCGCGAGCGCGAAGCCCGCGATCGCCCGCAACCGCGCTCCCGGCCCCGTGTCCTCTTTGAGAGAGTCGAGGATCTCGACCGCCTCCTCCAGAGTCAGGCGCCGATCGCCGACGTCTGAGATCAGCTGGTGCAGCGCGGTCTGCTTCTCGAGATTGACGCGCCCCGGCGCGCACCGGTGGAGGAAGGTCTGATGAGCGCCCTCCGGACCGATCGAGGCGACGATCGACGTCGGCGTCACCATGTACCTGCCGGTGACCCCCATCCGATCGCCGATCTGCTCGAGAGCCAGCTCGAGGCGATGCGCGGGCATGCCGTAGGTGTGCAGAGCTCCCGCCAGCTTCATCAGGAAGCGCGCCGCCCTGGCGACCTTCTCGGGCGTACCTTGTCCGGTCGGGGCCTCGACGGCTCCGTCGACGGTGGGGAGGCTAGCCACTCTGCACCCGACGGGTGCTCGGCCTCGCGCCGGCGGCGGCGGCCTGGACCCGTGGACCGACGAGGCGCTCCGGGATCTTCATGAAGGCCTGATTATAGTGCGGCGTGAGATGATCGCCCGAGCCCATCGGGCTTGCCCGGACAGAACGATTGAGTCTGCTCATCCGCAACGGAACGATCGTCACGGCCACCGAGCGGTGGCATGGGGACGTGCGCTGCAACGACGGCGAGATCGCGGAGATCGGCGTCGGCCTCGAGCCCGCCGGTGAGGAGCTCGTCGATGCCACGGGACGCTACGTCTTCCCGGGCGGCGTCGACCCGCACGTCCACATGGAGCTGCCGGTGGCCGGCACGGTGTCGTCGGACGACTTCGAGAGCGGCAGCGCCGCGGCGATCGCCGGCGGCACCACCACGATCGTCGACTTCGTCCACCCCGAGCGTGGCCAGGCCTACGCCGACGCCCTGCGGGCCCGTCTGGTCGAGGGCGAGGCCTCGGTCTGCGACTACGGCCTGCACATGGCAGTGACCTGGTGGGGGGACGGATGTCGGGACGGCATCCGGGAGTCGGTCGCCGCCGGCATCCCGACGTTCAAGGTCTACCTCGCCTACAAGGACGTGGTCGGCATCGACGACGCTGACCTGATCCGGGCGATGGCGGAGGTCGGCAAGCTCGGAGCGATGGTGATCGCCCACTGCGAGCACGGCGAGATTGTCGAGCACCTGCGCGAGCGCTACGCCGCGGCCGGACACACCGAGCCGCGCTACCACGCGCAGTCGCGCCCGCCCGAGGTCGAGGGCGAGGCGACCGCCCGCGCGGCGATGCTGGCGGCCCTGACCGACGCGACGCTCTACGTGGTTCACGTCACCTGCCGGGAGTCGCTGGCGGCGATCCGCGCCAGTCGCGCTCTCGGTCGGCCGATCTTCGGTGAGACCTGCCCGCACTACCTGCTGCTCGACGAGTCGGTCTACGACCGGCCCGATTTCGAGGGCGCCGCCTACGTCTGCGCGCCGCCGATCCGGCCGCGCGAGCACCAGGAGGAGCTCTGGCAGGCGCTGATCGACGGCGCCCTCCAGGTGGTGGCGACCGATCACTGCCCGTTCAACATGGCCGGCCAGAGAGAGCTCGGACGGCACGACTTTCGCCGCATCCCCGGCGGCACCCCCGGCATCGAGCACCGGCTGGCACTGCTCTACACCCACGGTGTCGGCGCCGGGCGCTTCGAGCTCGAGCGCTTCGTCGACCTGGTCTCGACCGGCCCGGCCAAGCTGTTCGGGCTCTACCCGCGCAAGGGAGCGATCGCGGTCGGCTCCGACGCCGACCTGGTGCTGTGGGACCCGGAGGCGACCGGCGTGATCTCGGCCGCCAGCCATCATCATCGGTGCGACCGCAGCATCTACGAGGGCTTCGAGGTGCGCGGTCTACCCTCGACCGTGATCTCGGGCGGCCGGATCGCCTACCGGGACGGCGCCCTGACGGTGACCCGAGGCGCGGGACGCTTCTTGAAACGCGGACTTCCCCAGCTGGAGGGCTGACTTGGAACCGGAACGCACACCGCCGAAGGACCTGGTCCCCTACCCGCTCGACGCTCTCAGCCGGCGGATGTTCCGCGAGCTCGAGCACGCCGACGCGATCTTCGATCTGCCGCGCAAGAAGTTCTTTCTGGGCGCGCCGGACCTCGACCTCGGGGTCGAGCTCCACGGCCGGCGGGCGTCCAGCCCGCTCGGCCCCGCCGCCGGCCCGCAGACGCAGATGGCCCAGAACCTGGTCCTGTCGTGGCTCGGCGGCTGCCGGATCATGGAGCTCAAGACGGTCCAGATCGACGACGAGCTGGTCATCCCGCGGCCGTGCATCGACGTTCACACCGTCGGTCTCAACGCCGAGTGGTCGCAGGAGCTCAAGCTCGAAGAATCGCTCGACGAGTACGTCAAGGGGGCGATGCTGATCGAGATGCTGCGCCACGGACCGCTGCCCACCCTCGACGGCTTCGGCGACACCCTCTATGACATCAGCGTCGGCTACAACCTCGAGGGGATCCGGACCGAGCGCGTGCAGTCCTTCATCCGGGGGATGGTCGATGCGTCCGCCGTCGTCGACCGGCTGCGCCGGGAGATCCCGGACGAGTACCGGGAGCTGCGGGATCTCGACTTCCCCACCCGGCTGTCCAATACCGTCACCCTGAGCACGTTCCACGGCTGCCCGCCGCAGGAGATCGAGCAGATCATGGACTTCCTGCTGCGCGAGTGCCGGCTGCACTCGATCGTCAAGTTCAACCCCATGCTGCTCGGGCCCAAGCGGGCGCGTCACCTGCTGCACGACGTCCTGGGCTACGACGACGTCGAGGTGCCGGACAGCGCCTTCGAGCGCGACACCACCTGGCAGCAGGCGGTCGACTTCGTCGGTCGCCTGGGCGAGACCGCCAAAGAGACCGGACTCGGCTTCGGCGCTAAGTTCAGCAACACGCTGATCGTGCGCAACACGCGCGGCTTCCTCGCCCCCGGCGAGAACGAGGTCTACCTGTCGGGCGAGCCGCTTCACATCCTGGCAATTCAGCTCGTGCGCGAGTTCCGCCGCACGTTCGGCGACACCTTCCCGATCTCCTTCGCCGCCGGCGTCGACCGGCAGAACTTCCCCGACGCCGTGGCTCTCGGCCTGGTGCCGATCACCGTCTGCACCGACCTGCTGCGCAAGGGCGGCTACGGTCGGCTGACGACCTACTACTCGGAGCTCGGCCGGCGCATGCGCGCCGTCGGCGCGACCACCATCGACGACTTCGTCCTGACCGCCTACGGTCAGGGCGTGGCGGCGCTCGAACGTCTCGGCCTCGACAGCGACGACCCGGCCCTGGGCGCCTGCCGGCAGGCGCTCGCTGCAGGGAGCGATCTACGCACCGCCGCCGGCGACGCGCTCTACGACCGCTGGGTCTCCGAGGCTCGGCTCCTCAACACCGACCACTACGTCGAACAGGCGACCTCCGACGAACGCTACCGGCGCGATCAGAACTCCAAGGGACCGCGCAAGATCGGCCGTCACCTGAAGCTCTTCGACTGCCTGACCTGCGACATCTGCGTTCCGGTCTGTCCCAACGACGCCAACTTCACCTTCGGCTCGACCCAGAAAGAGATCGAGGTCGCGACCGCCGTGCGCCGCGACGACGGCTGGAGCTGGCGTCGGCACGAGCCCGTACAGCTCGAGGAGCGGCATCAGATCGCCAACTTCGCGGACTTCTGCAACGAGTGCGGCAACTGCGATATCTTCTGCCCGGAAGACGGCGGGCCGTACGTCATCAAACCGCGCTTCTTCGGCGAGCGAGAAGCCTGGCGCGGCTCCCCGGAGCTCGACGGGTTCTTCCTCGAACGCAGCACCGAGAGCGACCACGTGATGGGTCGGTTCGAGGGACGGGAGTTCGACATGACCATTGCCGGCGACCTGGTGACCTACTCGGGCGCGGATTTCCGGCTCGAGTTCGACCTGGCCGATCCCGACGCGACGGTGACCGGCGACGGCCCGGACGAGATCGATCTGACCTACTGCTTCATCATGGACTACATACGCCGCGCGATCTTCGATCCGGCGGCGCCCAACTACATCAACGCGCGGGCACCCGAGCCCAGCTAGGAGGTCCCAATTGAGCGCAGCGCTCACCGCAGCCGAGATCGCGCGAGCGATCGACCCGAACGCCCTGGAGTCCCTACACGGCAAGAGCATGCTGCTGACCTCGGACTGGGCGGCCGACGAGATCGCTACGCTCTGCCAGACCGCCGAGCTGTTCGAGGCGCTCGACCGGGCGGGCGTGAAGACGCCGCTGTTCGAGCACCAGCTCAACCTCGCGGTCTTCTTCGACGCTTCGACCCGCACCAAGTCGAGCTGGGCGGGCGCCTCCGCGCGGCTCGGCTCGACGCCGATCGTCTTCGACGGCTCCTCGACCCAGGTATCGCACGGCGAGACCGCCGAGGAGACCGGCGCCATGCTGGGCATGAACTCGCACGCCCTCGGCTTCCGGCACGATCTGATCCTGGGCGAGGGCAACACGTTCATGCGCAGCGCCAAGAAGGGCATCGACGACTACCTCGCCGCGAGCGGCAGCGAGCGCGTCGTGCCGGTGGTCAATCTCCAGTGCGACGTCGATCACCCGACCCAATCGCTGGCCGACCTGTGCTGGCTGCGCGAGCGGTTCGGCGATCTGCGCGGCAAGCGGATTGCGGTGAGCTGGGCCTATTCGCCCAGCTACGCCAAGCCGCTGTCGGTCCCGCAGGGCCTGATCACCCTTCTCACCCGCTTCGGGATGGACGTCCGCCTGGCCCATCCCGAGGGCTACGATCTGATTCCCGAGACCGTCGAGCAAGCGCATCGCTTCGCCGCGGAGTCGGGAGGCGCCTTCACCACCGGCGGCTCGATGGACGAGGCGTTCGCGG
The DNA here is from genome assembly GCA_029263375.1 of Acidobacteriota bacterium. Lineage (GTDB taxonomy): Bacteria > Acidobacteriota > Thermoanaerobaculia > Multivoradales > JAHEKO01 > JAHEKO01. Next base: position 11,635 of record JAJCXP010000343.1, on the reverse strand, counting down.
ACGCCGACATCGTCTACCCGAAGAGCTGGGGACCGTACGACCTGATGCTCGAGCGGGTCGAGGCGAACCGTCGCGGCGATCGCGAAGCGCTGGCGGCGATCGAGAAGCGGGCGCTCGAGCGCAACCGCCGGCACACCGATTGGATCTGCGACGAGCGGCGGATGGGTCTCACCAACGAAGCGCTCTACATGCACTGCCTGCCGGCCGACATCGGCGCCGAGGTGAGCGCAGGCGTCATGGACGGAGCGCGCGTCGACCTCGCGCGCGAGGCGAACAAGAAGGTCTACGTGGTGATGGCGCTGCTGGCGGCGGCCAAGCAGAGGAACCTGCTCGGAATTCTCGAGGAGCTCCTCTGATGGGCCTCGACGATCGCATTCTCGAGCTCGCCCGCCAGAGCCTGCCCGACGCCACCGAGCTCCTGCGCGAGGCGATCCGGATACCCTCGGACTACGTCGACCGTCCTCCCGAAACGGGCGGCGACCCGTCGTGTGGGCTTTCGAACCACGAGGGGCCGCGGCTCGAGTACCTGCGGGCCAAGATCGTCGAGCTGGGTGCCGTGGACCGCCCCGAAGACGTCTCGTTCGACGCCTTCGGCAACCTCTGCTGGACCGTCCAGGACCCCGACGACGGCATCGCACCGGCTGACAAGACTGTCATTTTCTTCGACGGTCACACCGACACCGTGCAGGCGCTGCGCCACCGCTGGCGCGAAACCGCCGGTGGCGTCGACGCCTACGACGGCCTGGTTGAAGGCGTCGAGCTCGACCGCGACTTCCTGCGTCAGGAGCTCGGCTACCTGCCGCCCGACGACGAATGGAACCACCTGCTCTGGGGGCGCGGCTCGGCGGATCAGCTTGGCGGCGTCGTCTGCCAGATCCTGGCCAGTCGGATCCTGCTCCAGCTCAAGTCCGAAGGCGCCTTGCGCGGTGTGATCGTGCGCTCCTTCGCCACCGTCGCCGAAGAGGACAACGACGGCGGCGGCCCGATGTACTTCATGAGGAACGAGCTCACCGGCGGCGGCCCCGAGAAGGTGCCCGACGTGTTGATCCTGACCGAGGGCACCGGCAGCTCGGCCGACGGCGCACTCGGAATCTACCGCGGCCAGCGCGGCCGCATGCAGATCGAGGTGGTGATCACCGGCAAGAGCTGCCACGGCTCGATGCCGTGGGAGGGTCGTAACCCGCTCGAGTTCGGCGGCGCGATCCTCGCCGAAGCGGCTCAGCGCTATCGGGACGGCGTCGGCTTCGCCGACGACCCGTTCCTGGGGGCCGGCAGCCGCACAGCGAGTTGGGCGCGCCTCGAGACGCCGAGCGACTGTGCGGTGCCCGAGCGCTTCATCTTTCGTCTGGATCGTCGGCTGACCGCAGGCGAGGATCCCCAGTCCGCGATTGCGGACGTAGATCAGCTGCCGACCGTGGCGGCGGCGCGCGCGGCCGGGCTCACGGTCGAGGTCGGCTGCCCGACCTACGACCAACCGACCTGGACCGGCTACCGGCCCGGCAACCGGCAGATCTACCCGGGCTGGGTGACTCCGGAGGAGCACCCGGCGATCGCCGCCGCGGTCGACACCTACCGCCGGGTGGTGAGCCCGCTGGTCGAAGGTGAAGGTACCGAGGGCGCCATGCGCAGGGAGCCCCGCGTGTCGCGCTGGGTCTTCTCCACCGACGGCGTCGGCGTCCCGCTACCCGTCGACGACCCCGAGATCCAGATCCCGGATTCCAAGGGGTGGGTCGCTTCCGGACCGTTCCGCCACCCCGCTATGTTCGGCATCGGACCCGGCATCGAGCACAACACCCACAAGATCGGCGAATGTGTCGACACCCGCGAGCTGGCGCCGGTGATCGCCTTTTACGCCCGCTTTCCGTCGATCCTCCGCCGCAGCTAGCCTGCCCTCGGCCGACCGGCGCCTGCCCGCGACATATCCAATCTCGTCAATAGATCACAGGGTTTGGCCCCCTTTGTCCCCTCCCGGTGGGTGGCCAAAGGGGGTCATCTACCGCCATCGTCCGCCAACGTCGGACTGTCCTCTTCCCGCCACTCGCCCGGGTGCCGTACCTTCGCCACCTCGGAAAAACATGCCTCGAGCCTCAACGGCCCGGAGCGTGAGGTCAAAGAGCTGAAGCGTCATGCACTACACCGACTACCAAGCTCCACAACCGATTCCGATCTTGGGCGCCACGGGGGTAACGGGCACTCGATCGGGAGGAAAGCTCCGAGCGACGGCATCACACGATGCAACCATCAGACTACTGGCCGGACTTCTGCCAAGACGACACTTTCGCCTAGTGCCCCCACGGCGTCCCGATTTCGTCAGCACCAGAAGTTTGATGGCGAGCGCTCAAGAGCTCTACCTCCCGATCCTTCTTGCACGACCCGGCGAGTCCGCTCGCCGTTCTGAAACGCCGCGCCCCGGGTCTCGCGGGCGTGATTCGTCAACTTTCCTTTTTTCTGCTGATCCCATCTCGTCGTTGACTCACGTACCGCGCACCCTGCACTTGGCCGCTGATCGGATCCCCATCAGCGGCTGGCGCGGGCACTAGCACTTAGGAAGTCATTGGAGCGGTGGTCCGGGCGCTGTGCTGCCCGGGCTCGGGACGCTTCGCCGAACCGAAGGAGGAGGAGTCGCATGTACTTTTCAAAGAAGGTTCTATCTTGCTGGATCATTCCCTCGATCGCAGTCCTCGGTCTGGTCACCGCACCCGCCGTGGTCGTCGCCGAGGGGGTCGACTCGAATGAGCCGGGCGTCCTCGAGCCGGTGACGTCTCACCTGCAGGGCAAGGACATCCGCATCCCGAACTCCGACCAATCGGTCGACGGCATCGAGCAGTCGAACATCGACGGCGCCGCCGTTCTCACGGACGCGCTCTCGACCACCAGCATGCTCGGACACCCGATCACCCAGGTGTCGAGTCCCAACGAGGACATGCGCCTCGGGCTGCAGGCGCTGGCGACGGCGGCTCTCGCCGGCGACCAGCTCGGTATGGACAGCGCCGCCGCCGAGCTCCGCTCGATTCTCCTCGGCACCACCCAGGGCCGGATCTACGACGGCTTCTCGATGCTCAACTTCAACCGCTGGTTGGACCCGAGCATCGGCGCGGAGTCCTTCCCCCCGGACGCGATGCCGGGCGAGTACAAGATGAAGCTCGCACGCGACACCGGCGAGACCTACGTCAGTCCCTACGACGGCGAGCTCCGCAAGATCTGGGAGGTCGACGTCAACATGCTGTACTACGACGGTCAGATCGACTCGGACACCTTTCTGGTCCGCTTCCCGTTCGGTCACCACCAGGACGACGTCCTGCACATCAACTACCGGATCTTCAGCCTGGTGCAGGAGGACTTCTCCCCCACCATGGTGATGCTCGACCGCCGCGAGGCGGCCAACACGGTGAACTTCCCGTTCAAGGGCATGGACTCGGTCTGGATCGCCTTCGACCCCGGCCAGGTGCTCGACGTGACGGTCAAGTTCACTACCGTGCGCCAGGTCCGCGGCGTCTACACCTGGGGCTGGCGCGTTCACCCGCCGCGCATTCAGTTTCTGCAGCCGATCTACGAGATCCAGAACGCGCACACGGGCGCCATCGAGCTCGATCCTCAGAGCGAGAGCTTCGCGTTCCGCAATCGAGAGGAGCTGACGCTCGGCGCGATCGCCAGCCAGGCGCCTGAGATGAAGATGCTCTCGATGGTCGAGGCGGTCGAGAACGGCGCTTCGGCGAGCGATATCGTCGACTGGCTGACCCACCCGAACAAGGGCCCCAAGGGCACCTGGATCGACTGGGCAGATCTGAACCTGAATCAGCAGCAGCTGCCCCAGGAGGCCTGGGACCTGCTGGCCGCCGAGGATGGCCTGACCCAGGGCAACTTCGGTCCCTACCGGATGGTCAGCGTCTACATGAACAACGAGATGTACGGCATGGGGCCGTTCCTCAACGAGGTACCGACCTGGGAGCCACTCGACAAGTTCCAGGTCAAGCTGATCAATTTCGACAACCACACCCACTACTTCCGCAACGTCGATTTCGGGGCCCGTCTGCACGACGACATCGCGCGCTGCTGTGGCGGCGGCGACACCAGCTTCGAGATCATGAACTTCAAGCCCACCTTCGGCGCGCCGAAGGTCGCCGAGATGCAGTGGCGCGCGGGCTGGGGATTCCGGCCGCACCACGACGTCATCCAGCAGGCGGATGTCTTCTCGCGCGGCATTGACCGGACCCAGCTCAAGCCTTACACCGGCGGCTTCGGCAGCTTCCACTACGGCTTCCAGTACTCCGAGGAGACCCGGGTCGGCGACTTCCGCTTCAACCCGCCGCCGTTCATCGTCTCCGACTTCCCCGGCGCGGATTCCCTGCGCGACGCGGATGGCGAGGCCGGCTTGCTGATCGGCACGCGCACCCCGGGCTACGGCAACGCCCAGATGTGCCCGCAGGATCCGATGGGCGACTTCTGCCAAACCGACTTCGGGCCGACCAACCCGCACGGCGCGCTCAACTGGCCGAGCCCCGGCGACCCGTCGGTGCCCAAGACCGAGCTGCGCTACCCGCCCTTCCTGCGCAATCCCGATCAGGGCGTCGCGATCGCCGGCGACATCATCCCGCCGACCGGCGCCTGGCGCCCGTTCCTATGGGCCAACCCCTACACCGGCTCGCTCTACAACGATCCGAGTGACCCGTCCAAGGGCCACTGGGCCGATCTGACCTTCAGCCACGGCGCCCCGGTCTTCGCCGGCCAGTCGATCGTCGCCGAGGTCGAGAGCCCGCGCGGCTCGGCTCAGGTCTTCTACCAGTTCGACGACCTGTTCCACGACAACAGCATCTTCTCGCCCCATCCGCTGCCGACCGCCCTCGACGAGAAGGCCGTCGACACCGTGCGAATCATGCGGGCCCGCGCCCGCAACGGCCAGGTGCGGCTGAACGGCCGCGTCAAGCGCTTCATCTCGACCGGCGACTTCGCCAACTGGGTGTCGCTGTACAACGCCCCGGCGGGGACCAAGGGTTGCGACGGCACCATCGTCGCCGTGGCACCTGCCGACGAGCAGGGGCGGTACCGCATTGCGACCGGTGACATCGGCATCGTCACCGGCGACACCGTATGCGTCCAGTCGACGATCGGCGGATTCGCCGAGTTCGTCGTCCAGTAGACGCACGACCATCCGTTATCGGCTCTCTTATCTTGATTTTCTGTGGACGGAAGGAACGGACTATGGATAACAAATCTCAGCAGGTCTCTTCGGCTTCGCGAACGCTCCGCTGGCTCGGCCTCGGCGCCGCAGTGGCGCTCGGCGTAACGATCGCCGAGTACGCGCTCAACGCCCTGTTCAGCCCCCTGGTCGACTGGAGCGCCACCGGTGTGGCGGCCCACATGGCGCTCGACCTGGCGCTGCTCGCGCCGCTGGTCGCGCTCGCCCTCTGGCTCGGTCGGATCGCCTCCCGGCGACTCGGCCTCGAGCGCTCCGACTTCGCAGGTGTGCTCGGCGCGGTCGGCGTGATTGCGATCGCCTTCCTGCTACTGAGCGTGCCTCTGACCAGCACGCGTGATCTCGCTCACGAGTGGTTCGGGACCACCTACGGCTTCTCTCTGGCCGAGGTGCAGACCACCGTCGTCACCAGCGAGCTGACCGTCCAGGAGGCGACCCAGCTGTGCTCCTTCAGTTCTCTCCGCAGCCAGGGCGCGACCGACGGATTGCCGATCGTGACCCGGATCGCCATCGGCGTGCGCGAATCCCTGATTCAGCTCGCGGTGCTGCTGCCGCTGCTGCTCGCCGGTTTCCTGTTCGGCTCGCGGCGGCTGCGCTCGCGGTTTGATCCGGCGCCACTCGTGGAGCTCGGCCGGCTGGCGCTACGCCCGGCCCGGCTAGCGGTTCTGGCGCTGGCCGCGATCGCGGTGGTCGCATTCGGCGGCCTCGGCAACTCCGGGGTCGAGGGCGCGCTGACCGACTCGTTCGCCAGCAGCTACAACGCCTGCACCGGCGGCGGTCCGAGCAAGACCTACAACGTCTCAGCGATCGACGTCACCATGACGCTCAACCGCTGGGGCGATCACGTGGTCCAGGCGAACATGTACGCGCTCGACGGCAACATCCCCGCGATTCGCGCGTTCGAGGCCGACCTCGAGACCGATCGCATCGCCGACGAGGGGCTCGACGTAGCCCGCGTGTCCTACGGCCTGCGGCGCGACCCGATTCAGCCGCTGGTGCTGCGCGCCAACCTGGGCGACTGCCTGACGATCAACTTCACAAACGACCTCAGCGACGGCGAGCCCGCCTCGCTGCATATCCTCGGTCTCTCCCATACCGTCGACAACGCCGGAAGCGCGGTCGGCAACAACCCCGACACGATGGCCGGCCCCGGCCAGACCGTCCAGTACCAGATCCCGGTGCCGCTCTCGCGCAACGCCGAGCGCGCCTACTACTTTCACGACCACGGCGCCGGCCGCCGGCGCCAGAACATGGGGCTCTTCGGAGCCATCGCCGTCGAGCCGCGCGGCGCGACCTACTTCGACGTCGAGACCGGCGAGGAGCTCGATACCGCCACCGGCAGCAACTGGGAGGCGATCATCAAGGATCCCAACCTGGACGGCCATTCGGACGGCAAGAGCTTCCGCGAGTTCGTCCTGCTCTACCACGAGATCGGCAACGAGGCGTTCACCGACCTGCGTGATCGCGAGGGCAAGAAGCTGCCGCTCATCGACGAGCTGGCGGGCATCTACCGGCCGGCGGCGCGGGCGATCAACTATCGCAGCGAGCCGTTCCGCAACCGGATCGCTCAGGACGAGATCACCAACGGAGTGAACAAGGGACACGGCAAGAGCCTCGGCTACTCATCGTACCCGTTCGGCGACCCGGCAACCCCGATCCCTCGGTCATACGTCGGTGAGGCCACCAAGACCCGCCTGCTGCACGGCGGTAGCGAGGTCTTCCACGTGCACCATCTGCACGGCGGTGGCGATCGCTGGCGTCGCAACCCGAACGCCGATCCCGCCAACGACTTCTGGAAGGGCCTGACCAAGGTTCCCGATCCGAACCTGACCTCGATTCACCTCGACTCACAGTCGATCGGCCCGGGCACCAGCTACAACCTCGAGCACGAGTGCGGCGCCGGTGGCTGTCAGCAGGGTGTCGGCGACTTTCTCTACCACTGCCATATCGGCCACCACTACCTCTCCGGCATGTGGGCGTTCTGGCGGGTATTCGGAACCGTCCAGGACGAGACCACCAACGTCCACGGCTATCCGCTGGCAGTGGCGCCCGAGCTGTTCCAGGCCGACAACCCGTTCTCCGACGACGAGGCGGGCTCCAATACGCCGCCCGAAGCCGCAGTCACGGCCGGCAGCCTGATCGGCCTCACGGTCGACGATGGCCGCATGATCGTCGCCGACGCCGACGTCTCCGACCCCGGCAACCAGATCGGTGTGCTCGAGTGGGTTACCCAGCAGCTACCTCCGCCAGGCACGCCGCTCGACAACGGCGACGCCACGGTCTGGGACTGGACGTTCGCCGGCAGCGGCGCGGCGCTCCAACTGTTCGGTGAGCCCGAGTCGACGGTCGCCTTCCCCGGCTACATCTCTGCGAACCCGGGTCAGCGACCCGAGCTGCGCTTCAACCCCAAGAACGGCCGCTACGTCTGGCCGCTGTTTCGGACGCACGTCGCGGCTCGACCCCCCTTCTCCGCTCGCCACTCCGGCGCACCGTGGCTCGGTGAGGAGATGAAGGAGGGGCGCGCCGACGGTCTGTGCGCACGCAACGGCATCGTCCCGGGCGTCGATGTCGGCGATTCGACCGACCGCTTCTACCCGGTCAGCTCCATCACCCTGCCGATCGGCGTCACCAAGGACCGGTTCGACGAGGACGGCATGATCTTCGTGCTCAACGAGGACGAAGCGGCGATCCGCAACGGCGAAAAGCCGGTCGAGCCTCTGGTAGTGCGTTCCAATGTCGGCGATTGCGTCGAGATCATGTTCACCAACAAGATCCCCGACGGCCCGCTCAACAAGGAGTTCTCGAAGACCAACATCCACAGCCACTTCGTGCAGTTCGACACCCAGGCGTCGGACGGAGTGATCACCGGGTTCTCCTATGAGCAGTCGGTGCGGCCCTATGAGGGCGAAGCGCGACAGCTGACGGCTACCGCCACGAGCGGCGCCACCGTCCTCTCGGTCAATCACACCGATCGCCTGAGGCCAGGCGTCTGGCTGGGCGTCGGTCTCGGCGAAGGCACCTGCGGCTTCAGCTCGGAGGGGCAGCCGGTGCCGTGCACCGAGGTCCGGCAGATCGTGGCGATCCCCGATCCGCAGACCATCGTTCTCGACGCTCCGCTCGAGAAGAACCACGGCGCGGGCCAGGCGGTGGGAGTCGAGTTCGTACGCTACCGCTGGTACCCGGACGTCGACTTCGGCACCGTGTTCTTCCACACCCACGTCGACTTCAAGGACTGGGACCGCGGCCTGTTCGGCGCTCACGTGGTCGAGCCCAAGGGCTCCACCTACCGCGACCCGAGCACCGGCGCGCAGGTGCGCTCCGGCACCCTGGTCGACGTTCACGTCGACCAGGCGGCAGGCGGCAACCCGGTCGCAGCCGGTGTCGACGGCTCGTTCCGCGAGTTCGTGCTCTTCCTGCACAACAACAGCCCGGTCGAGGGTCCGTTCTCCCTCGGCGGCGGCACCATCAACCTGCGCGCCGAGCCGTGGCGCCTACGCCTCGGCGATCCCGCGCACCGCTTCTCGTCGGTCACTCATGACGATCCGCACACCCAGGAGATTCGGGCCTACTCGAACGATCCGGTGGTGATCCGCGGCGTCGGACTGGTCGAACGTGTCGGCGGCGTACGCTTCACCGGCCACCGCTTCCAGCAGGAGCGCTACAGCGCCGAGAGCGACACCCGCGATGCGACCTTCATCGGCATCTCGGAGCGCTTCGACGTGTCGCTCGAGGGTGGCGCCGGCGGTCCCGCCGGCTACCCGGGCGACTACCTCTACTACAGCACGCTGGGCCGCGACTTCGAGTCCGGCGCCTGGGGCCTCTTGCGAGTCTTCGGTCAGCCGGAAGGCGACCTGAGACCCTTGCCCGAGAATCGCCGGCTGCCACGCATCGCCAGATTCCCCGAGCTCAGCTTCACCGGTGGCGCTCCGCCTGAGGCCGGGGGCCACGGCTCAGCCTGTCCGGCCGGCGCTCCGGTGCGCGAGTACCGGATCTCGGCAACCGATGCCAACATCGTCTACAACCCACTGACGATCTCGGACACCGCCGGCGTCGCCTACCAACCGGTGGGTCGGGAACGGCCGCGCGTGCGCAAACCGATGGTTCTGCGCGCGAACGCCGGCGACTGCCTGCGGATCAAGCTGCTCAACCGCCGGCAGCAGCGCTCGTCGCTGAGCGTCGGTGAGATGGTGTTCAACCCGCAACGCGATTACGGTTCGGCGATCGGTCTCAACTACGACTCGACCGTCGCTCCAGGCGACATCCGCGTGTACGACTATTACGCCGACCGGGAGCTCGGCCTGGTGCTGGGCCTCAACTTCGGCGATATCGACTCGATCGAGCGCGGTGCCTTCGCCGGCATCGTCATCGAGCCCACCGGTGCGACCTACCATCGTCCAGGCTTCTCCGGCCCGCTCGCCGCCGGCGGCATGGGCGTCGAGGCCGACATCAAGGTCGGCGGGGTCACGACGCGCGAGTTCGTGGCGCTGTTCAGCGACGAGGACCGTCGCATCGGGCAGAGCGCCATGCCCTACCCCGAGGCGGTCGAAGGCTTCACCGGCATCAACTACTCCCGCGAGCCGCTCAGCCTGCGCGGCATGCTCACCAGCCCGTCCGAGGTCTTCAAGTCGAGCCTGTGGGGCGACCCGCGGCACGTGGTCGAGGTCCAGGCGGGCACGCCGCTGGTCTATCGCATCGGCCAGCCGTGGGGTAACCAGACCCACGTTCCGACCCTCGAGGGTCACCGCTTCTACCTCGAGCCCGGCATGGACGGCTCGGAGGAGATGTTCGATGACGTCCTGGTACCTGGCCTGACCTACAACTGGCACATGGTCGGAGGCGCTGGTGGCGACACCAACGCACCGGGCGACTATCTGTTCCTCGATCGTCGCCAGCCGTTTCTCGAGGCCGGGCTGTGGAACATTCTCAGGGTGACCGAGTAGCCGAGGTCACAGATCCGGTTCGGAGAAGGAGGTATCTTCACCCTTCCGATGCGAAACCAACGCCTCTTCATCATCTCGACCGCCGCACTGGTTGCGGCGGTCGGTTCTTTTCCAGCCGCCGCTCGGGTCGACGCGACCGAGCGGATCGGCTGGCACGGCGAGCCGATGCCTGAAGGGCTGATGCGCGCCGCCGAACAGGACGAGTATGTCTGGGAGACGGACGGCTCGATCATGGTCTACGTGCCTGCCGGCAGCTTCCCGATGGGCAGCGAGACCGGTGAGCCCGACGAACGCCCGATCCGAGACGTCCATCTCGACGCCTACTACCTCGACAAGTACGAGGTCTCGTGGGCGCAGTGGAAGAGCTCTGGGCTGCCCTACAGCGAAGAGAGAACGTCCCGCCTGCCGGCGCCGAGGGCGCCCGACTGGGGACTCGTCGACACCGACCCGGTCACCTTCGTGAGCTGGGAGTACGCCCAGCAGTACGTCGCCTGGGCCGGCAAGCGCCTGCCGACCGAAGCCGAGTGGGAGAAAGCCGCGCGCGGCGTGGACGGCAGGACCTACCCCTGGGGCGACGACAGCCCGACCTTCGAGCGCGCGGTCTGGAACGACCATCCGACCGCCAAGGAGTCCATCGCCCCGGCCGAGTGCTGCGCGGCCGGCGCCTCGCCCTACGGCGCCGTCAACATGGCCGGCAACGTCTACGAATGGTGTCAGGACGTCTACCGCGCCGACTATTACTCGACCGCCCCGGCGGAGAACCCCAGATTCGACGGCGAGGGGCGCTACCGGGTATTGCGCGGCGGCGCCTTCGTGCTCGGGCCCGAAGACCTTCGCAGTGCAATGCGCTATCGCCTGCTGCCCCAGGATCGTGCAGGCTATCTCGGCTTTCGGGCCGCACTCGACGCGGCGCCGAACCGAAAGGAACGATGACCGATTCGAGTGAGAAGTCTGCGCGCCGGCGACAGCGGCGCGAGCTGCACCGCCGTCGGGAAGCGCTGAATTGGTGGCGTCAACCGGGCGTTCTGGTCTTCGCGGCCGCCCTGGCACTGGCCCTGGCCGGCTCCTTCCTGTTGATCCGCGAGGGGCAGCGCATCCCGTCGGACAGCGGCACGGTGGACGGCATGCACATGCGGCTGGTCGAGGCACGCTGGATCCTGGATCAGATGGATCACGGCGAGAACTTCCAGAAGCCGTCGGTGATGATGCCCGACATGCCCGACTGGGGGAGTCAACGCGTGACTCTCGATCTGGCGCTCGAGAATCGTTCGGCGGTGCGCCAGAAGTTCGACGGCGGCGAGTTCGTGCTGGTGCCGCAGTTCGGCGACGAGGTGCCGCCGATGGGCGCCAACGTCGGCATGGCCGACCTCGAGCCCGGGCAGAGCTTCAACACCGCTCTCCACTTCGACTTCGACACGCGCGAGCCGCACGGTCGTCTGCAGGTCGAGTGGCGCCGTCGCGGTGAGTCGATCTACCTGTCGATCCCGGCACCCGCAGAGCA
>JAJCXP010000342.1 GCA_029263375.1 Acidobacteriota bacterium | reverse complement strand
GGGCTGGTGCTGATCTACGTCGGCTACCGGTTCAACATCTCCGAGAAAGTCATCGCGGCTCGCTCCGCAGCCCATGCGAGCGCGCCGCTAGAAAAGGAATCCACCATGATCAGAAACCTAACCGCCGGCCTTCTCTTGGCCGTACTCGCGCTGAGTGGAGCGGTGCCGTCCGGGGCCGAAGAGGCCGGCGACGAACGCCAGAAGCCGGTCGACGAGGGCTCCGCGGAGCTCTCTTTCTTCGCCGCGACCACCGTCACCGCAACCGGCCGCGAGGCCGATGTGTTCGATCTGTCGACTCCGGTGACCGTGATCCCGGCCGAGGAGATCGAGCGCAAGCAGGCGAACAACGCGGCCGAGCTGCTGCGCGATCAGCCGGGAGTCGACGTCAACGGCGTCGGCCCGAACCAGGGCCGGCCGGTGATTCGCGGAGCTCGCGGTCTACGGGTGCTGTTTCTCGAGAACGGCCTGCGCATGAACAACCCGCGGCGCCAGACCGATTTCGGTGAGATCACCGGCCTGGTCGACCTGGATGCCGTGGAGGTGGTCGAGGTCGTGCGCGGTCCCGCGTCGGTGCTCTACGGTACTGATGCCATCGGCGGGGTGCTCAACCTGGTGACCAAGATGGCCTCGCCGGCCGACGGCGTGCGCGGATCCGCGGCGCTGCGCTACGGTTCGAGCGGCGACCAGGTGCGCGGCCAGGCGTCGGTCGATCGCCGCGGCCCGAACTGGTCGTTCAACCTGGGCGGCTCGGTGACCGAGAGCTCGAACTACGACTCGGGCACCGGCAGCTTCGGCGCCGTCCGCATTCCGGATCGGGTCGAGGTCACCGATAGCGGCGCCGAGGAGAGCTCGGTCTACGGCCGCGTCGACTACGCCCCGAGTGATCGCAGCACGTTCTTTTTCCGGCTCAATCGCTATCGGGCCGACGACTCCGGTTTCGGCTTCGTAGAGCCTGAGCTGATCGGCGACGACTCCGGCGCCAGAATTCGGATCCTCTATCCGTTCCAGGACTTCGATCGCTACACGTTCGGCTACCACGGCACGGCTCTCGAGAGCGTACTGGCCGACTCGGTCCAGGTGCAGCTCTACCAGCAGAGCAACGAGCGCCAGCTGGTCAACGACATCGACATCAACATCGGGCCAATCTTTCCCGGTGCCCCGGACTCCTCGGTGGAAGCCGACACCCGGAACTTCACCGACATCGACACGCTGGGACTGCGCGCGGAGCTGAACAAGATTCTGGGCGACGACAATCTGCTGACCTGGGGCGTCGAGGCGTACGAGGACGACTCCTTCAATACGGACTTCTCGGTCACCACCACGACCCTGCGCTTCCCGGGCCCGCCGTTTGAGGTGCCGATCGTCGGTACCGACAGCGTCGCCAACGCGCCCAACGCGACCAACTCGAGCTGGAGCGCGTTCGTTCAGGATGAGATGTTGATCGGCGAGCGGCTCAAACTGACCGTCGGCTTGCGCTATCAGCGGATCTCGACCAAGGCGGAGGCGACCCCCGACTGGGATATCAGCGGGCTCGACTTCGACGACGACAACCTGGTCGGTGCGTTCAACGTGGTGTATCAGCTGAGCGACAACCTGAACCTGCTCGGTTCCTACGGCACCGGCTTCCGTTCGCCCAACCTGATCGAGCGGCTGTTCAACGGGCCGACTCCCGAGGGCATCGGCTTTCAGCTCCTGAACGCGGCTCTGGTCTCCGAGGAGAGCGAGAACGTTGACGTCGGTCTGAAGTATCGGCGCCAGAACGCCGTCTTCGAGCTGATCTACTTCCGCAACGACCTCTCCGACGGCATCGTGCAGTACTTCCTGTCGCCTGCCGAGATCGCTCAACTGCCGCAGGATCTCCAGGATCGGATCGAGCTGTCCGGAGTCGACTTCGTGGTTCAGCAGCGCAACACGAACAGCCTGCGCTTCGAAGGTGTCGAGGCAATCTTCGGCTACCGGGCTCGCAACGGCCTGTCCCTCGGCGGCAACTACACCCACCTCGACGCCGAGTCTGACGACAGTCTGAATCCGCCGACCGGCGACACCTACGAAGACAAGCTGGTCGCCTACGCACGCTATGAGCCGGAGGCTGGCCGCTACTGGCTCGAGTACCGGGCGCGCCACAACGGATCGGGCTCTCTGAACTTGCAGGCGAACGAGCCGGCGCCGCCGATCGGTCGCGAGCTGCCGTCGTTCACCCTCCACACGCTCTCCGGTGGCGTGGCTCTGTTCGAGGGCAGCCGGCAGTCACACCACATCGGGGTCGTTCTCGAGAACCTCACCGACGAGCTCTACTCGGAGTTCTCGAACGCCAGCTTCTTTCGGCCGCAGCCGGGTCGCAGCGGGGTGGTGACCTACCGGGTGCGGATGTAGGACCGGGCTAGGTGAGAAGGGCGGGCTAGGACGTCGGCACGGGCTGCTCGACCGGCAACGGTCGCTCGGAGCAGCTCGTGCCGCCGAGCAACTCGGCGAGCGCCGCGCATGCGTTGACCCCTCCGGGCGCGGTCTCGGCGCGGTCCGAGGTCGAGTCGAGGAGGCGCAGGATGGCGTCGTGGGTCAGCTTCGGCCGTTGCTCGAGCAGCAGCGCCGCGACGCCCGAGACGTGCGCGGCCGCGAGCGAGCTGCCAGACATGAAGTCGTAGGCGCCTTGCGGCCGGATGGTCAGGACGTCCTCTCCCGGCGCGGCGATCGTCGTGGCGGGGTCGAGCGCGCCGCGTGCGATCCGGCCGCGCGCCGATCTGACCGCGATCACCCGATCGAGAGAGGCGGGAAACCCGGGGCCACCGCTGCCGCCCTCGGCCATCGCAGTGACAACCACCACGCCGCGATCGATCGCGCGGGCGAGCAGCTCGGCCAGCAGGGGGTCGCGAGGCCCGGTGAGGCTCAGATTGAGAACGTCGGCGCGCTTGCCGACTGCGAAGCTGATCGCCTTGGCCAGGGTGAAGGTCGAGCAGATTGCGCTCGCCGAGCCATCGGCGCCCTCCCAGCACGCCTTGAGAGCCAGGATGCGGACCGAGGGCGCGACCCCGACGATCCCGATCCCGTTGTCGGCCAGCGACGCGATCACGCCCGCCACGGCGGTGCCGTGAACGTCCTGAGTGAAGCGGAGGGAGTCGTCATCGACAAAGTTCTCCGCGGCGGCCAGCCGTCCTTCGAGCTCGGGGTGATCGATGTCGACGCCGGTGTCGACGATCGCGACGCGAACGCCGTCGCCAAGACCCCAACGGTGGGCCTCGGCGACCTGCATGGCGTGTAGACCGTGCTGCAACGGGAAGTGGGGGTCGTTGTAGCTCTCGCGGCCGAGCACTTCGAAGAGCTGCATCCGCTGGGCGCTCGCGACGCGAGGATCCGAAGATAGTCGGTCGAGTAGCTCGCCGGTCGACCGGCCGTCGGGGACCTCGTAGACGACGCAGTGGACGTCGAGCAGCTCGATCGGCCAGCCGTCGACATGGCGCAGACCGTACTCGCGCGCCAGCTTCAGAGCCATGCGCGCCGACCTCGGCGAGGTCTTGTAAGCGGCTCGGCTGCCGCTGTATCCGCGCGGTGTCGAGCCAGCGCTCGGCAACCGACGGCTCGACCGCTGCTCGAAGGTCACCAGAATCTGAACGCCGGCGCCGATCTCCGACACCGAGCTCTCGGGCCTTTCATCGTGCGTGGACGCCTGAGCGAACGACCCGCTCGTGAGTGCGACCGAGACCAGCGCGATCGCCAGAGCGCTGACTGGGCTCACGGTGCGCTCCCTGGGGCCTCCGGCCCCGGGATTGGCTCGGCGAAGCTGACCAGAGGGTGCCGTCGCAGCTCGTCGAGCACCTCGACGGGCTGCGCGCCGTTCGGTGCCGCCGCGATACGGGCGGTGTAGACGCCGTAGTTGGAAGGTCCCTGTACCAGGGTCACGCCGAGACCGGTGAGCAGCTCTTGCAGCTCGTCGATCGTGGCCGTTCCCGCGAAGACCAGTCGGATCGTCGGCTCGGCATCCGAAGCCTGGGCCTCGACGTTCGAGAGCGTTCGGAACTCGGGCTCGAAGGCGCTCGAGCCGAACCAGGCGGTGACGACGATCAGGAGCAGGGCGATCGCTGCGAGCGCCGGGTCGAGGCGGAATCCGCCCCCCGCAGCGAGCTTGGCACGAACGATCCGCGCCACGTCGCGCCAGTCGAGCCGCCCCTGCCGGGCCGCCTCGACCGTGTCGATCCTCCCGGTGACGGCGGCGAGCGACCGTTCGGCCGGGACCAGGAGCGCCTCTTCGGCGTGCATCGTAGCGCTCAGGCCGGACAGGAACGACAGCTCACGCGCGCACTCGGTACAGCTTTCGAGGTGCGCCTCCACGGTTCGCTGATCCGCGTCGGACAGCGTCGAGTTGGCGTACCAGGGGAGGAGATCCCAGATCTCGCTGTGGCGATCGGCTGATGGGGTTGCCTGATTCATTCGCTGATCTCCGCTGCGCTCGGCGACGCGGCTGGGGCGCCGAGGTGGGGAAGTAGGTCTCGCAGGCGCCTACGCGCGTGGAACATGCGAGTCTTGACGGTGTTGACCGGGCAGCCGACGATCTCCGAGATCTCGGCACAGGAATGGCCGAGGAAGTAGGCCAGCTCGATCACGATCCGCTGGGGGTCGGGCAGTGAGTCGAGCGCCTTGCCGACCCAGTCGCGCAGCTCTCGGCGGTCGACCATCGACCGCGGCTCCTGCAGGGTGGCGAGCTCGAGCTCCGAGAATGGGCGCTGGGCGCGCAGGCGGCGCGCCTTCGCCGCCGCCTTGAGTCCTTTGCGGTAGGCGATGCCTAGGATCCAGGTAGAGGCTCGCGAGTGACCACGGAAGTCGGAGGCTTTCTGCCAGACCACGAACATGACGTCGTTGAAGACCTCCTCGGCCGTCTCGGTGTTGCGCGTCAGCCGGTAGAGGAAGCGGATTACCCGGGGGTGATACTCGAGATAGAGCCGCTCGAACGCCTCACGGTCGCGCTCCGCGACCCGCCGCAGTAGGATCAGGTCTTCGCCGGGGTCGGAGTTTCGAGTCGAAGGGGCGCGCATGGCCGAAGGAGGCATGTTGCTCGTTCCGGAGCCGGCGGCTGCACCGGCCCTGTTCCTTGAGTGCCGCCGGTTCGCGGAATGGTTCAATCGAGGCTCTCAATTCATTTGGGCGGAAACCGTGGCCACCAACCGGCCGCCCGAGACCTCGTTCCCGAACAAGCTTGTGGCGGAGCTCGAGGTGTCGATATACGCCAGATCCAGGGCGAATTGGTCGAGGGTCACGGAGACCCCGACATTCCAATACGTGTAGGAATCGCCGAGGATCTTGTCGAGATCGAAGAATCCCAGGCCGACCAGTCCCTCGAAGCGCCCGGTGAGCGGAATGCGGCCGCTCAACTCGTAGGCGACCGCTCGTTCGCCGCGGCCGAAAAGGTCGTTCGACAGGTGCACCGAGGCCGCGGCCAGGTCGCGGAACTGCGCCGACAGAGCCACCTCGTCGTAGTCGTACTCGAACGCCGGGTCATCGCCCGGGTAGGTGTAGCGGGTGAGCTGAATGTTGGCCCCCCAGTCGCGGGCCAGCTCCCAGGCGTAGCCGAGGTAGTAGTCCACCTCGAGGTCCCGCGGCTCGGACCGGTTGCGGTTGGTTGGGAAGTCGACGCTGCTGGCCCAGACCCCGGCGAAGAAGCCGTCGTCGTGCTGAAACTGGAATCCGCCCTGGACCGCGGGGTCTTCATGGCTCTGCGACAGGCCGCGATAGACGTAGTCGGTGGTGATCGTCAGCAGGGCGGTGAAGTTGTCGACGCCGATCTCGGCCCGCGCGACCGTGCCGTGACATACGAGCGCCAGGACGAGAGAAAGGTTGGCGATCGACCTACGAGCTGCCGGGCGTTCCTGCATCCGGCGAAGTGTGCCACACACTCTCCTGAGCGCTCGTGGCACACGACTAGAAAATGGGTCGGTCGATCGCCAACCGAGGCCTACCAGCGATAGCCGATCGATAGCTCGGCGATATCGGCGTCGTAGTCGTCGAAGTCGAAACGAGTCTCGTTGAAGTCGATCGTGCGGTAGCCGAGATGGACCAGGTAGCCATCGCCGATACCGACCTCGACCCAACCTCGGTAGTCGTCGCGCTCGACGCCGAAGGTACCGCTGTTGTCGTAGAGTCTGAAGTCCCCACCGAACGCGACTCGGTCGCTGGCGTCGTAGCGGAACCGGGCATCGACGAAATCGGAGTCGACTTCGTAGTTGATCGGGAAGAACAGCTCGGCACCGCCGCCGAAACCGGGCAGTGTGACCACCGTCTGGTCGATCCGGCGGTCGACGTCGACGTTCGAGACGCCGACTGATGCGCTGAGCTTGTTCTTGTCGTAGGCGAGGCGCACGTTGAGCTGCTCGGAGCTCGAGTCCCAGCCCGAGCGGTCGTTCTCGAGCTCACTGATCGCTAGCGATCCGAGGACCGAGAAGCCGTTCTCGAGCTTGTATCGGCCGCGGACCTTGTAGCGCTGCCGATCGGTCGGCGAGGCCAGCGTGAACGGGTCGTCGAACGAGCTGTCCTCGAGCTCGACGTTCACGCTGCAGCCCTTGCGGGGTGCCCAGGCCAGGTTGGCGAAGTAGCCGGTCTGGTCGGTCTTGACCTTCTCGAGATGAACCTCGTCGCCGAGCGTCCAGCGCGAGTCGATGTCGCGCGACTCCTGGCGGAACCCGGCAGCGACTGTGACCTTCGACGACAGGCTGACCTGGGCGCCGAGGTCGACGCTGGTGGTGTCGATCTCCCAGTCGCCGGTCCCGAGCGCGTTGCCGAAGACTCGACTGCCCTGCTGGTCGAGGGAGTTCTTACGTGCACCCAGGATCAGCGCCCAGCGCTCGTTCAACCGGTAGCTGATGTCGAGGTCGAACAGGTCGATGTCGCGGTCCACCTCGCCGTTGCCGGTGTTGTCGATCACGAGCGGTGCGCCGTCGAAGTTGGTGCCGCCGCCGGTCTCGTCCACCTTGAGATCGAGGTCCACCGACTGGATGTCGGCCTGGGCTCGCACCAGCAGCCTGCTGTTCGGCTGAGCGATCAGCCGCACGATGTGATCGTTGCTGGTGTAGTCGTAGGGCTGGTTCGAGAAGTAGAAGTCGAGGATCGACGCGTCCACCGGATCTTCGCCCAGCGACCGACCTGGCAGGAAGAGCTCGACGACGTTGTCGAACTCTCGGTAGCGTTCCTCGAGGACCAGGGTCACCTTGTCCCAGGAGTACTGGAACGAGCCCAGATAATCGTTGAGCGACTCGTCGATCGGCTTGTCGAACTCGAACTCGTCGCGGGCGATGTCGAGGGTGGTCGTGCTCTCACCCTTGCGGGTGTAGCGATTCAGCCCGAAGTTGAAGGTCGCGTTGTCGCCGAACCAGACCTTGAAGTTGGCGCGGTCGTGGACGCGGTCGAAGTCGAAGTGGTGGAAGTCGCCCGCCAGAGCCAGAGCCGGGTCGCCGGCGAGCTCGATCGGCAGGATGATGTCGTTATAGAAGTAGTTGGACTTGGTCCGGTCGTAGTCGAAGTCGTAGCGCCCGAATTTCTCGACCGAGACGCTCAGGCTCTCGAAGGGGTCGCCTCCAAAATTGTTGAGGTCGATGGTCACCTTGTCCGCGAACTTTCGCATCTCGTCTTCGGGGATGTAGTCGATGTCGAATCTGAACAGCCGCGGACCGTCCTCGAGGTTGATGTCCTCGCTGTACTTGTTGGGCGAGCCGGTGACGTCCACGATTCGGAAACCGACCTGGAAGCTCCCGGTGAACGCTCCGCTCTCCTGGGCCGCTGCCGGCAGCGCGACCAGCGCCGCGGCGCAGGCCAGCGACAAGACACGCAGTTTGGTAACTCTCATCTGACTCGCCTCCCGTTACTGCAAGAAGAAGGGATCGATGTGCGATCCGTGGATGGTCGAGTGGCAGCTCGTGCACTGGCTATCGAGCGTGAAGCGCGAATGGAAGCCGGGCACCGCGATGTGGCAGCTGTAGCAGAGCTCCGCAACGTTCTGGAACGCGAGCATGTGGCGGTTGGGCGACCCGTGCGGCGTGTGGCAGGAGGTGCAGCCTTCGCCGCGCCCCGAGCCGTGCTCGAATACCCACGGACCGCTCTTGTCGGCGTGGCAGGTGGAGCACGCTTCCTGCTTGAATCCGCCGAGCATCCAGCGTTGCGGAGGCTCGTGCGGGTTGTGGCAGCTGGTGCACTCGAGGGTGCCCTCCTGAAGACGGTGCCGTTCGTTGAACTCGAACTCGGCGAAGACTTCGTTGTGGCAGTCGGTGCAGCTGTCCGAAACCCGCGGGCTCTGCAGCTCGGTTCGGATCTGGCTGGGTGCATCGAACAGCGCCCAGACGTCGCCGTGAATGCCGTGGCAACTGGTGCAGTCGAGGCCCGCCTTGGAGTGGGACGTGGCCACGAAACGCGGATGCTCTTTGGCGTGGCAGCCCTGGCAGCTCTCGGTGCGCGCCGAGGGCAGCTCGTCCTCGCCGAAGGCGAAGATGTTGCCTTCGCCCCCACCCTCGTCGAGATGAGCAGTCGGGTCGCCGTGGCAAGCGGTGCAACTCGACTCTGCGCCTGCCTTCATGGCCAGGCCCTCCGACTCGAGTGCCGAGTGAGGGTTCAGCAAGAAGGTCTCGGCGTGCTCTTCGTGGCAGGTGGCGCACTCCTCGAACTGCTCCGACCTCATCGGAGCGGCGCCCTCCTCACGAGGAAGGGTGAAGCCGGTGACCGCCAGAAACAAGACCGCTGCCGCTCCGAGAATCGAGGGCATCAGGATTGTCTTCCATCTCATTTGCGTCCTCCCTGCTGGCCCGTCCTGCGACCTTTTGGTGGCGAGTCGTGCGGGAATCTCTCTACTGGCAGTGTCATCGAATCGTGAGAGGCCGTCCACGCCCGCCGGCGTTGGAGAGGCTGCTACCCCGGGGGGTGGTGCGCGGGCGGCGCTCCGATGTCTAGGCTCGGGGCGCAGGCGTGCTCGCATTCGGGCGCTGGTCGTCCAAAGAACGGGGCGCGCACCGTCGCGAGAGCAACAGGAGGAGCACTCGAAAATGAACCGTCGAACAAACTGGAGCATGGTTGTGGGTCTTCTGGTCGTTGGCGCCGGGCTGCTGGCCGGCGGCGCCCCATCGGCCCGTGGTGAGAGCGAGGAGCCCGCCCGCAAGGCGCTGTTCGTGGACACCCCCCAGTGCAACAAGTGCCACCCCGTGCCGGCAGCGGCCCTCGAGGC
>JAJCXP010000341.1 GCA_029263375.1 Acidobacteriota bacterium | reverse complement strand
TTCACTCTCCTCATCGTCACCCTGGATCCGTTCCTTGAGGGCGTCGATCGTCGCCTGACGCTCGCGGTCCACGGTCCGGTCGAAGTAGAGGTCGCCGTCCACGAAGGTCTTCTGGACCACCGAGGTGATCGCCAGCGGATGTCCGTCGTAGAGCACCAGGTCGGCGTCCTTGCCGACCTCGATCGAGCCCATTCGATCTCCGACCCCCATCTGGATCGCCGGGTTGAGCGTCACCAGCTTGAGCGCCTCGACCTCGTCCATGCCGCCCCACCTGACCGCCTTGGCGGCCTCCTGGTTCAGGTGGCGCATCTCTTCGCCGCTGTCGGAATTGATCGACACCAGCACGCCACGCTCGGTCATCAGGGCGGCGTTGTACGGGATCGCGTCGTACGCCTCGACCTTGTAGCCCCACCAATCGGAGAAGGTCGACGCCCCGGCGCCGTGCGCGGCGATCTCGTCAGCGATCTTGTAGCCCTCGAGCACGTGCTGAAGAGTGGCGATGCGGAACCCGAACTCCTCGGCCAGGCGCAGGAGCTGCAGGATCTCGTCGGCGCGGTAGCAGTGCGAGTGGACCAGCCGTTCGCCCTCCAGGATCTCGACCAGCGCCTCGAGCTTGAGGTCGCGGCGGGGCGGCGTCGGTGGCCGGCCGGCGGCGCTTGCCGCCCGGTAGTCGCTCCACTCCCGTCGATACTCGACGGCGTCCGAGAACGCCTGCCGAATAACGTCCATTACGCCCAAGCGGGTCTGTGGGTAGCGCTGCGGGATCCGGAAACTGCGAAAGTTCGAGCGCTTGGGGTTCTCGCCGAGCGCGAACTTGATCCCCGCCGGCGCGCCTGCGACCTTGAGCCCCTCGGCGTCCGAGCCCCAGCGCAGCTTGATCAGCTGGTTCTGACCGCCGATCGGGTTCGAGCTGCCGTGCAGGATGTTGGCGGCCGTGACGCCGCCTGCCAGGGCGCGATAGATGCCGATGTCGTCCGGGTTGAGGACGTCGCCGATCCGGACCATCGCGGTGACCGCCACCGACCCCTCGTTACCGCCGCCCTCGATCGCGATGTGCGAGTGGGCGTCGAGGATGCCCGGAATCAGAGCGCCGCCGCCGGCGTCGATGAGCTCTGCGCCGCGCGGGATCGCGACGTCGGCGCCGACCGCAGCGATCTTGCCGTCGCGGACGACCACCGTGCCGTTCTCGACGGTAGCCCCTGAGACGGTCCAGACGGTCGCGTTGGTGATCGCGTAGCTCTGCATGCGGCGCACCGGGCCCTGGTAGCGAGCCATCGCCGCGGTGAGCTCCTCGAGCGGCACCTCGTCGTCCGCATCGTCGCCGGCGTCGGCCTTCTCGTCGCTGTCCGCCTTCGCTGTTCGGGCGCCTGAGACGTCCATCGACATCGGACCGGCGCTCATCGCCCCGGTGGCGCTCTCCCCGTCGATGGTCAAGGACCAGGATGCGGTGACCTCGCTCCCACCCATCGAGCGGGTGGTCTTGAAACGCAGCAGGTCGGCGCTCATCTTGCCTTCGTCCAGAGCGGTCGTGCCGGTCTGGCCCTCGATGTCACCCTTGACCTTGCCCTCGCCGTCCATCTCGAGTGTCGCGGTCAGCTCACGCACGCCGCCGGGCGTGGTCAGGTTGAGGGCCCAGGTGCCCGAGACATCGGCCGCGGGCGGTTCGGAGTCCTCCTCGGTCTTGCGCTCTTGATACTTGCGGCCGTCGACCCAGACCGCGGTGATCTCGGCGTCCTCGGCCCAGGGCGGCGCGCTGGCGAGCACCAGATTCGCGATCTTGCCCTTCTCGATCGTCCCCAGCCGGTCACCGACGCCGAAGATCCGGGCGGGTGCCGCGGTCAGCGCCGTCAGCGCGTCCGCTTCGGAGAGCCCGGCCTCGATGGCGCCGCGGATCGCCTCGAAGACCTCGCTCGGCGCCGCCAATCCGTCGGAGTAGAACCCGAACTCGACGCCGGCCGCGGCGAGCGCCGCGGGCGTGCCCGGCGCCATCCGCTGGTGGTAAAGCGTCCGGAGCGAGATGTCGGCCGCGGGGTCACGATCCTTCTTGTCCTTGGGCCAGTTGAGGCTGACCAGGACCGGGGTGCCGGTCGCCGACAGACGGTCGGCCCGGGCGTAGGCGCCGTGAGCGCCGTAAATCAGCATCGGGATCTGGTGCTCCTCCTGCAGCACCAGCGCGCGATCGATCTCTCGGCCGAGATGGCCGGGGATCAGGAACCGATTCTTGGAGGCCAGCGAGCGCTCGAGCGCCTCGAGCGCGCGGTCGTACCCGGGTCGCTCACGCCCGGCTGGGGAGCCGGCGTAGAGCGCCTTGGAATCGGCATAGTGACGAGCATCGAAGACCAGCTGCTTGACGTAGAACAGCGTTCCCATGAGCGAGCTCGGGAACGAGCCGAAACCGCCATGCTCCAGGTTCAGGCGCTGACCCAGCTCCGAGGCGACCACGCGCTCCGCTCCATCGGCGTCGCCGAGGTGGATGAGCGCCGCTTCGCCGGCGAAGATGCCGCTCGGCGGCGCCGAGATCGCCGCCGTGAAGCCGGCCTTGCGCCACCTGTCGACCCCGCCATCGCCGGATAGCAGCTCGGCGGCGCTCAGCCAGGGAGTGGTCCTCGGCCGGTCCTCGGGTCCGAGCAGCTGCGGAGTGCCACCGGGTCCGCCGGCGGAGCTCTCCTCCTCGGCCTTCTGCCCGAGGGCGGTCAGACCGTCGATCAGTCCGGGGTAGAGCGTCAGACCGCTGCCGTCCACGACCCAGGCGTCGTTGGGGATGCGGAGCCCGGGACCGACGCCCTCGATCAGCCCATCGGCGATCAGCACCGTCGCCTGCTCGAGCTCTGCGCCTGTGCCGGTGGCGACCCTGACGTTCTGGATCGCATAGTAAGGCGGCGGATCTGGCGATTCGGCCGAGGCGCCGGCCGCGAGCAGCAGCGGCAGCAGAGCGGTCACGAGGAGCTTGGTCTTCGGCGTGGCTGAGCGCATCGATGAACCCCCGGATCTGGATCGAGATCAGCCGTGCGAGGTCGCAGCGGCGGGCGTCACGGGACTCCCGCCTCTCCTCACCTTGATGGTCGGCTGGCGACCCATTCTAGGCGCTCCATGGCGTCGGTGGCTAGCGTCGTCGCCGCGGCTGAAACTCACACCGCCGCGGCTCGTAGTACGGTCCAGCGACCACTCGCGGCTCGCCCGGAGATCTCAGCCGAGCGATCTGTGTAGGATCGGCCGAGCGGTGGTCGCTCCCACCGGGGTCCGCCAGCTTTCTCACACAACCAGGGGGTTTGGACAATGACTCGATGCCCGTTCGCGCTCGTGATGGCGCTCGCACTCCTGCTCGCTTCGCCCGGTTCGGCCGAAGTCGAGCCGCACGCCGGAATGCTGCGCTATCCCGATGTCAGCGCCACTCAGGTCGTTTTCCTGTACGCCAACGACCTCTGGCTGGTGCCGCGCGAGGGTGGCCTCGCGACGCCGCTGGCGAGCCCCGCCGGCGAAGAGCGCTATCCGAAGTTCAGTCCCGACGGCGGTTCGATCGCCTTCATGGGCAACTACGACGGCGACAGCGATCTCTACACGGTCCCGGCCGGCGGCGGCGTGCCGATGCGCGTCACCCACCATCCGGCCACCGAGGTGCTCACCGACTGGGCAGCCGACGGGCGCCTGATCTACTTCGCTGGCGGCGTTCGGGACTACCCGCGCGCTCAGGAGCTGTTCACGGTCGCGGCGGAGGGCGGCCTGCCGGCCAAGTTGCCGGTGCCGTACGGCGGTGTCGGCGCGATCAGCCCGAGTGGGCGCTGGCTGGCGTACACCCCCCACACGCGCGACCATCGCACCTGGAAGCGCTACCGGGGGGGGATGGCAACCGACATCTGGCTGTTCGATCTGGAGGCGCAGACGTCGCGCCGGATCACCGATTGGGAGGGCACAGACACCCTGCCGATGTGGGTGGGCGACGAGACTCTCTTCTACCTCTCCGACGACGGCCCGGGCCACCGCCTGAACATCTGGCGGTACGACCTCCAGAGCGACGAGCGGCGGCAGGTGACGACCTACGAGGACTACGACGTCAAGTGGCCTTCGATCGGTCCCGGCGCCGATGGCGGCGGCGAGATCGTCTATCAGCACGGTTCCGAGCTGCATCTGCTCGACCCGCAGGTCGGCGAGGCGCGGGTCCTTCGGGTCACCATCCCGGGGGATCGGCCGCGGCTGCGCACGCAGGCGCTCGACGTCGCCGACCGGGTCACCAATCGGCGACTGTCGGCGACCGGTAAACGGGCGCTGGTCGAGGCGCGTGGCGACGTCTGGACCCTGCCGGCAGAGAACGGTTCGCCGATCAACCTGACGCGAACCGACGGCATTGCCGAGCGCGACCCCGCCTGGAGCCCGGACGGCCGTTGGATCAGCTACTTCTCGGACGCATCGGGCGCCAACTACGAGCTCTGGGTGGCTCAATCGAATGGCCTCGGCGAGGCGAAGCAGCTCACCGAGGCGGGCCGCGGCTTCCTCAGTCAGCCGGCCTGGTCGCCCGACTCCGGCCGGATTGCCTTCTGGGATCAGACCTCCACCCTCTGGCTCTACACATTCGAGGGTGACTCGCTGATCGAAGTCGCGAAGGACGAGGGTCTCGGAACGCCGCGGGTGTCGTGGTCGGCGGACTCGCGCTGGATGGCATTCGCCGCCGGCACCAGCGGCCGGCAGCCGACTTCGATTCACCTCTACGATGTCCCGGCGGGCAACCTGCATCGGGTGACTGCCGGCATGTTCCAGGATTCCTGGCCGACCTTCGATCGCGACGGCGATTTTCTCTACTTCGCCAGCCTGCGTGAGTACTCCGATCCGATCTACGAGGACTTCGGCACCACCTGGGTCTACGCCGCGACCGACCGTTTGTACGCCGTGCCGCTGCGCGCCGACGTCGACTCGCCGCTGCTGCCCGAGATCGACCTCGAGGAGTGGGACGACGACGAGCCCGAGACGGCCGCGGACAAGAAGGAATCGAAGGACAAGAAGAGCAAGAAGAGCAAGAAGAGCGAAGAGGACGACGAGGACAGCGACGACGAAAGTGAGAGCGAGGCGCCCGAGCCGGTCGAGATCGACCTCGAGGGGTTCGAGCGCCGGGCGATCCAGCTGCCGGTCGAGCGCGGCTTCTTTCTCGGGCTGTCGGTCAACGACGAGGGACAGCTGGTGTTCGTGCGCGGCTCCAACTCCGATCTGCTGGGCGAGCCGTCGATCCGGCTGCTCGACCTGGAGGACGACGAGGAGCCGGAGAAGGTCGTTCTGGGGAGCGCCGATGCCTTCGACATGTCGGCCGACGGCAAGAAGCTGCTGGCGATCGACGGCAACCGGATGGCGATCGTCGGCGCCACGCCCGATCAGAAGATGGAGCCGCTGTCGACGGACGGCATGATCGCCAACATCGATCCGCGCGCCGAGTGGCGGCAGCTCTTCGCCGAGGCGTGGCGCATGGAGCGCGATTTCTTCTACGACCCGAACATGCACGGCGTCGACTGGACGGCGGTGCGCGAGCACTACCGGCCGATGCTCGAGGACTGCGCTTCGCGCGACGACGTGACCTTCGTGATCCAGGAGATGATCTCCGAGCTCAACGTCGGGCACGCCTACTACCGTCCGCGGAGCCAGGAGGACACGCCGAGCGCGAGCGTCGGCATGCTGGGC
>JAJCXP010000340.1 GCA_029263375.1 Acidobacteriota bacterium | reverse complement strand
TTTTTTGTCGGGACACCTTTTCTTAATCGGCGACCGTTAATTTTGTTTGGTCTTGCGTGTTGGTTGGGCGACCGTTCGCCCAACTTTCCCTCTTCTTTCCCTGCTCTTTCCCTGGGAGGACAGATGACCTGACCCCCGAATGCTGGCGTACGTAGAATGAGATCTTTCCGGCCCAAAGGAAGGAGTCTTGGATGCGCAAGAGCCGGTATTCGGAAGAGAAGATCATTCGTGTGCTTCAGCAGGTCGAGGGCGGCCAGAAGGTCAAGGACGTGGTCCGCGAGCACGGGATCTCGGAGCAGACGTACTACCGCTGGAAATCGAAGTACGGAGGGATGACGGTCTCGGAGGCCAAGCGTCTCAAGCAGCTCGAGGTGGAGAACCGCCAGCTCAAGAAGCTGGTGGCGGATCTGTCGCTCGACAAGCAGATGCTCCAGGAGGTCGTGGACCGAAAGTGGTGAAGCTCGTCGCACGGCGGCGCGCAGTGAAATGGCTGTGAGGTCGTCATGG
Organism: Acidobacteriota bacterium; assembly: GCA_029263375.1. Taxonomy (GTDB): domain Bacteria; phylum Acidobacteriota; class Thermoanaerobaculia; order Multivoradales; family JAHEKO01; genus JAHEKO01. Next base: position 17,658 of record JAJCXP010000340.1, on the reverse strand, counting down.
AGTCAGCGTGCGGCGGGCGTGTCGGGTGATCCAGATCGCAGAGTCGAGCTACCGGTATCGATCGTGCCGGCAGGAGCCCGAGGGGCTCCGGGAGCGCCTACTCGAGCTCGCCGCCGAGCGACCTCGCTTCGGCTACCGACGCCTGCACGTGCTCCTGGTGCGTGAGGGCTGGGGCGTGAATCACAAGAGAATTCAACGCATGTACCGCGAGGAGAAGCTCGCTGTGCGGCGCAAGAGGCGCAAGCGCATAGCCCAGACGGCTCGCCGTCCGAAGGTCCTTCCCGAGGGGCCGAACGAGCGCTGGTCGATGGACTTCATGGCCGACAGTCTGGCGACGGGCCGCGGCTTTCGGAGGTTCAATGTCGTCGATGACTTCACGAGAGAGTGTGTAGCGATCGAGGTCGACACGTCGCTGTCGGGCGAGCGCGTCACACGGGTGCTGGACCAGGTGATCGAGCGGCGGGGCAAGCCACTGAGTCTGGTGATGGACAACGGGCCGGAGTTTGCCGGCCGAGCTCTCGACGCCTGGGCCTACGAGCGAGGCATCCAACTCGACTTCATCCGCCCAGGCAAGCCGATCGAAAACTGCTTCGTCGAGAGCTTCAACGGCAAGTTTCGCGACGAGTGCTGGAACCAGCACTGGTTTACGAGCCTGCGCGATGCGCGGCTCAAGATCGCGGCCTGGCGGCTCGACTACAACCAGGTGCGGCCGCACAGCTCGCTCGGCCAGCTGCCGCCGACCGTCTTTGCCAAGGGGGCGGGGCTCCGGTCGCTCGAAGCGACCTCCGCCCCGCCCATTTCACTGATTTCCCCCGCCCACCCGAGAGGCGGTACCGATGTTTAATTCGCTGGAAAAACTCTCATTCGTGCTGCGCGGAAATGGGGGTCAGGTCATCGGATCCCGGGGTCAAGAGCTGGCCTGAGCCCCGGACACGCCGCCGGCCACAAGCGTGGCGATGTGTCCTTGCCTCTCAGAAGAGAGCCTGCACGGGTTGCATCGGATCAAACCGTCCTCGATCGTACCCGACGGATCAGACCTGGCGTTGATGAAACGGGTCGTTCTTGGGTGAACGGGCTCGACCATGGTAATGTTTCGAGCAATACAATCAAGATCAGGCAGCTGCCTCAGAATTGGTTCGCTCAGCGGTCCGGGGCCAAGCTTGCTGTGCAGCGGGGACTGCAATCCAAAGAATGAGAGAATTCTCAGGGAAGTTAGGGCGACTGACGACCGTGGGTCTAGGGCTACTGCTACTAGTACCGCCAGCGCTTGGCTTCTACCATCTGCATGTTGTCTTCGAGGGCTACGAAGAGGGTGCTCATCATCTGCTCAGGCTTAGCGGTCCTGAGACTCTGGGCTCGCCGTTGGCTGGGCTCGCGCGTGAAATCTCTCAAGCAATACAGCCTGGAGAGGGGGGATCGGATTCGGTGGACCGAGAGGGCCCCATCGCCTCGGTCCGGTTCGTCCACGCCAGCAGCCTTCCCGCGGCTTTGCCTGATGATCCTCATGGTCCTTGCGCGCCTTTCAGAGCAACTGACAAGGGTGCGAGGAGTGTTGGGTGCGGGCACTTCGTTCTCCCCCTCGACAGCCCCTACACGCTAGACGAGGTGGGAGAGTACCTGAACCACCTTGCACTCGCGCCGATCTTGGAGCGGACCTACAAAAAGCTCCGAGCTATTGAAGAAGCGGCGAAACTCAACGATGTACTGACCCTCTACGCCGTTCTCCCCTTCAGAGACAGCAAAGTGGCGCTCGGCTACCCGGGGCTCCACCTTGGTCGCGGGTATGATTTCACGGCTCGGGCCTGGTATCAGAAGTCCTCAGCCCTAAGAATCGGTGAGGTCTCGCCCTTGTACGCGGACTACGTGAGCCACGCTGTGGGGCTCACTTTGGTCAACCGAAGCGAGACGGTGGCCGGCGAGGTGCGCGCGGCAATGGACGTGACGATGCCGGCGCCATCCCACGCCTTTGTGGTCTTCCTGCTCAACCTCTTCGTGACCTTCGTCGGGCTCACAGGCTGCTACCTTTCTTATCGACATCTGAAGAGGCGTTTTCTCGGGTATTTGACCCTGGGTGTGGGGCTCGTTTTTCTGGCGTACCTGCTGCTTGTTGCGAACACTCTTCTAGGCCTCGCTAGTGGGATCTCTCTCGAAGAGGATTATCTACTTACCCGAGTGGTGCCATTGGTACCCAGCGGAACGCCGTTGCTGCTCGCAGGCCTCTGCTACCGAAGAGGGCGGAATCTCGACATCGTTCCATACCTCGTAGCCTTCCTGGCGATTGAGGTCCTATCCGGGTTGGCGGCGTTTGCTGAGTTCTCTCGCGTCCCCAACGTATTGTTCAGCGGTGTGGCTCTTTGCTTCTTAGGTGTATCGATCGCGCAGACTCAGCTGGAAATGACCGGCACGGGGCGATTCCGTCGCCAAGTTCTCGGCGTGTCCCGAAAGCTCGCGGGCACCGCCTTCTTCGTATGGGGGGTCGGGCAGTTGGTGTTACTCCTTGGCCCCGACTGGTGGCTGTTTCTTACTGAGGGAATCTCTTTGCCATATCGGGAGAGCGTGCGCCGGATTCTCGTCAGTGAGGTCGGGGGCTTGTGGGTCCTCGCCTACTTGAAAGCGGTCGCCTTCTTGTTCCTGTTCGTGTTGCTGATGAAGCAGGCCTACCATCGCGAGCTACGCCTCGCACAAGGGCACCGGGGGCTCAGCAGCGTCTTTGAACTAGATGAAGACGGTAGGCTGGTCGGCACGCCCAACGTCCCCGCTCAGCTGCCCAAGGGAACTTCGGTTGGCGAGCTTACGGCTGACCCCGAAGACCGTGCGGAGATCGACGAAGCCTTCAGGAGCGGTTTCGCGTTGAGTTCATATGTGTGCCAAGTGCCGGCACTATACGGCGGGGACTGGGTGCACTTGGATATGGTGAGAGATCGAGACGACGGCCCGCTTCACTGGGTTGAGATTCGAAGACTCACGGCGAGCGCCCTCAGCCGTTGGCTCGAGGTCGAGTTGTGTCAGGAGGTCGCGAGCTTCCTCAAGACTCTCCAGTCCCGGCACGCAACGGACTTCGAGCGCGTGGTAGCTCCCGAAGTCGAGCGGCTCTCAGCGAGGGTTGGGCGAGAGGGCTCGTTGGCCTCTCGTCGACGTCTTGTGTCCGAGAACAAGGCCGTCCTCCGTGATGTGGTTGATGCATTCGCGGACGGGTTGAGATCGCTCTCGGGACGAGACGAACATAGCGATGACCTCATGAAGTCAGTACTGTCTTCGAAGTGGCCGGGGCGAGTTCGCTTGAACATTGAAGCGTGGAGAATGATTGTGGCTGGTGTGACCACCGCGATCCAGGAGGTAGCCGGTGATGACGCACGCTCAGGAGGTTGGGTCCTCCTCCCTACTTCGTATAGGCGGCTCTACGAGTCTGAGTTCCTCACGATGTTTCTCTCAGTTCGGGGATCGACTGAGGTCGCTCAGCTCGCGCGGGGTGCGAGCAAGAGAGCGACTGGAGTCTTGCCGGAGGAACTCGGCAGTCTGACGGAGGTGAGGCTACAAGCCGCGAGATCGATGTTGCAATTCTTTGGTGGCGAGCTGCTCTTTACGGGGCTGGTGGACAAGGGGCATTCGGAGATAGAGTTTCGAATTCCGTTTCTGTGTTCTAGTTAATCCCTTATTGGAGTGATGACGGTGAAGTTGGCTTTTGCTCTTGATTGGCTATATCGAACGATGTGGCTCTCTCTTCTGCAGCTGTGGACGGGCCTCGTCTTCTCTTCCCTAATCGACAGGCCCCTCACCTGGAACCAGGTCTTGCTCGATGGAGTGCTAATTTTCTTCGCCAACTCGGTCATTCTCTCCATTGGCGAGGAATGCCGAAGGCGCGAACGCCACGTCTTGTCGCAAGCGGAATCGGAGATCATCATCAACCGGTTGACGACGAGGTACATACCCAGAATCTCCCTTTGGTTGTCGGTCTGCGCCTATTGTGCGCTACTAGCGCAGAGGCCTAAACTATTGCCGCTGGTCGTGGCGGTGCAGATCGTCCTATTGAGCCTGGCCATGCTCTACAGCTTCTGGTTCCTCTTTCGCACTCGAATTGAGCTCGAAGCGATGGAGGGTTCTTGATGGAGCTAGCTCTTGGATTCGGTCTTTGGATCGGGGTCCTAGGGGGTCTGGCTCTGATTGCATCCCTCGTCTTCGAGATCGTGAAGTTGATCCGGAGCGAGTCTGAGTTCAAGCCGTCTCAGGAGCTTACGTCCTATTATCGCGCTCTGGGACGGACCGTCACTGCTCCCACCAAGACTCGGGGAGACTGGCGCGGAGTCCAGCCACTACACTCGGAGCTGGCTGATGGCGTCACGATCGACGGAGTGTCGGCGTCGAGCTACCTCGAGGAGATGATGGAGTGGTAGTGAGGTCCGGGAGTCTCGAGTCCCGCCTTCGAGCTTTCACTCGGCAGGCTCGTAAGCTGCAAGAGTACGGCAGGCTCCTGGACAAGCTCGAGCAGGACCTGGCGGAAGTTTCGGAAGATAGGCGGCTTAGGGTTTGCGTCGACTTTCACGACCTGTACGAGTATCTGAACCTGGATCTCAACGACCTGCTCAGCCAGGACGAAATCACGGACTCGGTTGTGGATCAGTACGTCCGAATCCTCCTTTTCCACCGTTTGACCCCACCTCCAATTTTCTTGCCTTGGTACTTCGAAGAGTTCCGTGCGGTTCTAGCCAAGAGAAGGGTGGCCTTCAATGAAGTCAAGGGTCGGATTGAGAAGTGGGCGGGACGGTACGAGGCGTTCTTCCGAGACGAGTCTTCGTCCCCTCACGGGTTTGTGGCGTACCTTGAGGCACTTGGACGAGCGGGGACCGAACTGGCGAGAGAGGAGGTCGAAGCGAGGGTCGGCGGATTCTTGAATAGAGTGCGTGCCTTTTCTGGTTCTCTCTCGGCCACGCTCCGAGCCGTGCAGTTTGTCGCGCGCTTTGATGCCTTGGTAACGCGTGGACGGCTCGTCGGACTGCAGGAGGGGATGGGGAATCCAGACCGCGTCATGATCGAGCGAGACTGGATATTCGATGAAGCTGGCCTGATTCTCGATCGATTTCGCCCTGGCCGCGTGGCCGTGAATAATTCCGATGCGCTCACCTTGTCCGCCATTGTGCAACTCAACAACAGGTTCGCAGCGCGCGGGGAAGTCGTGTTAATGAGTAGCGCCGGGCTGATGGCAAGAGTCGTGGATCGGCTAAATCAAGGTTCGCTGCGACAGCAGGAGCTCGAGATACCGACCCGAGACTTGAGATACTGGAAGATGTTCTATCTTCTAGAGCTCTTGAGCGAGCAGGAGGAAGTGCCGGTTCAGCAGGCGCTCGCGGACCTGCGCCCGGACGTTGAAGGTATCGTTCGGCGCTTGAACAGAGGAGTGCTGAAGTTCGAGGAATGGGTGAACAGAAGCGAATCGGTCTCGGACCGGAACCGTAGAAGAATCGAAAAGGCGGTGAACCGCTTGGAAACCGAGATGCAGAGTTTCCTGGAGCGGCTAGGTCGGCCCATATCGGAGGCACGGTCGAAGCTTGGTCTAGCTGAAGACTTGCTTACCTCCTTAGAAAACGAGCAGGCGGACCTGCAGAGCGTCATCCGTGGGCTGGAACGAGCTGCGAAGGCCATAACGGACAGCGAGGCGCCTTTGGGAGCTAAGATCGAGGAGCTGGAAAGCTCTCTAGCAGCCTTTGAGAGGATTTCGGCGGAGGTAGTCGCGAGCAGCGGAGTAGCGGAGGAGCTGCTGCTTGCACGCAGAGAGGATTTTGCACTGAGAACTCTAGGAGAGGGTTTTGGAGTGCCGAATCCTTACTCAACGTTCCTACAGAGACTGCTGCGAGAAGGGGCCGCGGGAGCTGCCGACGCCTTGGAAGGCCTTGAAGCGGCAGTTGGGTCGAGTTCGGGAGGATGGGAGGAGGCTCTGGTCCGGACCCGCGCACATCTGGCAACCGGCGACTGGAAAGAGGCTGAGAGAGAGTTCCTCTCGAAGTCTCAGATCATGCCTGAGGTCGCAGAGGTTAGGCTTACGGAGGCACTTCTGCTGATCGAAAAGTCGGAATTCTCGAGTGCGCTGGAGAGTCTGGAGGAGCTCCTGGGACAGGGACACGATCTGGCAGTTCAGGCTTTTATGGCGGAGGCATACTGCCGCCGCTTCGAAATTGGAGGAGATGAAGGTGACCGCGAAGAGGCGCTTGGGTTGGCCTGGCGCGTTTGGCGCGACTCGCCTGGCGTGTCCACCGTTTACCGAGTCAAGGGGGCCATAGTCTACTTCATGCTTCGAGAGGAACCATTTCTGCGTGACTCGGACCGAGACGAAGTGGTTGGACTTATTCGGCTGGCAGCCGCGGAAGGCATCGCAGAAGAGGGACTAGCGGCGCTGACTAGGGTGCTTTCGGACGGAACGCCAAGGAGCTAAGAGGAGGGTCCTTGGACAGCACGGTTGGCTCTTAGCCGGAGTCCAAGGCAAGTTCCGCTGTCCGCCTTCTCGTGATGACCCACGTCCCCTGACGTGCTCCCCGGTGCGACACCTGGTACCCTGGAATTCTGGACCTTCTGAACAGTCCATCACTCACCGTCCGCGCCCGCCCTCCACATGCACTCGATCGCCAGCCCCAAATCAAGCGAGCTCCCATCCCACCTCGGATAGTAATCAAGCCTCTCGACATCGACTCCCGCCTCGACGAGACGCCCGACCAGCAAGCTGACCGCATCTGAGTCGCACGAAGGCACCGGTGGAGCGTTCCGAATCACCCGCCCCGCTGGATCAAAGAACCGGAACTCGCCCCCCTCGGTCGCCTCCACTCGAAAACCCTCCTCGTGCACGCACCGATGATGCCGCCGACACAAGAGAACCAGATTGTCGAGCTTGGTCTCGCCGCCGGCGCCCCAGTGGTGGACGTGATGGGCGTCGCAGTGCCGGAGATCGCAGCCCGGGAAGCGGCAGGAACCGTCGCGATGCTTGAGCGCTCGGCGTAGGGCCGGCGAGATCACCCGGGTCTTGCGTCCGACGTCGAGCACTCGGCCCTCGGAGTCGTGGGTCATGGTGATGGTGGATGCGTCGCAGGCGAGGCGTTGGGACGTTCCCGCGGGAACGCCTCCGGTGTCCTCGATCTCGGAGACTCCCGGCGCCTCGGGGTCCTTCAGGACCTCTTGGTCGACGTGAACGACCACCTGGAAGCGGTCGGCTCGCGTGTCGATCGGAGCGTCTTCGCCGAGACCCGAAGCGAGAGCGGCTTCGGCAAGGAGGCCCACGGCGTCGGCGCGTCGTTGCGCGCTCGAGACGCCGTCGGTCGCGGGACCCTCGGTCAGGCGCCGCTTCTCATACAGGACCTCGCCGGCGGCTTCGAGCGCGCGCATGAGAGCCGCGCCCGCTTCGGGCTCGAGCCGGCCGCGCACGACGACCATGCCGCATGCGTCGGTGGAGACCTGTAGGTAGCGGCTCGCGTGGCGGACGGCCTCGCGCTCTTGCTCGGCCCTCGGTCCGGAGCCGGCTCCGGCGCTTCGGTCGACTTGCCTCCAGGCGCGGATGAAGCGCTCGACCTGGGAAGCCGTTGCATCGATTGCGAACTGGAGCAGGTGCTCCTCGTTGTCGGGAGTAGCGACTCGGGTGAGGGCCCGCACTTTCGAGTAGGACACCTCGGCGGTGCTCATCGCTCGTGAGATCGTCGGGAGATCCTCGAGCGCCCGAGCGACCCGGACCTTCTCGCGCGCGGCGCCCATCGCGACACCGGTGCGCCAGCTCAGCCAGTGGGCGCAGCTCTGGAAGCCGACGGACCAACCGTCGCGCTGGTCGAACTGACGGATCAGGAGCAGCAGCTGGTAGGTCGCGGCCGAGATCTGGGCGGCGAGCTCGGCGATCTGGTCGCCGAGGCGTTCGGCGTCCGCCTGGCGTGCGACGCGCTCTTCGAGGGGCGTGTAGCACGGGTAGGTTGCCGGTGGTTGGTTCGGGGTCGAAGGTGCGAGTGCGGTCGATTCCATGGGGCCCTCCGAGGGTTCGGAGAGCATTGTAACCGCATGTTTTTCAGCGCTTTAGGTTGGCGAGTGTCGGACGATTGAGGGTCGGCTTGAGCCTGTCGAAAGAATCAGGAAGATCGCGGCTCTGGGAGAGACGTGGAGTCTCTGTCGGCTGCTTCACTTGCGGTTTGCAGGATTGGTCGGAGTCGGTCGGAAAAGCCTGTCAAGAAGAATCTCGAGATTTCTTGCGGGCGATGCCTCCAGGTCTCGACACCTTGGAGTTCTTTTACCACCTAGACGGCCGATCCGAAGTGGTGGTTCTATTCAGGTGCACCGGGCATGAAAGCGGCCCGCCAGATTCGGAGCGGGCCCGCCTCCCGCCTGAGAATGATGAGGAAGTTGTTTGCGAACGTGCTTTCGGAATCGCCGTTACTGGGAGTGTGCTTGCCCCGCGCCACACCGTGGAGCACAACGAGGTCTCCGACGACGTCCGCCGCGGCGGACTCGTGCTTGAAGACCCACGCGCCAGCTCCTAGGAAAGCCTGGTAAAAGGACCTCAACGCGGCCTTGCCAGACAGTATCGGCGTCGCCTGAGCCAGCATCGCGATGTCGTCCGAGAAGTTGGCCATCACGGCATCGAGGTCGCCCGCTTCGAAGAGACGCTCGTGGGTGGCGATCAGTTCGAGAGCTTCAGCGACTACAGGGTTGTCGAGATTCACGGTCATGTAGGCTCCCGGCTCACAGTCGATCGGTTGTTCCGTTGGCCATCCAACAGCTCAGTTCTCAACGGCACGGCCGGCCGTGAGCTGGCTGAAGTGGTTGATCTAGGGGTTCACCGCGAAAGTCTACCAATGGCCACGCCGCGGGCCGGCCGGGTGACAGATCGCCTGGCCCCAAACCAACCCCCCCCCGAGCCTTCCAGTGAAGTCTGTCGCTGGCAGAAAGCGTCTCGAGCGGCCAGAATGACCAGATTTGCTACGTGCCGTCACGTTCCTCTCGCCCGGTGTTCCGCTCGAGCTCTTCGAGCTCGTGGTGCAGCACCTCGCTCGCGAGCTCGGTAGGGAAGTCCGTCTGGAGTCGGAGATCCGGCACTCGGGTCCGATGGCCGGCGATGACGATCCGTTCGCCGACGGGCGGGCCGACCTGGGCTTCCTCTGCTCGCCGTCGTATCTCTATCTCAGCTCGCTGAGACGGCCGTCGGTCGAGCTGGTGCCGGCCGGGTTCGCCTTCGGCGATCCGCGCAACGCCGGCCGACCGGTCTACTTCTCGGAGGTGATCGTGCGCCGCTCGGATCCGGCCGCGGCCCTGGTCGACCTGCGCGGTCGAGTCTGGGGCTTCAACGATCGCTGCTCGCTTTCGGGCTACTTCTCCGTGCTCCAGCAGGTCGACTCTCCGCGGCAGAACGGCACATTCTTCTCGCGCATGTTGTGTACCGGTTCGCATCGGGACTCGATCGAGTCGGTTCTCGACGGCCGGATCGACGGCGCGGCGATCGACTCGAACGCGCTTCGGAGCCTGTACCGCGAGCGGCCCGAGCTGTGTCGGGAGCTGCGGGTGGTGGAATCGCTCGGGCCGTTCCCGATCCAGCCGATCGTCCTGCGCGCTGGCGACCGGCGCCTGCGCGATCGGATCGCCGCGGCGCTGCTGGGGCTGGCCGACGATCGCGACCTCCGAAGCGCGCTCGCGGCTTGCGGATTGGAGAGGTGCGTTCCCGTCGACGAGGGGCTCTACGACTGCGAGCGTCGGGCGCTGGTGGAGCTGGGAGTGCTACCGATGCCGGCGCCGCGGTCCTAGTCCGACAGGATGCCGTTGCAGCACCGCGGCTTGGCCTCCCCAACTTCAAGATCACCGGCAAACTCGGCGATGGCTACGACACCCACTCGCCCCAGATCAGCCATCCGCCTAGCTCCGGATATACTTTCCCGCACCTATGAAAGTGACCGCCTCCGTCGACATCAAGGCCAAGCCGCAACGAGTCTGGTCCATCGTCTCCGACATCGAGAACGCGGGAGACACGATCTCGGCCATCGATGACCTCGAGGTCCTGGACCGCCCGACGGGCGCGTCGTTGGTAGGCCTCAAGTGGCGGGAGACACGCACGATGTTCGGCAAGGCCGCCACGGAGGTCATGTGGATCACGGACGCCGCCGATGAGTCGTTCTACGAGACACGTGCCGAAAGCCACGGCTCTGTGTACGTGTCCCGAATCGAACTGGAACCCCATGACGACGGGACCCGTCTGAGCATGGGGTTCGAGGGCACGCCCGTCACCACCGGCGCCAAGATCTTGTGGGCGTTGACGGGCTGGATGGCCAAGGGGGCCATGAGGAAAGCGCTCAACCTCGACCTCGCGGACATCAAGTCGGCGGCCGAAGGCTGAGGCTGGTGTTCAGGTCCGGGCGTCGGCCTTGGCTTTGCAGCCCGCGGACGAGCTCGGCGGTTCTCGCCGGCCGGCCAGAAGGGTGCGTCTAGCAGCGGACGGCACTGGCGCGCCGCCGCTGAACGGTCGACCCGCGGCAACCGCGGATCGGCGAGTCCATCAACCCCGTCGCCTCTGGAAGTGCCCCATCAGCGGCTTGACGCTGATGCCGTGCACGAGGATCGACAGGGTCACCACGATAAGCGTCAGGTGAATCAGCTCCACAGCCATGGGCTCCGGCAGGCCGCGATCGATGGCGTACATGAGGTAGTAGAGCGAGCCGATGCCGCGCACGCCAAACCACGCGGCCATTGCCCGGATCCGAAACGGCGTCGACGACACGGACAGGCCGATGAGCACGCTCACGGGGCGGGCCACGAGAAAGAGAAAGCACGCGAATCCGACGCCGCGCCAGCTCCACGAGTCGAGAAAGAGGGTGCCACCCACGAGGAGGACCAGGAGGATCTCGGACAGGCGCTCCAGGTGCTCCTTGAACACCAGGGATCCCTCGCTGACGGTGACTCCCGCTGATGCGTCCGGTGCTGCCCCTTCGCTGCCGGTCGCGGGCCGGTCGGACTCGGATCGCGGCTTGCCCGCTAGTTTCACTTCGGTCTGGCGCAGCGCCAGTCCGGCGAAGAAGACGGCCAGGAATCCCCAGGCGGAGATCAGCTCGCTGAGCCCGTACACCGCGCCGATCAATCCCAGCCCGAGGAGGTCGTTCAAGAGGCCACCCGTCAGGCTGCGACGCCGCAGGCCGAAGCAGAGCTTTGCCAGCGCGACGCCTGACAGCACTCCGACGCCGATCCCGGCGGTGGTCGCCCACAGGACATCCACCAGAAGCCAGTGAGACACGCCGTCGCCCAGCTCATGCATGCCGAGGAGTCCCATGCCGAGCATGACGAAGGGAAACGCTGACCCGTCGTTCATGCCCGCCTCGCAGGTCAGGCTGAACCGCAGACGATCGCGGTCACGCGGATGGCGTATCTGCACATCGGACGCGAGCACCGGATCGGTCGGCGACACGATGGCGCCGAGCAGTACGCCGAGGCCCCAGGGCAGATCGAGCACATACCGGGCGAACACAGCCACCATGGCGACCGTCAAGGCCATGGAGACCGAGGCGAGCAGGATCGGTGTGCGCCAGCGAAGCCACCGAAACGGAACCGGCATCTTCACACCGGCGGCGAACAGTGAGATCAGCACCGCGATCTCGGTCAGGGTCTCGAGGACTGCTGCTTCTTTGAGGGGATTGAAATGAAAGAGTGCGAGCGCCATCGGACCGACGAGGACGCCGACCGCGAGGTAGATGATGGCGGACGTCACCGGCAGCCGCCGGATGGCCGACAGGTTCAAGCCCATCGCCAGCATCAGGCATCCGACCAGCAGGATCCACTGTGCGTCGGTCAACTAGCTCTATTCGACCTCATCAAGCCAGTCGCGAAGCTCGCGTTCGGTGCCGAGATCGGCGAGCAGGGACGCGACGTCGTCGGCGAACGAGTCCATCGACCCTACGCCTGGAGTCGCCTCGCGGCCACCAAAGCCAGGTAGATCCGGTGCGATGATTCTGAACGACAGGCTCAGGTCGTCGACCTGTGGTTGCCAGCAGCCCCGGCTGAGTGGAAAGCCGTGGACGAAAACCAGCGGCGGGCCCTGGCCTTGGTCGGTCCAGTGGGAATCTTCTGGGTTGCTTCTTGGCATGCGCTCTCCCTCGGATGAGGTTCAGACTAGCTCAAACGGGTAGCGGCGCTATCGAAGCCCTGGTCGCGTCACCTTGGGACCAGGAGTCTCTTCAGTACTGCCACTGCCGTTGGATTGTTCTCAGAGGGTCTTCAGGATGTCTTCTCGTGTGACGCTCGTGTGGCTCGCTACACTCCGGAGGATTGCGCTGAGGGTCCCGACGCGGAGACTCCTGTGAGCCGGGACGACCAGGCGCTGATGCGATGGCGTATCCGTTCTCGAGGACGACGTGACTGCCGACCTGACCAGCTCGACCGTAGCCCCCAGTCCCGGCAGAGGGCGCGGATCAGCTCCTCGCCGCTCAGATCTCGTGGGAGCTTCATCCGACGGCGAGGACTTCGTCCCGCACGAGATGGAGCCGGATCGCAGCTGGTTTCTCCGAGGTGCCGAAGAAAGCCTAGACAGCCTCCCGAGCGTTCGTTCGCAGCTCGTCCCAGGTGTCGGCCTGCGTGAATATGCTCTCCGTCAGGCACTCGGCGACGAAACCGCCGTCGGCTTCCTGGGTCACTTCGAAAACAAGCTCACTCACGACGACGTAGTTTAGCATTCGCTAGGGTTCGCCCGACCCGTCTGGCTCCGGATCAGGAGTGGCAGAGCATTGAAGCCGTCGACGCTCCCCGGAGTCAGGCGGAAGAAGTCAAGTCCTACGGTGATATAGTCCTTCGCGAGATCACTGATCATGGCTGAGACTCAGGCGGGGTCAGTCGAAGTACGAGCGGCCAGCAACGGCCTCTCGGAGGGAAAACCGGACAAAGACAGGAACGAGATGAGTGCCTGGGGGGGCGGTCTGATGGCCCCCGTAGGTGAGGCTCATAGCCACCCATAGCCATCGGTACATAGGCTCGGCGCCGGATCCACAGGTCAGAAGAACAGGCAGTGCTGGCGTCGCACTCTCATCAAAACCTCAAGATAAGGAAGCCTTCATGTCGAGAATGAAAAAGTCGATGCTGGCAACTCTGATGCTGATGCTCGGGCTGTCGACGGTCGGACAGGCCGGCTGGTTCCACTCCGCCAACAATGTTCGTACCCCCGACGGCAATCTGCTCCACGATTCCAGCATGGTGCAGATGGCCGTTGTCACCACGGACGTTGAGACCGGGTGGGCCTGCGTCCGCTACATCAGGGACTCCAAGCAGGTCAAGAAGGGCCGGCTGAAGACCACGGCTCTGTTTCTGGTCGACGGAGAAGAAGTCGGGAAGCTGGACTTCACCTCGGGTGTCACGCAGAACCGGATCCTCAACTGCAAGGAAGGCCCCGAAGCGCCGATCGGGACGGTCGTCGAGTTCACCCACGAGTTCCTGGGCATGCCGCGGGTCTTGGGCAAGAAGGGCGAGTTTCGGGACGTGAGCGGTATCGTGGGCGGGAGCGAGCTCGATCCGCTCGTCGCGTTCGATCTCGGAACGATCGCACTGGCCCCCGCGGACGAGGACGGACGGGGTCGGATCGCCAGCGCCAGCTCGCTATTCGTCGCCGACAAAGCCTCTCAGAAGCATCCGGCTGCACTCTCCCAGACGGCCATCAGCACCCGGGTCATCCTGACGAACCCGGTCGCCTGCACGAGCTATCGCCGGAACGCCGAAGGAAACCGAAGCAAAGGGCGCTTCACCTCGACCGCAACGGTCATCTACCCCGACGGCGAGACCGAGGAGCTCAAGTTCAGCGCCGGTGTCAACAAGAGCGAGGCGGTCAGCTGCAAAGAGCTCTCGAGAGATGCTCCCTTGGGCACCGTGGTCGAGAACGAGATCGATTTCACGAACATGCCGCGCCTGAAGGGCATCGAAGACGCGCCCCAGAACTTCGTGGTCCACACCTCCCTCTCGACGGCTGGCGAGGTCGACTTCCGCCCGCCGCCGGCTCCGGTGGTTGATAACCCGCCGGACAATCCCGGGGGAGGCGGAGGCACACCGCCGCCCCCGCCGCCGGGCAGCACCGGCGCTCTCAGTGCCGAGGACCAGGCCTGCATCTCCAGGGTTCTCTACGCCTCGGGTGGCAACTCGAGACAGATCGTTCGGCCGCGCGGAAACCAGGGCGGCAAGTTCGAGGTCTTCGGCCCGAATAGTCAGGTCGATTCGACCGGCCATCCGGTTGTCTCCACCCTCGGCTTCGGCTCCACCTACGCGGCCGCCTGCGCCGACTACGAGAGGAAGCGCGGCAAGATGTCCGCGGGCCCGGCGATACCCGGTGGCGACATTTCGCTCTGGGTCTGGTACTCGAACATGAACGCTGCAGGCGGTCCCACCGCCGTGCGCAGGGACCCGCGCGGAGGCTTTCACGGCGACTGCTGGCGCCCGGGGAAAGGCGTGGTCATCTTCAACGGTGGCACGCCGAACTCGGTTCTCAAACAGCTGCAGAACGCCGGGCTGTAAGCTCGATCGGCTTCAATTTCACGGGCCGCCATCCCGAAAGGGTGGCGGCCCTTTTTGTAGCCGGGTCGCCTTGCTCCTCGGCGGGGGAGATGCAGTAGGGGTGTCGGGCGACGCGACTCCGCTGAGCAGTGGGCCTGCAGATCTAGATAGCGCGGTTGCCAGCAACCGTGGGAGACTCTACCGACCTAGACAGAAGGAGGGCGTCATGGCGATTTCCGGTGGCGAGGTTCTCGGGTTTCTTATGGTGCTCGGCCTGACGAGCGTCACGCCTCAGGCCCGGTCTCCGATGTCGGTGTCGCCGGGCGACACATCGATGCCGGTCCTGATCGGTGACGCCTGCCCGACATTCAGCTGGAGCGAGGTCGAGGGCGCGCGGAGCTACGAGTTGGTCGTCTATCGTCTGGTCGACGAGCGCGACATGGCCGAGCCGCTCTTGCGCCAGAGCTTCGCGGGATCGGTCGAGAGCTGGACGCCGCCGCTGCGTCAATGTCTCGAGCCGGGTGGGCGTTACGCCTGGTCGGTGAGAGCCGAGGGCGGCTGGTCCGAGCCGCGCCTCTTCGAGGTCGTCGGCGGGCCTTCGATCGCGGATGTCGAAGCCGCCTTGTCGTTGCTCGACGATTATCTCTCCTCGCGTGCCGACCCGACGGGGTCTCGGCCCGAAGGCGCCCCGCTCCAGATGCCGGAGACGGAGCTGCCGCTGCCGTCGGCGACGCCTGACGCGCGGGGCCGCGCCCTCACCCATCAGAGCGTGGGCGCCGCGGTTCCGGGAGCGGCGCCACCGACGCTCGGCACCCCTTCGCTGACCCTGGACGGGAATCTGAGTCTCGGCTCCGGCAGCGCAGTGTTCAAGGACGACGCATTGTTCCTCTGGAGCAACTCGTCCAATCTCGCGCTCGGATATATGGCGCTGAGCTATCCCACCCAGTCGGGGTCCTTCAACTCGGCGGTCGGACAGTCCGCCCTCTCGAGGGCGACGACCGGGGCGAGCAACACGGCCGTCGGCAGCGGTGCACTTCAGAACATGGAGGCGGGATCCGAAAACACGGCCGTGGGCTCTCTGGCGTTGGCCAATGGCACAGTCGGTTCGCACAACACAGCGGTGGGTCGAGCGGCTCTCAAGGACAACACAGGGTCCTTCAACACTGCAACCGGAAGGTTCGCCCTGTACCTCAGTCAGAACGCGGACTTCAATACCGCGAACGGCTTCGAGTCCCTTCGTGACAACCTGACGGGCCATCGCAACACGGCGATCGGTGCTCTGGCGCTGGCCAAGAACATCGGCGGATTCCAGAACACCGCGGTGGGAGTCGACGCGCTTCGCGACCGTACAGCCGGCCAGAACAACACCGCGATCGGCTTCGAAGCCGGCGTGCTCGTGGCCGGCGACAACAACGTCCTGATCAACAGTTTGGGAGGGGGCGAGAACAACACCCTGCGGATCGGTCGGGGAACCGGCCTCGGCGTTCAGCAGATCGATCGTGCGTTCATCCACGGCATCTTCAACAAGACGGTGGTGTCGGCCGAACATCAGGTCTGGGTTACCGACGAGGGGCAGCTGGGCAAGCTGGCGTCCTCACGCCGCTACAAAGAAGACATCCAGGACCAGGGCGCCGCGTCGTCTAGGCTGCTCGCCCTGAGGCCGGTGGCCTTCCGCTTCAAGCGGGCCAAGATGGACGGCAGCCAGCCTGTCGAGTTCGGCCTCATCGCGGAGGAGGTTGCCGAGGCCTTCCCTGAACTGGTCGATCTCGATGCCGAGGGGCGCCCGGAGAGCGTCAAGTACCATCTCCTGAGCACCCTGCTCCTGAACGAGCTCCAGAAGCAGGAGCTCAGGATCAGTAGGGTGGAACGGCGGGCAGTCCGGGCCTGGTCGCTGGCCCTGCTCCTGATCGTGGCTCTCGTGGCCACCGCCGTCCTGGCTCAACGGGGAAGAGCCTCACTTCACGACGGGGTGAGAAGATCAGGCTAAGCGCGAGCTCGGTCAGGCGCGGCGTCGATACGGCCATGGCCGGCACCATGGCGACCAGGGTAGGCACCGAAGAGCGCCAATCGTCGTATGTAGCGTTTTCTACATCGCCAAGTCTCTATGCCGTTTATGATTGGCGTTGCGGTGATGGTGAATTTTCTCCGACGCTTTCGTGCAGACGACCAGCCCGAAGTGCGTCTGGAGCAGACCATTCGCTTCCGCACACCGCGATCCGAGGGGGATCCCGTCGAGCTGGCCGCGGAGCTCTCAGCGAGCGGGATGTTCATCCCCACCGAGCGTCCCAGCCCGCTGGGCACGATCCTGACGTTCGACTTCACCCTAGGTGACGACCCGACTCCAATCTTCGGCCATGGCGAGGTCGTGGCCGTCCAGGAGCCGGCCGACTCGTCCGGCAAACCGGCGGGCATGGAGCTCGCGTTCACCGAGCTGGAGGAGGAGAGTCGAGAGCTCCTCGAGCATTGGCTGGAGCACCACCCCATCGCCGGCGCCGCGATCATCGAGCTCAGCGAGAAGCTGCCGGATCTCGAGACCGGCATCTCGGCTGTGCACGACGTGCTCGACCGGATACCCACTGCCGAGCGCACCCGCCTACCTCTCGAAGTGGATCTCGAGACAGCCAAGACCGAGCTGGAACACGTCCGCCGCCAGGCCCGAGAGACGGAATCCGAGCTGCGTCAGCAGCTCGAGAGGACGCGCTCCGCCCTCGACGCCACCGAGAAGGCGCGCGACGATCTCGAGGAGAGTCTGACGGCCGCGACCGAGGCGAGCGCAGCGACCGCCGAGAAGCTGCAGGAGTCCGATGCCGAGCAGAGGCGGCTCGCGGCAGAGCTTCAGTCGTCTCGGGCCCGCGCGGAAGAGCTGGACGGGCGGCTCGAGGTCTCACAAGCCGAGCTGCGCGAGCTCGAAGAGCGACGGGACGAGCTGAGCGACGAGCTCCAGACCGCGGCCGCGACGCGCGAAACGACCGAGGCGGCACTCGAAGCCGTCCGCGCCGAGCGAGACGGGCTGTCCGCTCGCCTGGACGAGACCGTCGCGAGCCGCGACTCGCTCAAGGAGGAGCGTTCGGCGCTGTCGGCGGCGCGCCAGGAGATCAGGAGTGAGCTCGAGCAGGCGCGCTCCGAATCGACTCGTCTGCAGCAGGAGGCCCGTCGGACCGAGACCGAGCTCAACCAGCGGCTCGGAGCCGTGCA
>JAJCXP010000339.1 GCA_029263375.1 Acidobacteriota bacterium | reverse complement strand
TAGAACGTGCGCCTCGTGGCGGGGATCTGCCGCTGTCGTTCGCCCAGCAACGGCTCTGGTTCCTCGATCAGCTCGAGCCCGGCAATCCGTCGTACAACGTAGCAGCTCCTCTGCGTTTCGGCGGCGCTCTCGACCTCGGGGTCCTCGAGCGCACTCTCACCGAGGTCGTCCGCCGTCACGAGGTCCTGCGCACGACCTTTCCCGCCCGCAGCGGCCGGCCGATCCAGAGGATCGAGCCGCCGCGGCAGGTGCCGGTTCCGCACATCGATCTTCGGTGCCTGAACGCGCCTTCCAGGGAAGCCGAGACCCGGCGGCTGGCGCGGCGGGAGGCGCTTCGCCCCTTCGATCTCGCCTGCGGCCCGCTGTTGCGCTGCGTCGTCCTGCACCTCGATTCGCTCGAGCAGGTGGTGCTTTTCACCACCCATCACATCGTCAGCGACGCCTGGTCGATCGAGGTGCTTCTGCGTGAGGTTGGGGTGCTGTACCAGGCGTTCGCCGCCGGTCTTCCCTCACCCCTGGCGGCGCTCGAAGTTCAATACGCCGACTATGCCTCCTGGCAGCGGCAGTGGCTGCGCGGCGAGGTGCTCGACGGGCAGCTCCGGTATTGGCGTCGCCACCTCGGTCAGGATCCGCCGATCCTCGTTTTGCCACGCGACCGGCCGCAGTCCCAGCGCCAGGGCCAGCTTGGTGCTCAGCAGCTCCTGATGTTGTCCGACGAGAGCTCTCGAGGCTTGGTCGAACTCGGCCGGAGCTCGGGAGCCACTCTGTTCATGACCTTGCTGGCGGCCTTCGCGACACTGCTCTCGAAGGTCTGCGGGCAGGAGGACTTTGTGGTCGGGATGCCGGTGGCCCACCGGCCCCGTCTCGAGTTGGAGAGCCTGATCGGCTTCTTCATCAACATCCTGCCACTGCGCCTCGCCCCGGCAGGGAAGCTGACCTTCCATCGTTTTCTTGAGCAGGTTCGGGAGCGCGCCCTGGGCGCCCTGGCCCACCAGGATCTACCCCTCGAGAAGCTGGTCGAAATGGTCAGCTCGAGCCGCCAGTCGGATCGCTCGCCGCTCTTCTCGGTCACCTTCGGGGTCCAGAATACGCCCCAACGTTCGGCCGAGGTGCCGGGCATGGAGCTCGAAATGCTGTCGTTCGATCAGCAGACAGTACGTTTCGAGCTGACGGTCTGGGCACGGGAGACGGCGAACGGCATCGGGCTGATGTGGACCCATGACGCCGCGGTCTTCGAGCCGGCGACGATCCGCGAGATGCACCGAAAGCTCGAGCGTCTGATCGAAAAGGCCGTCGCTCGTCCCGAGGCGACGCTCGAGGAGCTCCGGGCTTCGGGCCCTGGAGAGATGACGAGGCGTGGTGACGGCAGTGAGAAGCGCCAGCTGAGTCTTCACAAGAAGCTGATCAGTGCCAAGCCCAAGGGCGTCAAGCTCCCCGGCGGTTCGGCTGTCGACAAGAATCGAACCCCGAAGACCGAAAAAACTGATGATCAACGGCAGCCGGGAGACCGTTCGAGCTCGAACTCGCCGGCAACAAGTGAGCCCACAGATGTTTAGTAACTTCGTCAAGAGTGTGCAGTTCGCCCTGCGGCTGATGCGCAAGAGCCCAATCTTCACTTTCGCCGCCATCGCTTCTCTGGCACTGGGAATCGGGGCCAACACCGCGATCTTCACGATCGTGAACTCCTTGCTGCTCAACCAGCCGCCGGTCGCGCGCCCCGACGAGCTGATGTCGATTTTCACCACCGACGCCAGCGGCGATCCCTGGGGTGCGTCGTCCTATCCCGATTTTGTCGATCTGCGCGAAGAAGCCACGCTCGTCACCGACGTTGTGGGTTACGCCTTGGATACCCTGAGCATCGGCCTCGGCGGTGACGATGAAGAGGCGGTCGCCGTTGAGCGCGTTTCTGGCAATTATTTCTCTGTTCTCGGCGTCGCCGTTCCCCATGGCCGGGCGTTCACCGAGGCGGACGATCGCCAGGGTGAGCCTGTCGCTGTCCTCAGTCACCACTTTTGGCAACGCCGATTCCAGGGACGTGAGGATGTGCTCGGCCGATCCATCCGGCTCAATGGTCGGGCGTTCACCATCATCGGGGTCACCCCCGAAGGCTTTCGCGATACGTTCGTCGGCGTCCAAGTTGCGGCCCGGATCCCGATCGAAACCGGGACCCGAATCATCTTCGGCGGTGATCGCCTGGAGGATCGCAGCCAGCGGGATTTGCTGATCCTGGGCCGGCGAGGGACTGGCGAGACTTTCGACCTGGCCCGC
This sequence comes from Acidobacteriota bacterium, assembly GCA_029263375.1. Lineage (GTDB taxonomy): Bacteria > Acidobacteriota > Thermoanaerobaculia > Multivoradales > JAHEKO01 > JAHEKO01. The sequence continues at coordinate 5,804 of JAJCXP010000339.1, read as the reverse complement.
GACCAGCTGCGCACGATCGGCGATCGGCTGGCGGAACGTTACCCCGAGACGAACAGTGAGAGGACGCTGAACACGATTCCGTTGAGCGAGGCGGGGGTACATCCCGAGATTCGCAAGATCATGTCCATTGTCGGCCTGTTACTGACCGTCCTTGTCTCCATCGTGCTGCTGATCGCGTGCCTCAATCTGGCCAACCTCTTTCTCGTCCGCGCTTCGTCGCGGCGCCGTGAGATCAGCGTCCGTCTGGCCCTTGGCGCCCGCCGAAGCCAGCTCGTGTTTCAGCTCCTGGTCGAGAGCGTGATGTTGGCGCTGCTCGGCGGAATTGCCGGACTGTTCATCGCCTTTGCGGCGATTCGGGTGCTCAACAGCTTCCGGCCGCCGGGTGACTTCCCGCTTTCCCTGGGCGCCAGCATCGATCCGACCGTGCTGCTCTACACTCTCGCTCTCTCGGTTTTGACCGGTGTCGTCTTCGGCTTGGTCCCAGCCCTACGCGCATCACGGCCCGACCTCGTGCCGGACCTCAAGGGCGAGATGCCGGCGCACCCGGACCGTTATCGAAAGCTCGGATTGCGCAATATTCTGGTCGTGGCGCAAGTCGCTTTTTCACTCGTGCTGCTGATCGCGTCCGGTCTGTTCGTGCGCAGCCTTTACCACGCCCAGCAAATCGATCCTGGTTTTGATTCCTCGGATGTCTTCCTGGTGCCGCTGGATCTCAGCGGTTTCGACTATGAAGACGAGGAGGTGAGGGGCTTCTACCGCAGGGCGCTCGAGCGCGTGGCCTCTTTGCCTGGCGTCGAGGCCGTCAGCATTGCAGAGATCCTCCCACTGAGTTTTCCCAGGAACGAGGCCGACGTCAAAATACCCGGCAGCCAGGAGCTACCCGAGAGGTTGATGCTCAACGTCGTGACGCCCGGGTACTTCAGGCTCCTTGGAATCGAACTGGTCGAAGGGCGGGACCTCGAAACGCAAGATCGGTCCGACACCCCACTTGTTGCGGTCGTCAACGAAACGATGGCTGGACGCCTGTGGCCGACCCAGAAGGCCCTCGGCCAGACCTTCCTTGTCGGTGACGACACCAGCGTCGAAGTTGTCGGTGTGGTCCGCGACATGAAATACCGAACTCTGGGAGAGGGTGCGACACCTTTCTTTTATCTGTCGATTTTCCAGGAATTCGAGGATGCAGTATTCCTTCACGTCAGCTCTCCTCAGGGGGCGGCGCAACTCGGCAATTTGCTGCGTTCCGAGCTGCGCGACCTCAATCCCTACCTGCCTCTCTTGAGGGTGGACTCACTCGAGGACAAGATCGACTTCATCCTCCTTCCCGCTCGGGTTGGGGCTTGGGTGACGGCGAGTTTCGGGCTGGTCGCCCTGGTCCTGGCGATTACCGGCATCTACGCTGTGATGGCCTACTCGGTCGAACGCCGCCGCCGGGAGATGGCGATCCGAATGGCCCTGGGCGCCGAGCCTCGCCACGTTCTCACCCTGGTTATTGGCGAGTCCGTGGGGTTGGTGCTTATCGGCACGGTGATCGGCACGGTGATCGCGCTGCCGGCAATGCAGTTTGTCGTCAAGCTGCTTTACGGGATCAGTGCAGCAGATCCCCTGACTTTTCTGGGCATCGCTCTGATGATGCTCACCGTCGCGTTCCTGGCTAGCTACCTGCCGGCGCGTCGGGCGACCAGGATTAGCCCGATCACGGCGCTACGTTCGGAGTGAGCCGATGGGATCTTCGATTTTTGTCAACAGGGGAAGCTCGTGCTCAGGTCGAGCACCGAGTTTCACAGCTCGTCCCATTCAACAGGTAACGTGAGGAAGCAGAGATGCAGAACAACAGAGTCAATAAAATCCTGATAGTGGGAGGCGGATCATCGGGTTGGATGTCGGCTGCGTACTTGCTGAAGGCGCTTCACGGTAAAGCCGAGATAACTCTGGTCGAGTCTGCGCGGATCGGGACGATAGGGGTGGGAGAGTCGACGATCCCGACGATCCGGCCCGTTCTCTTCGATTTTCTCGAGATTCCCGAGAGCGAGTGGATGCCCGCCTGCAATGCGACCTTCAAGCAGGGCATCAAATTCGTCAACTGGCAGCATTCGCCAGAGAAGAACGGTGAGAATTGTTTCTATCACGTCTTCGGCGAGTCGAAGGAGCACAACAACGTTCCATTGACGCACTACTGGATCAAGAAAAAGCTGGAGGGTTTTCAGGGCGATTTTTCGTCGACTTGTTATCCGAGCCCGGCGCTGATGGAACAAGGGCTGTCACCCAAGTACCTGGACGATCGGGTGGCCGTGCCTTACGCCTACCACTTCGACGCCAACCTGGTTGGTGACTTTCTGCGCGATTGGGCGACTGCGAGGGGCGTCAAACACGTGGTCGACGACGTGGTCGACGTCAAGCAAAACGAGTCTGGGGATATCGAGTCGGTCGAAACTGCTGGCGGACGGTCGTTGGCCGCGGACCTTTTCATCGATTGTTCGGGTTTCGCCGGCGTGCTGATCGAAAAAACATTAAAAGAGCCGTTTGTTTCTTTTTCGGACTGCCTGCTCTGCGACGCCGCAATCGCCTTGCCCGTGCCCTCCAACTCGAAGAAGCTCAATCCTTTCACCACTGCGACCGCGCTCGACAACGGCTGGGTCTGGGATACGCCGCTGTACGATCGGGTCGGCACCGGTTACGTCTACTCCAGCCGTTTCACCTCCGCCGAGGAAGCCGAGCAGGAGCTGCGTCGGTTTCTCGGCCCCAGGTCGGATGGGATCGAGGCTCGGCATCTCAGGATGCGCGTCGGAAGACGACGCAGGAGCTGGGTGAAAAACTGCGTCAGCATCGGACTTTCGAGCTCTTTCACCGAGCCCCTGGAGGCGACCGGTCTTTATTTCATCTACGCCGCGCTGTTTCACCTGGTTCGCTATTTTCCCACGAAGCAAGTCCATCCTGTCCTGCGAGACAAGTTCAACGAACGCATCGCGTTCATGGTTGACGACGTGCGTGATTTCATCGTCATGCACTACTGCACGACATCGCGGGAGGACAGCGAGTTCTGGCGGGCCAATCGCCACTCGCTGGCGATCCCTCCGTCGTTGCAGGAGATCCTCGACGAGTTTCGAGCCGGGGTGCCGGTCAAGATGCCCTATAGCGGCGAGAGCCACTACAACAAGTTGATTTTCGATGCCAGTTTCGACCGCTTCTGGACCAACAGCAACTACCTGGCGATTCTGACCGGCATGGGGCTGCTGCCCGAAGCGCCACTTCCGGTGCTCGACTTCCGCCCGGACAACGACACTGAGGTAGACCGGATTGTTGAAGAGATCGCGAGCGCGACCAACTCTTTGAAGAATGAGCTGCCTTCGCATTTCGAGTACATCGACAGGTTGAATCGGTCGGCGTCGATCTGAGGAGTACCGATGGCGCAGGAGCAGATTCTCGAGGGATTTCATCTCTCGCCCCAACAGAAACGGTTGCTCGAGGAGCCGCTGCGAGACCTCGATCTGGTGTCGCAGGCGGTGATCCGGCTCGAGGGACCGGCGGAGTCGTTGCGCCTCAGGGAGGCAATCCTCGAGACGTGTCGTCGTCACGAGATCCTGCGCACCCGGTTCGAACGTCTGCCAGGGATGGAGATCCCCCTGCAGGTGGTTGGCGCCGAGTCGCGCTTCGTCTGGACCGAAAGAACTCCCGCGGTCAGCGGGGAGGTCGTCGGCCTGGAGTGGGCGATGGGGGTTGCTCGTGAGGAGCGCGACTCGATCACCAGCCAGGGCGCTGAGACGGCGCTGCGCTGCGTCTTCATCGATGGCGGCGGCGAAGCCGGTTTTTTGATCCTGACGCTACCGTCGGTCGTCGCTGACGCTCGCAGTCTCGAGGTGCTCCTGGATGAGGTGACGCAGCTCTATAGTGGCACGCCGCCGGACGAGCCGCTGCAGTATCTACAGTTCTCCGAATGGCTGAACGAGTTGCTCGAAGATCCCGAGAGCGAGCGCGGTCGACAGTTCTGGACCGAGCGGGCGAGCGCTGAAGGCGAGCCTATCCGACTTCCCTGGCACGATCTCGAGTCGCCCGAGGAAGGGCTCGGCCGGGCTCGGCTCAGGCATCGGTTCGAGCTTTCCGGCAAGCTCGTCGAGCGGGGGCGGGAGGTCGCCGCGGTGGCGGGATGCGATCTGCGTGAGCTGCTGTTGGTGGTCTGGGGCTCGCTCCTCGGCCGGCTGGCCGACGAGTCGGAGGTGGTGGTGGAGTTGGGCACCGACGGCCGGCGTTTCGCCGAGCTTCGGGATGCGGTCGGCCCCTTCGCGATCGATTTCCCGGTCACTATCCGCCCGCCGATGGACCGCCCGTTCATCGACGAGCTGCGCCGGCTCGGAGACTGGCTGCGCGAAGTGGCCGAGTGGAGCGAGCTGGCGCTCGGGCTCGGCGACGGTAGCCGCAACGGAGAGCTCGGCTTCGAGCTGGAGGAAGTGCGATCGACCAGGCGCTCCGGGGGCATGGGCCTCGAGACCGTGGATAAATATCATGCCCGCCGTCGCCACGGCCTACGCTGCGTGGCCACTCTGGACGACGGACGGCTCGGGCTCGAGCTCCAGGCCGATCCGGCGGTCTGCAGCGCCCGCCAGCTCGGGCGGTTGGAACGTTACTTCGGGATCCTCGTCGAGGCGGTGCTGGACCACCCGGAGCGATCTTTGCGCGGCGTCGAGCTGCTCGACGGCGAAGAGTTGGTGACCCTAGCCCGCTGGAATGCAACGGAGAGACCCCGTAGTGGTCCGCAGCAGGTGACCTCGGCATTGGCGAGCCAAGTCGCGGAAAACCCTGACCGGATCGCCGTCCGTGGACCGGACGGTTTCCTGAGCTTTCGGGAGCTCGGTCGCCGCGCCGACCTCCTGGCCGGTCATCTGCGCCGCTCGGGCGTCGCCGCGGAAAGCCGGGTCGGCGTTTTCCTGGAACGTTCCATCGATCAAATGGTCGCGGTGTGGGGCATTCTCCGGGCGAGCGCCGCCTACGTTCCCCTCGACACCTTCCAGCCGGCTGCCAGACTACAAGCGATCCTCGACGACGCGGGTGCGAAATGTGTGGTGAGCGAGGTGGGGTTGCGCCCGCGCTGGCCCCAGGAGGGGTTCACGACGATCGCGATCGATGGCGACTGGAGCCGGATCGAGACGGGGCCGGCAGCGCCAGCTGACACGGCACCGGATCCCCGCAACCTGGCCTACGTTCTCTATACCTCCGGCTCGACAGGTCGGCCCAAGGGGGTATTGGTCGAGCATCGGTCGGTGATGCATCTCTCGCGGGCCCTGGCGCAGGGACCCTACGCCACACTCGAGGGTGAGGGGGTTCTCAGGGTGGCGGTGAACGCGCCGCTGGCCTTCGACGCCTCGGTGAAGCAGATCATCCAGTTGCTTCGAGGTCATACCCTCGTCGTGGTTCCCGAGAAGATTCGCACGGACGGGGAGGCCTTCGCCTCCTGGCTGGATTGCCAGGACCCGGATGTTCTGGACGTAACGCCTTCACACTTGAGTCTCTTGGTCGCTGCTGGCTTGATCTCCGAAGACTCTGGGATTTCCGAAAAATCTGGGATCTCCGAAGACTCTGGCGCCTCGGCGCCGCGCGGTTTCTTGATCGGCGGCGAGGCGATCGGCCAAGAGCTCTGGCAGACGCTGGCGGCAGATCGCCGCCGGAAGTCGTTCAATCTCTACGGACCGACGGAGTGCACGGTGGACGCCAGCGTCTGTGCGGTCACGGCTGGAGACGGTCCCTCGATCGGTCGGCCTTTGGCGAACGTGCGATTGTGGGTCTTCGATCGCTGGCTGGCGCGCGCGCCGGTC
>JAJCXP010000338.1 GCA_029263375.1 Acidobacteriota bacterium | reverse complement strand
CGCTCGCAGCGTTTCGAGTGCCGCCTCGATGGCGTGAAGGGCGGCCTCGCCCGCCCGGGTGCGCTCCTGAATCCGCGGCTGCAGGACCAGGAGGCTCAAGCCCGAGAGCAGGATCTCCGAGACGAGAGCCAGCGCCACCGTGATCTCGACCAGCGAGACGCCGCGCGCCCGCGATCGACTGTTGCGCGCGAGATCCTCTCTCATGGACCCAGGTTAGAGCGCCTGAGTGCGCGGCGCTGTGATTCGCGTCTCTGCGAGGGCTTTGGAACGAGAGCGTGGATCGGGAGCCTCTCGGACCGCCAAGAAGCGCCGTACCAACGACAAAGAGGGAGCGACGGCAGGTGCCGTCACTCCCCAGGGCCGGCCGTTCGGGACTACTCCGGTCGGCCTTCCGAGCCCTTTGAGCTGTCCGAGTCGTCATCGGTGTCGGCGCCACTCGGATGGTGCCCGAGGACGAGCGCTCTGAGGCCCTCCATGTCGGTCAGCATCCATTGGAACTGCCTGCCCTTCTTGGTGAGCTTGACCGAGCCCGGCTTGCGCACGTGGCAGGTCGTGCACTCGGAGAAGGCGGCCGTGATCTCGTCGTAGCCGTCGAGCGACGACATGAGCTCGTAGTACTTCCCGCGGTCGGTCAGCAGCTTGCTACCAGGTTTGTCGTGGCAGCTCGTGCAGGCGATTCCCTCCTGCTTGGCGATCGCGTTCGAGGCCGATGCGGTGGGCATCATGCTGAGTCCCAGGGCGCCGACAATCACGACGACGACAGTGAGTATCGTGAGTGCTCTCATCTCAGTCCTCCCATTCCGGCTCGGGCTGGCGGGCGGCTCTCCGATCCAGCGCCCACGAGACGCCGAAGCTGGCCGTCCACTGGCCGTGCTCGACCCGTGAGGCGGGCCCGAAGGGGTTGACCGCCGGATCGGTGTTGTTGTTGACCTGGTCCGCAGCAAAGGCCCGCTCGAGGCCGAACTCGAGCAGCTTGTTGCCGAACAGATAGCTGAAGCCGAGAGCGACGTGGCGCTCGACGTTGGCGGGGAAGAGCGGCGTCAGGGTCGCGTCCGGAACCGGATTCTCGCCGTAGTTGACGCCGCCTCGCACCGTTAGCAGGTCATTGACCCGGTAGTCGGCGCCCAGCGCCACGACCCATTGATCTTCCCAATCGAAGATGAACTGAGGGAGCGTCACCGTGGGTGGCGCGCCTTCGAGGTCGGGGCTGTGAGCGGTGACGGTGATCGAATCGATCGCGTCATCCCAGAAGTAGCGCTTGAGGTCGACGCCGACCATCCAGCGATCGGCGGGGCTGAAAGCGATGCCGACGCCGGCCTGGCTCGCGAAGGTGAAGCCGTCGATGTCGCCCTGGTAGCGGACGGTCTGGCCGATCAGCGGATGGTCGCTGAAGTTGATCCAGAGGTCGCCGTCCTCGTATTGACTCTCGGTCTCGGTCTGGTAGACGAGACCGACGGAGAAGCGCGGTCGTGGCCGCCACCACCAGCCCAGTCGAGCATTGGTCTGAAGACCGCCGGCCTGCTTCAGGTTGACGCCGAAGAAGCTCTGTTCGGGTGCGGCCGTGTTGAAGAACGACGTGTCCGGGAAGAGCCGGAACGACGCGTCGGCGTAGCCGAGGTTGAGCGCCAGGCCGACAGCCATGTCTTCGCTGATCGAGTAGGCGACGGTCGGATTGACGGTCATGAAGCGCACCTCGGTGTAGGTCTCATCGACCGTGCCGAAGAAGGTGCTCTCCTGCTCGAATGTGGCGCCCATGCCGCCCTGAGCGACGAAGCCGATCCCCCAGGTCCAGGGGGAGTCCTTGCTACCTCGCACGTAGGCGATCGCAGGCAGCGGGAAGATCTTGTCTTCGCCGTCGATCGACCGGTTGAGGGAGTTCTGGTACGCGAGCGACGGCGCCAGCAGCGACAGGTTGACCGAGAAGTGATTGCCCTGCAGCTGGCTGATGCCCGCCGGGTTGAAATTGAGAGCCAGGGTGCGGTCGGAGATCGCCAGGTTCACTCCGCCGCGGCCCATCGTCTCGGCGCCGTATCCGGTCATGTACATTCCATTGGTGGCCGTCGCCGCGGCCGGCACGATCGCCAGCAGCATGGCCGCCAGTGTCAGGGTCCTTCCTCTGGTTCGTCTCATAGTGGGTCTCCTTGGCTCCCGGCGGCGGAGCTCACACGAAGCCGGGAGCTCTGATCGAGCGTACGGGTCAGATGAACAGCAGTTGAGCCCCAGCGCTCTTGTCGTAGAAGTCCATCGCCGACAGCACGCCGTCGACCTGGGGCACGAGGTCTTCGCGCCCGAGGCCGAACATGTCCATTGCCATCTGGCAGGCGTAGATCTTGGCGCCGCTGTCGTGGAGGATCTCGATCATCTCGCGTACCGGTGGGATGTCGAGCTTCTCCAGGTCCTTCTTCATCTTCCTACTCGCGATCGACTCCATGCCCGGCAGGCCGCCGACCATGGTCGGGATCGGCATCGAGGGATTGCCCACCGTCGCCACGTGGAGCTCGTCGATCTTGTTCTCGGTGATGATGTCGAGTCCCCAGAAGGTGAAGAACAGGGTCGCGTCGATGCCGCTCATGCGCGCCGCATTGGCCAGGATCAATCCCGGGTAGGCCATGTCGAGCGTGCTCTTCGAGCAGATGATGCTGACGTGCTCGATCGGCTGGGGAGCTTTGGTCTGCGGCGCTGCGGTCGCGTGCGTGTCGGGTCTCTCGAGAGTCGTGGTGGTCATGTCAGTCTCCTTCTTTGTTTCCGGTTCAGATGCAGCTCTTGGGCTTTGGTAGACCGGCGATCCTGGCGGCGAGCTTGCCGGGACCCTTGGGGAAGAGCGTGTAGAGCTCCTTCATTTGAACGCCTGCCAGCTTCGAGATCCGGCGCAGCCCGGGGGGGGTGCCCTGCTGAGCCGCGTCCTCACGGCAGAAGGTCAGTACTGCCCAGTGGCGCTCGTTGAGGGGGCCGACCCCGGTCTCACGAGCGATCTCTTCGGCAATCTCGGGCGTCCATTGCGAGCTGTCGGTCAGGAAGCCCTCGTCGTTGATCTGGATGGGCTGTCCAGCGTATTGAATGGTCTGCATGGTCTTGTCTCCTTCGGTCGGCCGCCTCAGGCGGCGAGTTTGCGTTTGCCGATCATGGACATGCGATTGCTGATGGGTAGAGGCCGTCCTGGGAGCAGCGCGTTCCAGTAGATCCACTCGAACGCGAGCTTTCCCCAGTGGTTGCGACGGGTCTCCTTGAGGAGCGACATCGGTCCGACGATCGGCAACGGGAAGGTCCCCGGTAGCGGCTCGACGTCGTAGTTGAAATCGATCAGCAGAGCCTTGCCGAAGCCGCTCTCGACGAAGCAGTTGGCATGGCCGTCGAAGGACTCGAGCAGGCTCCTGCCCTGGCTGGCGCGAACGATGTTCTCGGCCAGGACGTGGCTCTGGAAATGGGCCACCGATCCCGCCTTCGACGACGGCAGGTCGGTAGCGTCGCCGAGGACGAAGACGTTCTCGTGCTCTTTGGCCGCGAGCGTGTGCGGGTCCGTCGGCACGAAACCGAGCTCGTTGCCGAGTCCGGAGGTCTCGATCACCGGTGCGCCCATGTGGGTGGGCACCGTCACCAGCAGGTCGTACGCCACCTCGCGCTCGTCGTAGGACCGGATCAGCCCGCGGTCGCCGTCGAGCTCGCCGGCACTGAACTCGGTCTCGACCCGGATTCCCTTCTCCTCGAGCATCGAGCCGAGAGCGCGAGAGGCGACCGGTCGGGTGAAAGCGGCGTCGAGAGGCGTGACGTAGATCAGCTCGACCTCGTCGCGAATGCCGCGCTGGGTGAAGTAGTCGTCGGCCAGGAAGGCGAACTCGAGGGGGGCCACCGGGCACTTGATCGGGTTCTCGACGACGTTCACTACAAGCCGGCCCCCGGAGAAGCCGGCGAGCGCCGAGCGCAGACGGGTGGCGCCCTCGAGGGTGTAGAAATCGAAGACGTCCCGATACCAGTGGTCGCCGATCATCCCTGGCGTCTCCTCGGGTCGGATCTGGGAGCCGGTCGCGATCACCAGCAGGTCGTACTCGAGGTGCGAGCCACCGACGGTGATCCGGCTGCGATCGGGCTCGATCGCTTCGACGGGAGCGTTCAGCCACTCGATGCCTCGCCGCAGGGTCCGCTGCCGCGGCCGTTCGAGATCCTGCTCGCGGGCTCGACCGAAGGGCAGGAAGAGCAGCCCCGGCTGGTAGAGGTGCCGCGTCTCGGGATCGACGACAGTGATCCGCCAGTCGGCTCCGAGCTCTTTGTGGAGTCGGTTCGCAGTCATGGTGCCGGCGGTTCCGGCCCCCAGGATCATCAGTCGTTTCATCTCTCGTGTCTCCTTTTCGTTCGCGTCCGACCTTCTGCTATCGCGAAAGCCGTGCCGGATCTGCAAGTTGTTGAAAACATGGAGAATGCGAGAGTTTGTGGGCTGGGCAGGTCAACCGGATGAAACGCATTGTTGCAACGATACGTTTCGCGACGTGAAACGCGTGAAACGCCGCACGCGGAGCGGATCACGGGCGATGGTTGCGACCGCGGCCGACCGCGGGGAACGCTAGCGAGCGAGCCGCAGCTCACGCATGCGGCGCCACAGGGTCGTGCGGCTGATGCCGAGCGCCTTGGCGGTCCGGTCACGCCGCCAGCCATGCCGGTCGAGCGCCGAGCGCAGAGCGGCTGCCTCGGGATCGACTTCGCCGCTCTGCGGCGCCCCCTCGGCGCTCTCGGCGGCTACCCCGGGAACGAGGGCGTGATCGGGCGCGGTCACTTCGGCGGGCAGGTCTCCAGCGTGGAGCGTCTGCCCGCGACAGACGGCAACCGCGAACTCCAGGGCGTTCTCGAGCTCGCGGACGTTTCCCGGCCAGGGGTAGGCGACCAGAGCCCGCACGGCGTCGTGAGCGAGTCGCAGCGACCGGTCATAGCGGGCGCCGACCCGATCGAGCAGGTAGCGCGCGAGTGGCTCGATGTCCTCGCGCCGATCTCGCAAGGGCGGGATCTCGATCGGCACCACCCGCAGGCGGTAGAACAGATCCTCGCGGAATCTCCCCTCGAGGCATTCGCGGCGCAGGTCGGCGTTGGTGGCGGCGAGGATTCGCGCGTCGCTCTGCCGCGAGGTGCTCTCTCCGACCCGCTCGAACGTGCGCTCTTGAAGGACGCGGAGTAGCTTCACCTGGAGGGGCTGGGGCAGATCACCGACCTCGTCGAGAAAGAGGGTGCCGCCGGCGGCGAGCTGAAAGCGCCCCTGGCGATCGCGAATCGCGCCCGTGAAGGCTCCCTTCACATGCCCGAAGAGCTCGCTCTCGAGCAGCTGCTCGGGAATCGCGCCACAGTTGACGGCCACGAAGCTCCGGGTCCGCCGCCGCGAGTGCAGATGAATCGCACGCGCGACGAGCTCTTTGCCGGTACCGCTCTCGCCGGTGACGAGCACTGTCGCGTCGCTCTCTTCCAGGTACCCGATGAGCTGGAAGATCTTGAGCATCGAGGGGGAGCGCGCCAGCAGTCCAGAAAAGAGCGTGGGCGCCGAGGTGCCGGTCGATTCATTCTCTTCGCTCGGCCTCAGGACCACCAGGTAGGCGACGCGGGGATCGCAGTCGGCGGACTCAGGTTGGTCGAGCCGAGCGCACGAGATCGAAACCAGCCGGGGCTTGGCGCCGGCGATGTCGAGCAGCGCGCCCCACCCCTCGCGGCGCTCGCCGGCTTCGAGCGCCCGCCGGAGTGTGCCGTCTCGACCGAAGAGGGCGTCGCCGAGAACGGTGTGTATCGGGCGGTTGATGATCTTTGCTGCGGCGCCGGGCTGGGTCAAGTGATCGAGACTCGCCGAGGCATGGACGATCTCGAAGTGCCGGTCGAGGCAGAGCAGGGCGCGGCCGAGCGATCCGAAGACTGCGCTCAGCTCCGCCAGCGATCGCTCGCCAGTCGACTCCGAGATGGGTGGCTGGCCCTCTGCCATCTCCCAGAGTCTGCCACGGCGGAGATCAGAGCGACAGCTGGCCGTCGCCCCAGCGCTCGACGTAGGCGTCGACCTTCAGCTTGCGCCGGGTGTTCTTCGAGCTCATGTAGCGGATCTTGCCGAAAACCTCGCGCTCCGGCCCCCAGGCGCGGTCGAAGCGGCCGAGAACCCAGAAGATGCCGCTGTACGAGTTCGGGTTGCGGCCGTCGATCGCGTACTTGTTATTGAGCTCGATCATTACGTCGAGCGCTTCGGCGGGGGAGCGCGTCCAATGCAGGATCTTCTTGCCCCAGAGCATCCGCAGGTAGTTGTGGATCCGGCCCCGGTCGCGCAGCTCGCTCTGGGCCGCGTTCCAGATCTCGTCGTGGGTCTGGGCGCCCTCGAGCTCGTCGAGCTCGTAGAGATGCGGCCGCCGGTCGCCGCGATGTTCGGCGAGTGTCCGTCGCGCCCAGTCCGGGAGCGAGTCGAAGTCGGCGTAGTCGGAGCGCTGAAAGCAGAAGTTGTAGCCCACCTCGCGCCAGGTGACGAGCTGATCCAGAAACGATTCGGCCGACGGGCTCATGTTCCACCAGCCGCGACGAGCTCCACTGGCGCTGTCGGACACCTGCCAGGGCGTCCAGTTCTCGTGGCTGGCGATCGCGTCGAGCACCTGGTGGGCGCAGAGGTGGCCGAAGTGCAGGTAGCCCGAGAGCTCGCTCGCGGCGGCGGCGCCGGGCTCGTTGCGCTTGTCGTCGTAGCGGTCGAGGCGCTCGTCGACGAACCGCCGGAGCGCCTTCTGGGCGGCCTCGTAGCCGCCACGCTGGTCGATCGGCGCTACGTTGTGGTCGATCGGTAGCCGCTCGAGACCGGCGTCGGGCTCGAGCTGTTCGGCGGGAGTTGCCGGCCACCGACGGGAGATGTTCCGAGGAACTCCGCGGAAGCTCGGCAGCTTGGCGCCGGTCAGGATGCTACGGCGCGGGAACTCGCCGAGATGGCCGGGCAGTTCGCGCTGCAGAAACCGGCGGAAGTCGTAGGCGCGGCCGAACGCTCGATCGGTGGCCTGGAGCGGCAGCAAGCCGTTCGAATCCACCGCCTCGAGCTTGACGGCGAGCTTCGCGGCCGCGGCATCGACCATCCGTGGCAGGAAGAAGCAGGGAAACTCGTCGGTGACGACGACCGATGCGCGCTCGGCCAGCGCCTCGAGGAGCCCTTTGCCGGCGCCCTTCTCGGGTTCCAGATAGGGGTAGTACCCGATGCCGGAGCCATCGAGAGCGCGCGCGTTGTCGCGCATGCCGTCGATCACGAAGCGGTGGATGCGGTCGCTCGCCCACGGGTAGTCGCAGCGCAGCGCCTCGAGCACCAGGAGCGGCTTGCCGAGCTCGGAGGCCCATTCGGCTGCCCGGTCGATCGCGAAGTTCCAGCGCACCCGCCGGGTAGAGATCATCCAATAGAGGACGAACTCTCCGCCGGTCTGGACATCGGCTTCATTCTTGGTGAAGACCCGGATTCTCGGAGTCAAGTCCGCCACTGCCTACGAATGCTCGGGGCCAGGTTCTCGGGCCAGGAGAGCGGTCATTTCGAGACCGACGGTTCGACGATCGCGGTCGGCTCGGCGTCGACCCTCGGATCGGCCTCGGCGGTGCGCTGGATGCCGTCGAGCATCCCTCGGAAAACGAAGCCGTGGAGCGGTAGAACGGCGAACCAGTAGAGGAGCCCGAACAGGCCGAGCGGCTTGAAGCGCGCCGTCTGGGTGAGGATCGAGCCGCGGTCGGTCGAGTCGATCTCGAACTCGAGCAGCGCCTCGCCCGGCAGCTTCATCTCCGCGCGCAGCTCGAGCCGGCGGCCCTCGTCGATGCCGGTAACCCGCCAGAAATCGAGTGCGTCGCCGTACGCCAACCGGTCGGACGTGCGGCGCCCACGGCGCAGACCCGGGCCGCCCACGAGGCGATCCATCCAACCGCGTACGCGCCACAGGAGGTCCGCCGCGTACCAGCCGTTGCCGCCGCCGATCCGGCACACCGCCCGGAAGGTCGCGGCCGGCGGAGCGTTGATCTCCGCGGTTCGGCGGTCGGTGAAGGTGGTCCCTCCGGCCCAGTCCGGGTCGCCGGGAATCGGCCCGGCGTCCGACCAGGAGGTCTCGACGTGGTCGCTCTCGTAGTTGCCGAGCGCCTCATCGATGGACTCGCGCACGGTGAGCAGCTTCTGCGGCATCAGGTCGTGAGCTGCCGTCGAACGGGCGACGACCCGGTTGCGCAATCCCTCCGCCAGAGGTCGCGCGATCCGGTGGCTGAGCGGCGTGACCAGATGAATCCAGAGCGAGCTCAGATGGGGGGTCAGGATGGGGATCGGGATGACCTTTCTCGGCGCCACACCCAGGGCCCGCGCCATGATCTGCATCAGCTCGCGGTAGGAGAGGACCTCGGCGCCACCGATGTCGAGGACCTGGCCCGCGGTCTCGTCGACCTCGAGGAGCCGGACGAGATACTCGAGCACATTGCGGACTGCGATCGGCTGGAGCTCGGTCTGCACCCACCGCGGTGTGATCATTACCGGCAGGCGCTCGACCAGATAGCGCAGGATCTCGAACGAGGCCGAACCCGAACCGATGATCATCGCCGCACGCAGCACCGTCACGGGAACCGAGCCCGCCTGGAGCTCGTCCTCCACCTCGCGCCGCGAAGACAGATGCTCGCTCAGGCCCTCCCCGGTTTCGCCGAGCCCGCCGAGATAGACGATTCGCTTCAGGTCAGGCGACCTGGAGGCCACCGCGGCGAAGTCGCGAGCCATCCGGCGGTCCTTGTCGGCGTACTCGTCGCCGGCGGCGAGCATTGAGTGGACCAGGTAGTAGGCTGCGGTACAGCCGCTCAGCGCGCGCTCGATCGACTCGGGCTCGGCGAGGTCGCCGCGGACGACCTCGACCTCTGGATGCCCGGCCCAGGGACGATCGGCGAGCTTCTTTGGGCTGCGCGCCAGGCAGCGCACCTGGTAGCCGGCGTCGAGTAGACGCGGCACCAGTCTGCCGCCGATGTAGCCGGTAGCGCCGGTGACCAGAACTCTCTCTTTTGTCATCTTTCCTCGTGGCCTACCGTGTGGTCGTGGATCTCGCCGAGTCGTGGGCTTGATTCGATCGGTGCTTGTTGACTTTTTCGCCGTCGGCCGGTGATCGGATGCACCTTCTGATTGGATTCCGATCGCCCGACGACGCGTCTGTGGTGCTCTCGAGCTACTGATGCATCGCGCGATCGAACCGGCGTAGCATCCACAGGACAAGCAGCGTCATGTAGACGACACCGATGGAGAAGATCCACCAGGTGCTCGAGCCGCCCGCCTCGAGCTCCCAGTAGAGCTTCGCCTGCCAGTAGGTCGGGCAGAGGCCGAACGCCCACTGCCATTCCGAGTCGATGAAATAGGCGATCATGGGCGGCCAGTTGATCACTCCGGCGGCCTTCATGAGGGCGAAGCCCTGGACCTTGTTGCGGGCAAAGGCGGCCAGGAAGAGCGCGAAAGCCGGCGCCAGGGGCGCGACCGCGACCGCGACGACCAGCTGCTCGGGCAGGGAGATCGTCGCGACCCCCGAGACGGCGAAGACGACGATCGTCATCCCGACGCTCAGCACTACCGGCGTCCCGAGCCGGTAGGCCAGATAGTCGCCGGTCGTGAGCGGCGTCACCTGCAGAGCGGTGAGCGTGCGGTCGTCTCTCTGATCGAGCAGCAGGAAACCGATCACAGTGCCGTAGAGCATCGGCGTCACCATGCCGAGAAAGCTCGCGACCAGGGGGAAGTAGGGCTCGAGTTGGACACCGAACCGTCGGTCGAGCCAGATGGAGATCGGCGGTGTGCCGTAGCGCACGATCAGGGCGATGAACACCGGCATGA
>JAJCXP010000337.1 GCA_029263375.1 Acidobacteriota bacterium | reverse complement strand
CAACCACAAGGCTGCTTCCGTTGCCGATCTCAGGGTCCGAGCGGTTAGTCTACTCCGTCAGGGGAAGGCCGATGAGACGACTCGACCCACTGCTGGTGCTGCCGCTCGGCAAGCTGCTGCTGCACATCGTGACCCTCAGGGGCTACGGGCTGTTTCGCGACGAGTTCTACTACGTCGCATGCAGCAAGGAGCTCGCGTTCGGCTATGTCGACCACCCGCCGCTGGCGATGGCTCTGCTCGCGGGCGTACGGGCGCTGTTCGGAGACTCGCCGTTCGCCCTCCGCCTGCTGCCGGCGCTGGCCGGCGCGGCGACGGTCTGGTTGGTCGGCCTGATCACGCGACGGCTGGGCGGCGCCGCCTTCGCTCAGAGCCTGGCGATGACCGCCGTCGGACTGAGCTTCGTGTCGGTCTTTCACAAGTTCTCGATGAATTGCTTCGACGTTCTCATCTGGGCGCTCGTGGCGTATCTGGTGATTCGCATCGCGCAGGAGCGCATGCCGCACCTCTGGCTGGTGCTCGGGGCCGTCCTCGGTCTCGGGCTGCAGAACAAGATCAGCGTCCTCTGGCTGGGTCTCGGGATCGCCAGTGGACTCATTCTCACCAGCGAGCGCCGCTGGCTGCGGACACGCTGGCCCTGGCTCGCCGGAGGCCTGGCCGCGGCGATCTTCGCACCGCACATCGTGTGGCAGATTCGCTTGGGCTGGCCGACGCTCGAGTTCATTCGCAACGCCACCGGCCAGAAGATGATCGAGGTCGCGCCGCTCGACTTCGTCGTCGGCCAGTTGGGCCTGTTCGACCCGATCGTGACGCTGCTCTGGGTCTCAGGTTTGATCCTCCTGCTCACCTCGAAGTCCATGAAGCAGCACCGGATCCTCGGTTGGGTCTATCTGACGGTGTTCGCGCTGCTGCTGGTCAGCGGATCGAGCCGGGCCGGCTACCTGGGCCCGGCGTACACCTGGTTGGTGGCGGCGGGCGCAGTGGCCTGGGAAGGCTCGGCCATCCTGCGGCCGGCGTGGCGTCGCACGGTGGTCGTCACCCTGGTGGTGGCGGTCGGTCTGCTGACGCTGCCGTTCTCGTTACCCGTGCTGCCGGTCGAGAGCTACGTCCGCTACGCAAAGGCGCTCGGGGAGGAGCCGTCGACCGAGGAGCGCAAGGAGCTGGCCGAGCTGCCGCAAGGCTACGCCGACATGCACGGCTGGACCGAGCTGGTAGACACGGTCGGCGAGGCCTTCGAGTCGCTGCCCGCCGCGGAGCGCGAGGTGGCCACGATCTTCACTTTCAACTACGGCAACTCCGGGGCGATCGACTACCACGCAGCGGCGCGGGGTCTGCCGCCCTCGATCAGCGGCCACAACAACTACTGGCTGTGGGGACCACGCGGCTTCTCGGGCGAGGTGGTGATCGTGGTCGGCTCGAGCGCGGAGGGCCTGAGCGCCAGGTTCGAGTCGGTCGAGCGAGCGGGAACCGTGACCTGCCGCTACTGCATGCCGTACGAGAACGACAAGCCGGTGTGGATCGCGCGCGGCATCCGGAGCTCACTGGCCGAGATCTGGCCGGAGCTCAAGCACTACGACTGAGAGGCGTCGCTCAGTCGGAGTCGCCGGCGAGCTCGTAGAGGAGCGCGCCGAGCGACCAGTTAGTGCGCTCGCCCTGGACCTGGAGCTGGGCGTGGACCCGATCGGTGTCGGCAGAAAAGCCGAAGCCGTCGGTGAGGAGCGTCACCACGTAGGCGGCCGAGAAACAATAGTTCGGCAGGTAGGGGTTGCTCGCGACGCTCGGGTCGGCAGCCAGGAGCTCGTTCCAATCCTGACCACAGAACTCGGCGCCGGCTGCCGCCAGGAGAGCTGGCGTCAACCGTCCCTGGATGCCGAAGAAGCGAGCGGTGTAGGCGTACACCGAGAATGCGAGGAAGTCGCCGTATACGGGCGGCTGATAGACGCCGAACAGCGAGCAGGGCGCGTCGTCGCACTCGCGGGCATGCGTCGAGGCGATCGCCGCCCGGCAGCCGTCGAAGTCGCCGGTGCCGGTGCCGCCACCGGGGATCGGGTAGTTGGCGAGGAAACAGGCCGGCGAATCGACTGCCAAACGGGCCTCGTCCTGGCCGAGGCCGAGGTAGCTGTGGGTGTAGAGATGGTAGGTGTTGCCGGCGAGGGTCACGGGCACCCCGTGCACGCGGGGGAAGTCGAGCGGGATGAAGGTGATCTGGGTCGAGGCGCCGCCCAGGTCGAGCGCACCGACGGTCGGGAACGGCCCGCCGTGCTCGAGGTGGCCGAGCAGATAGTTGACCGCCAGCCAGCCGTAGATGCCCTCCTCGTCGCCGCTGATGACGCGCGCCGAAGTCGTGCCGAAGCCGGCGCCGTCGAGCAGTTCCCGCGCCGCGTCGAGGATCTCGCCGCGCTGATCGTCGGGCAACAGTCGCAGGCCGGCGGTGCCACGCAGATAGAGCGACGTGCGTCGCAGAGCGTCCGGATCGTCGCCGATCGACGTCCGGGCGCATGCCAGGAGGGGTGCGAGCGAGGCGGCGGCCTCAGCGGGTCGACCGCCGTAGCTGCCCAGCCCCGGCTCGACGGGGTCGCAGTCGGCGGTCGCGGTTCTGATCTCGGGCAGCGGGCCGCGATCCGACGGCCGCCAGCGGTAGCTGTAGAGCGTCGAGGCGCTGCTCGAAGCGTCAATCACCAGGCCGTGGCTCCAGGCGTCGGCTCGCTCCGGAGCCCAGGTCGGCGCCTGCGCGGTGGAGCAGCCGGCGAGCACGACGAGCGCTAGCAGTGGGCGAAGGCTCTTCATCATCACTGAGCTCACGATTGCGCCCGACGGTACCGGATACTCTGCGCGGATTCCAGAGTGGCGGCGAGAACGTCGCGGGGGAGTGAGATAAGGCAGGGAGGGAACCAGGGCGGGAAGGGGCGGCCCCCCGGGGGAAGCGGGGGGTGCGGGGTGGGGGGTGCTGCTATTTCGTCCGGTTCTGGTTTTCTCCGGGTCTTATCTCCCCGACCCGCTACCGGCGGCAATGACCTAGTGCCGGGGCGAGACCTTCGGCTAGTGAGTTTCAGGGCAGCTCGTCGATCCCGTTCGCCCAGATCACCGGTAGGAATCCGTGGTGCCGCCTGACCGGGTCGTAGGGATCCGCGAACAACCCCTCTTCGACCAGCGTGCGATTAGCGATCCCGAAGACGAAGTGCCAGATCTCGGTGTAGACGCGCTCGAAGGGAACTCCGTTGCGAGTCGGCGTCAGCTCTGCCAGCTCATGGTTGGGCCTCCGGCTCTTAGAGTCGACCTGCGGCCGAGGGGTTTAGTCCTCGGACCGGCTCAGTCGGTGCAGCAGGACCGCGGCACGCTTCGTCTGACTCGCCAGCGTGGTCAGGTCGGCGACCTCGTCGACGGTGTGGCCGCCGCGGCCCATGAGGCCCACTCCGTCGAGCAACTGGGGAACGAGATCGGCGACGAACGACACGTCCGCGGCGCCGGCGTTGCGCGGGTTGACCGCGCTCACCGGGCCCAGTCCGAGGTCTCGGCTCACCTCGCTGTAGCGCTCGAGCAGCGCGCGGTTGCCGTCGGTGGGTGCGAGTGGTGGATAGCCGTCGGAGAAGGTCAGCGTGGCCTCGGTCTTTGGGAGATTCTCGGCGACGATCGCCTGCATCGTCGCCTTGGCGTGCTGGTACTGCTCGGGCGAGAGCGCCCGCAGGTCGCCGTCGACCATCGCGTGCTCGGCGACCACGTTGCCCTTGCCGAAGGCGGTACCGCGCC
>JAJCXP010000336.1 GCA_029263375.1 Acidobacteriota bacterium | reverse complement strand
TAGTGCCGATGAGATCAACGATTGTCTCGAACGAAATCAGAGTCTTCGCTCTCCAGTTCGCGGTGATATGGCAGAACAGCGTGTCCTTTCGGGAGACGTGCGCAAAGCGCTTCCGCGGCCAGGGTCGAGGCCGTCGCGACGGCGGTTGGTCCAGCCGTGGGCTGCGGCTCGCCACGCGGCGGCGGACACACGACTCCGACGTCACGCGAAGCTGGGCCGGCACGCCGCGGTCAAGCTGCGGTCGCAGCTGCCCGAGCCGGGATGTAGGTCCAAGGCAGCCAGTCCGCTGGATGACGGGCGATGGCTTCCGGGTTGCGCAAGAGCTCGACCAGGTAGTCGAACGGATCGACTCGGCCCAGCTCGCACGTATGTATCAGGCTCATGAAGATGTCGGCGGCTTCGGCGCCGTTCTTGGTCTTGTAGAAGAGCGAGTTTTTGCGGTGGAGCACGACCTTCTTGAGCGCCCGTTCGCAGATGTTATTGTCGATGGGCGCGCCCGGCTGGCGCAGGAACAGTGTTAGCCGATCCCAGCGTTTGAGCATGTAGTTCATCGCCCCGCCGAGGCCCGAGTTGGGTTCGACCTGCTTCGAGCTGAGCTGGTGAGTCATCCACTCCTGGAGCTCCTCCATGAGCGGAGCGCTGCTCTGCTGATGAAGGGCGAGGCGGTCAACGTCATTGAGCTGCTCGCGCCGGCTCTTGGCCTCGACAGCGTACACATCCCGGAGCGTCTCCAGCACGTGCCGGCACCTCTTGGGAAAGCTCTCGAAGAGGTGCACGAACTTGCGACGTCCGTGAGCAACACAATTACCAAGCAGGACCTCCAGGTCCCTTGGGAGGTTGCGATCGAGCCCATCGCACATCTGCATCGGCGCGTCGAGCTCCGGCTGTCGTCGCGCCAAGATATCGGCGAGGTTCTCCCCCGCATGCTGACGCCCGGTGAAGAACAGCGCGATCTTCCGCTCCTGGACCATCGCCACCACGCCTGACGTGAACACGCCGGTACGTTGACCCGACATCGACTTCCCGGAGCGCCTCCGCTGAGCGATCTCAGCCTCGATCTCCTTCGCCAGCTCACGCACGTAGACCGAGGTATCGTCGTTGTGCAACAGCTGGCCTTGGGCGGCCTGGCGAACCAGCTCCTCATAGACGGGCCTGAGGGCGACGGTCGCCAGCTTGATGAGGCCCCACTGGGTTCCGGCAGGCAAGGGCACGCCCAGGCCAAACTGCAGCCGCTCGAGGCGGTAGAAGGGAACCCCCGTGCCGTACTTGAGCAAGCCCACCATGGCGGCCGCCGTTGCGTCGTAGCGCCCGGACTCCGAGACGTCCTGGGGAACCGAGGCCGTGAACACCTCGCCACACAGATTGCAACGAAGCCGCTGGCACTTGCACAGCTTCGCCTTGAGCGGAGCTTGTCCCACGACGTTGACGAGCACCTTCGGCTTGGCAAGCTCGTACACCTTGCCCTTGTCGCACTTCGGGCAGCGGTCGCCGGGCTTCAGGCTCGCGTGGTCGACGCAGATCTGCTCGGCGCCCGTGTAGGCGTCAGCGCCGTTGCGACCATGACCTTTCCGCTTCCGCTTCTCTCGAGGTGCGGCGAGTTCGTCCTCTCGCCCCGATAACGGAGGGTCTTCGTCGTCTTGATCCGCGTCCTCACCGGCGGCATCCGGCTCCTGGCCCGACTCCGTGCTGGCGACGGTCGCATCCTCGCCGGTCTTGGCCCGCTCGAGGACCTTGTCCGTCTTCTCCGTCTTCTTGCGAAGCATGAGGTCGCGGATCTCCTGGAGGTGCCCGCCCTTAATGCGGTCGGTCAGGTACGCGAATGACTTCGCGATCGCCTCCAGCTTCTGGTAGTCCTCGTCGGCGAGCTTGTCCCGGGCGCGGCCCAGCAGCTCGTCCATCTCCTCGTTCGTCATCTCGATCCAGTCGACGGTGCTGACCATCTTACGACTCCCCATGGCACAGCTGCTCGCGGAACCGCGGCGACAATGGATAACCGAGGACCTGCTTGATCGAGCGAGTCGGTCGATGAGTCTGCGCGTTGTGGCCGCGCCCGGTCGTCTCACCGAGGACGAGCCAGTTGGCCGCGCGGTAGCACGTCCCGCGGTACAACCCGTGATCGACGAAGGTCTCGAGGAAGTGGAGCGGATGGCCATACCAGTCTTCCCAGTCTCGACGGACTCGACGCACCATCGCTCCGAGGACATGCGACGCCAGATGTGGTACCTGTACCCACGGCGGGATCAGGAAGCGCGGGTTGTACGCGATCGAGCGAAGGTTGCGTTGACGTGCCTCCGGCGACCAGCCGATGAACTCGTCACGCGGTCGCAGATGCCGTGGCGCCGAGGAGAACGACAGCGCGGCTACCGGCCGCGCGCCGGCATACACCAGGTACTTCAGGTGAGCACCGACCGGCTGCGTGTGACCGAGGTAGTGGTGCTCCTGGAGCAGGCTGTTGAACAGGGCCTCCGCCGGTGTCTTGCGGACCTGACGATACTCGAGAGAGCCGAGCTCCCTCAGGGAGCACGACATCGGCTCGCGGTCCACATCCACCAGGGGCGGTACCCGCCGGACTCCGCCGGGGTTCGTCCCGACCCACCGCGGTTCGGGAAGCGCGATCTGCCCGCTCCGGTGCAACGCGAGCATCAGGCCACGACAGACCGCGTCGCAGAGCGCGCCGTTCGCTTGCACCCACTGCCAGGCCTCGCAGAGCTTGCGCGACAACGCCCGACGGCTCGACGCCGGGTTGTCTGCAATCAATTGTCGGATGAAGCCGACCTGTTCATCGGTGTAGGTCCGTCCTCGGTACTTCAGCATGAGGGCAAGCTAGCAGGTTGCGGTATAGATCGCAAGTGGCGGTGCCCACGGACTCCCTTCTCCTCATGCCGCTGTCGTGGTAAGCGGACGCCACGTCGGCGAGCCTTTCGCCGCACTCGGGTCCCCGCCGCGGAGCAGCACCGCCAGCTCCTGGCTCTCGAGCTGCGCGCCACCGGCGGCGCCGCCGCTGCCCGGCCACCAACGAAATCTGCCCTTCGACAAACGCTTCTGGCAAAGCCAGAACCCCTGCCCGTCGTACGCCAGAAGCTTCACCGCCGTCGCCCTTCGATTGCGAAACACGAAGACCGTACCGGTGAACGGATCCTGGTGGAGTGCCTCACGGCACATCCGTGCGAGGCCGTCGATGCCCCGCCGAAAGTCGGCCGGCTCCACCGCCACGAGCACGCGCATCTGCGGAGTCACCTGTAGCATCACTGACCGGCCAGGAACGCGAGCGCCAGCGCACCGATGTCCAGCACGGCGCCGTCAGCGATCTCGATCCGCATTCGCGCACCGCCGTTCGACTCCATTACGACCACCCCGACAGGCGACGAGCCCATTGAAAGTGGCGACAGCTCAACGAACGGGCCTGGTCCGGAGGCCACAACTGCCGGGGTTGCCTGGCTCCGCGAGTCCTTCCGCTCCCGTAGCGACGTTGCGTTCAGACGCAGTGCTCGAGCCGTGCGACTGACCCCAAAGGACCCTGCGAGCTCGACCGCTTCGCGCCACAGCTCGTCCGGGATCTTGCGCTTTCTGCGGGTCCGTCGCCATCGTTCGAAACGCTTCCGGCCGCGCCGAAGTCCCGTCGGCAGCTCCTCCACTGATGCGGCTCGTGCCATGTGACCTCCTTGGGCGCCCACGCCCGGAGATCAGCGTACCGATCCGCCGCGAGGAGATCATGCACGCTTGCCGAAAGGACACAATTGATCGGGTAGAGCCGGACGAAACTCCCATCCTCCATGACACCGGCCGTGCAGACGAGTTCATCGTATCTCGCGGAGGGAATGGGGTATGTCTTCACGCAAATCAGTACTCTAAGTCCGGCCACCGCCACCTCGCCCGTCTACAAATGCACCACCGGAAGCTCTGCCATTTCTCCAACCGAACGAGCGAGTTGCCCTCTGTGACACCGTGCTACTTCGCGCTCCATGCAAACCAGCACAGTTGGCTTGGCCTTCATCAGCGGTACAGCCACTCTCACGTCGTCTTTTCGAGACGCCGACATCGTATCTCCGTACTCTTCGAGTAGGGCCTGACGCGACTCCTCCGTATCTAAGGAGTGGCGACGTTCAGTAGTAGAGATTCCAAGCTCAGGTAGATGGTGGTAGACCAACTCTAGCCGCTGTGCGATGCGTTTGAGAGAGCTACGTGCAAAACCGTATTTCCGCGAGACGGGATTGGCTCGAACATCGACGATGGCCTGAATACCCTCACAAAGAAGACGCGACATGAAGCCGTCGATGGATGCGCCTTCGTATCCGAGTGTGTAGACGGCGAGCGGAGCCACAGTGCCCGGTTCCCGTGAAGGGAGTAGTTCGCTTCTCGTGGCGTACCACGGATACCGAGAGTAGATGTCTCTCACAAGATCCG
>JAJCXP010000335.1 GCA_029263375.1 Acidobacteriota bacterium | reverse complement strand
GACCTACTACGAGACGGTGCCGAGCACCGAGCTGCCGCTGGTGCTCGACATCGAGGCCGACCGCATGGCGCGCCTGCTGCTCCCGGCGGACGAGGTCGAAGCCGAGCGCGGCGCGGTGCTCGCCGAGCTCCACGGCTACGAGAACGACCCGGCGACCGTGCTCAAGGACGCGGTGCTCGCGACCTCGTTCCTGCACCATCCCTATCGGAACAACACGATCGGCTGGCCTAGCGACGTCGAGCGACTGACCCGCGACGACATCGAGGCGTTCTACCGGGCTCACTACCGGCCCGCGAACGCGGTGCTGACGGTGGTCGGGGACGTCGAAGCCGGTGCGGTGCTGGCCGCGGTGCGCGAGCGCTTCGGCGCGCTGCCCGGTGGCGAGCCGAGCCCGCCGCCGCGCACGGTCGAGCCGCCGCAGCTCGGAGAGCGACGGGTGACGCTGCGGCTGCCGCGCGGCGCAGGGCGGTTCGAGATCGCCTACCGGGCGCCCGCGGCGTCGAGCCCCGACTATCCTGCCTTCCTCCTGCTCCCGGAGCTCCTGGGCGGCAGCGGCGGCGTGAACTTTCTGCAGGCGACCTTCGGCACGGAGGTCGACGGGACCTACCTCCTCGGCAAGACCGGCGTGGACATGGTGACCTGGTTCCCTCCCTCCGCTCGTCCCTATGTGCTGACCATCGCCGGCGACCGGGGCGAACGGTCGGCGGAGGACCTCGAGCGAGTGATCGAGTCGCGGCTCGCGATGCTTCGGACCCAGACCTTCGACCTGGTCGAGGCCGCGCTCGACCACCTGCTCGACGAGCTGATCTTCGACATCGAAACGACCGAGGACGCGGCCCACCAGCTCGCCTTCTTCGAAGGCCTCGGCGCCTTGGACGTGCTGCTCGATCTACCGGCGCGCCTGGCTCGCGTGACACCCGAGGACGTGCGGCGCGCGGCGGCACGCTATCTCCAACCGTGGCAGCGCACGGTGGGTTGGGTGGAATCGCCGGTCGCGACGCCGGAGGCGCCCGGCGAAGCGGTATCCGAAGCCGAGGATCGCAGGCCGACCGTCGAGCCCGCGAGCCCCGCCTCGCCCGCCGCCCCGACACCGATCGAACGCGAGCCGGTGGGCGCCCTGGGAACGCCGTCGGCCGGCGGCGCTTTGGCGGAGCCGGTCACCTTCCGACTGAAGGCCGGCCTGCCGGTGATCTTCCAGCGCTCGACCCTGTCCCCCACGGGCTATCTCCTGCTCCTGTTTCCGCGCACCAGCTGCGCGCCCGGCCAAATCGTCGCCGATGACCCCGTGTGGCGGCATTCGTCGTACGGCTCGAAGTTCTTGCTGAGGCACGCCTGGCGAAGCCTCGGCGTTCCCCACCTGCTCCGAGCCTGCGCGACGCCGAGCGAGCGCACCGCCCAGCCGCCCACCGCACCGGGCGCGGCGCCCGACCCTGGCGCGGCGCTCGCCGGCGCCCTCGGCGAGCTGCTCGGCCTCGATGACCGCTCGGCGCCTGCGGCCCGGCCGCGTCTGCTGGTGCTCACCGGCGACTTCGATCCAACCGAGGCTCGACAGCGGCTGGAGACGGCCTTCGGCGACGTCGCACCGGGCACCCGCGACGCCGGCCCGGCTCCCCGGCGCACGCTGGCCGAGAAACGGGTGCAGCTCGGCGGGCTGGCCCAGGCCCGGCTCGGCTACGCCGTGCCGGCGCCCTCGCCGCGCGAGCCCGCCGGAGACGCCTGGCGCATGCTGCTCTACATTCTCTCGCACGACTACGAGGGCCGGCTGGGCGTCGAGGCGATCACCCGCCGAGGGCTCGTCTACCACATCGAGTCGGCCTATCACTGCGATGGCGACTCGGCCTGGATCTCGCTCTCGACCGGGGTGGATCCGGCGAAGCTTCCGGAGATGCGCGAGCTGCTCCAGTCGACGCTCGCGGGCCTGCGCTCGAATCCACCGACCGACGCCGAGATCGAGGAGGCGCGACGCCATCTGCTCGGCCGGCGCCTGACCGGGGCCCAGAGCAACCAGGAGCTCGCAGAGCGCTTGGCGCGCGACGCGGTCTGCTTCGGCGGTCCGCTGTCTGCGGCCGCCTACCGTGAACGGCTGGAGCGTATCGGCCGCGACGAGGTCCTGGCGGCGGTACCGGGCTTCCTCGACGGCGGAGTGGCGGTGGTCGAGTGAGCGCGATGCGACGTCTGACGCCGCTCATCCTGCCGGTCGTGCTCGCCTGCGCCGGTTCCGGCGGTGGGAGCCCCGCCGACCTCGTATTGACCGGCGCCGACGTCTACACCGTCGACGCGGCCCGCCCATGGGCGACCGCGGTCGCGATCGGCGACGGCAGGATCGTCTGGGTGGGCGACACCGCGGACGCCGCCCCCTACATCGGCGAGCACACCCGAGTGCTCGAGCTGGCGGGACGCTTCGTCCTGCCGGGATTCCAGGACGCCCACATCCATCCGGTGACCAGCGGCGTCGAAGTGCTGCAGTGTGACCTGATGGACGCGGGCACCGAGGCCGAGATCCTCGAGACGGTCCGCGCCTGCTCCACTCGTCAACAGGGGGAGTGGCTGCTGGGCGCCGGATGGCAGCTCCCCGCCTTCCCCGGAGGCGCACCAAGACGGGAGCTGCTCGATGCGATCGTCGGATCGCGCCCGGCCTATCTGGCCGCGGCGGATGGTCACTCCGCATGGGTCAGTACGCGCGCCCTCGAGCTGGCGGGTATCGGCACCCACACGCCCGATCCGCCGCGCGGGCGCATCGAGCGTGACCCAGAGTCCGGCGAGCCCTCGGGAACGCTGCGCGAGGCTGCGATGGCCCTGGTCGGCCGGCTGCTGCCGCCGCCGAGCCTCGACGAGCGGCTGGCCGGCTGGCGTCTGGCCCGGGACCAACTCCTGGCCAGGGGAGTCACGGCGCTCCAGGAGGCGAACGCGACCGAGGCGGTGCTCGAGACCTACGCGGCGGCGGCCGAGCGCGGCGAGCTCCGGCTGCGGGTCACCGCGGCGCTCGCCACCGACCCGGGACGCGGCGTCGAGCAGGTGGCCGACCTGGTCGCGCTCCGCGAGCGCTTCCGTACCGCCGGAATCCAGCCCAGCGCAGCCAAGATCTTCGTCGACGGTGTGATCGAAGCGCGCACCGCCGCGATGCTCGAGCCCTACCTGGACCGGTCGGGTGACCGCGGCGCCCCGGAGTGGGACGCCGACCGTTTGAATGCTCTGGTCGCCGCCCTGATCCGCGAGGAGTTCGACGTCCACTTCCACGCCATCGGCGACGGCGCCGTGCGCTCAGCCCTCGACGCGGTAGAGCTCGCCCAGCGTCCGGGCGCGGCCCGGCGCCGTCACCAGATCGCCCACCTCGAGGTGATCCATCCGGACGACGTGCCTCGCTTTCGCCGCCTGGGAGTTATCGCCAACTTCCAGCCGCTCTGGGCCTACGCCGACTCGTACATTGTCGATCTCACCTGGCCGGCGCTCGGGCCGCTGCGCTCGAGCTGGATCTACCCGATCGCCTCGGTCGCGCGGGCTGGGGGAACCCTCGCCTTCGGCAGCGACTGGTCGGTGTCGTCGCTCGACCCGCTCGCAGGGATCCAGGTCGCGGTGACCCGCATGGCGCTCGAGCCGACCGAGTCCGGGGGCGACCAGGCGATGCAGCCCGGCGAGCGACTCGACCTTCCTGCCGCGCTCGCCGCCTACACCATCGGCGCGGCGCGCGCGGGTCGGCAGGACGAGATCAGCGGCTCGATAGAAGCCGGCAAGGCGGCCGACCTGACGGTCCTGTCGATGAATCCTTTCGAAGTACCGCCGGGCGAGATCGCCGCCGCCCGAGTGCTGCTGACCCTGATCGACGGCGAGGTGGTCTACCGCGCCGAGGAGCCAGATGAGAACTGAGCCCAGATGAAAACACGCTTCGCCGGAATAATCCTGTTCACCTCAGCCCTCCTGGTCGTCAGCTGCACCTCCGAGTCACCGCCTCCCGAGGCGTCCCTGCTTCTGTCCGGCGGAACGGTCCTGACGCTCGACCCGGACCGACCGACCGCCGGCGCGGTAGCAGTTCGTGGCGAGCGCATCGTCGCGATCGGCGACGACGCCGAGATCGCGCGCTACCGTGGCCCGGGCACCGAGGAGATCGATCTCGGCGGCGGAGTCCTCGTGCCGGGATTCGTCGACCATCACGTGCATCTGCTGAACCTCGGGCTGTCGCTCCTCAATGCCGCCGAGGACGAGCGCCTGTTTCTCGATCTTTCGGGCCTCGACCGCGAGCGCATCGCCGAGCGCATCGCCGACCGCGCCGGGTCTACCCCTGACGGGCAGTGGATCCTCGGCAAGGGATGGAGCCAGGGCGCCTGGGGCGAGAGCGCGCTGCCAGTCGACGATCCACTGACCGCGGCGGCGCCCGACCACCCGGTCTACCTCTCGCGCGTCGACGGCCACGCGGCGTGGGTCAACGCCGCCGCGCTCGCCGCCGCCGGGATCGACTCGAGCACCCCCGATCCGCACGGCGGCGTCATCGTCCGGCGACCGGGGGGCGCGCCGAGCGGGGTCCTGCTCGAGCGCGCCAACGAGCTCGTCCAGGGACTCCTGCCGCAGCCGTCCGGCGCCGAGGTCAAGGAGGCCTTCCGGCTCGCCTGTGACGCGCTGGCTCGCCAGGGGGTGGTCGAGGCGTTCGACGCGGGATTCCTGCCGATGCCCGGCGTCGTCGGTCTGGGGTTCGATCTCGGCCGCGTACTCGATCTGCTGCGCGACGTCGACGCCGAAGCGCCGCTGCCGATCGACGTGCGCCTGATGATCCCGGCGCCGAGCGCCCTCGCCGATCGCATCCTGGCGTCACCCGACGCGTTTCGGGAGCTCTCGCCACGCCTCGGAGTCACCCATCTCAAGCTGTTCGCCGACGGCGCCCTGGGCAGCCGCGGCGGCGCGATGACCGCGCCCTACGCCGACGACCCGCTGACCACCGGCGTCCCCAGGATGACCCCGGCAGAGATCCGCGATCTTGCCAACGCCGCCCTCGAGGCCGGCCTCGACATCGCGGTGCACGCGATCGGTGACGCCGCTGTCCGCGACACGCTCGACGTGTTCGAAGCTCTGCTCGCGGCCCGGGCCGATCTCGATCCCGCCCGGCTCCGGATCGAGCACTTCTCGTTCTCGAGTCGCGGCGACCAGGAGCGGGCGGTGCAGCTGGGGATCGTCCTCTCGGTCCAGCCCGGCTTCGTTGCTCCGGGCGATGACGGCCTGGCGATGGAGGACTCCCGAGTCGGCCAGGAGGACACCGATCGCGTCTACGCCTGGGGCTCCCTGTCCGCGCTCGGCGCGCGGCTGGCGTTCGGCTCCGATCTGTTCACGGCGCCGGGCGCGCCGCTAGCCACGTTCCACGCCGCGGTGACCCGCCAGAACGCGCTCGGGAGACCACCGGGAGGATGGCACCCGGCCGAGCGGCTGGACCGCGACACGGCACTGCGACTCTCGACGACGGTCTCCTCCCTGGGCGACAGCCCGGCTCGTTCCTCTGCCCTGCGGGCCGGCAGCGCCGCGAGCTTCGTGGTGCTGTCGCAGAACCCCCTGACCGCGAACGCCGACAGCCTGCAGTCGACCACCGTCAGCGCCGTGGTCCGCCGGGGCGTCGTGACCAGCCGCCCGTAACGAAACGAGGCGCCGCATGGAGCGGCGCCTCGCGATGACGAGAATCTCCGCCTGACCGGTTAGAACGCGAACCCGGCCCGCAGCTGAATCCGCCGCGGCTTGACCCAGACGATGGGGATGAACGAATCGCCGTCGGCGAGCACCGTGGTCTCGAACCAGTCCGTCCCGTCGTCGTTGAGGAGATTCAGGACCTGGACGTCGAGCTTGAGCTCGAAGCGGTCCCCCAGCGAGAAGACCCGGCCGAGGCCGAGATCGACGATTCTCTGGGTGGGGTGGCGCAGGCCGGTGTCGAGCAGGGCTCGCCGGGCCGAGAAACTCCCACCGCCACCCGGGAGCTGAAACTGCCGATAGAAGGGACGACCGCTCTGAAGGTTGACGGAAGCGTTGGCGTGCAGGTTCCAGGGCAGCTCGAAGTTGCCGAGCACCCTGAACATGTGGGGCCGGTCTCCGGTCAGCGTGATGCCGTCGCCGATCCCCAGGTAGGAGTTCGGATGAGAGCCCTGCCGGGAGCTGTAGAACGGGTTGAACTGGTACTGCGAGTGGAAGCGCGGAATCAACCCGGTCGACTCCGAGTAGGTGTAGGAGGCCTGCATGCTCCACCGGCCCGTGAAGCGCCGATTGAGCGTGACGACCGCCGCGTAGTACTCCTGAAAATACTCGTCGGCGTTGGGGTCGACGGTGACACCAGGCTTGTTGCCCTTGCGGATGGAGGGGAACTGGCAGCCGTCGCAGTTGTAGTCGAAGATCGTAAAGGTCTGACCGGTGAAGGGGTCCGTGAACTGCGTTTCGCCGTGGATCCCGTCGTCCAGGATCTCCCAACCGATGAGATCCGTGGTGTCCTTGAAGATCCCCTGGACCCCGAACGAGTAGTTGTCTCCGAACTGCTTCTCCCAGCCGAGGGCGTACTGCAGCGTTCTGGGCGCCTCGAGATCCGGGTTGATCAGAGCGTCGCCGGGGTCGTACCACAGCCCCTGGAACTCGTAGGGCCCGTCGAACCCCTCGGTGGACAGGGAGTAGACCTGAGGCGGGAAGTCGACCGGCGGGTAGTTCCAGTTGCCGCCGACGTTGCCGTCGTAGTAGACACCGAAGGAGCCGCGAATGACGGAGTCTTTGTTCGCGCCGGCGTTGTAGGCGAAGCCGATCCGCGGCGACACGTAGTTCCACTTGAACATGTCGACGCCCGGAATCGTTTCACCGGTCGGGTTGCCCTGCGGGTCGAGGCGGGGGAAGCTGGGGATGCGCCCCTCGTGCTGGTCGTAGCGCACTCCGAGGCTCAGGGTGAGACGGTCCGAGATCTTCCAGGAATCGTCCACGAACAGGGCCAGTGAATCCTGATCGTTGCCGTAGAAGTACGCCGGGCCTTCGACCTTGTAGAAGTAGTCGTAGACGTAGTCGGTGCCGTAGTAGTCGTACACGTAGGCGTAGTGGTAGTAGTACGTACCCGTTGCCGAGAGCAGCACTTTGGTCGCCGCCTCGCCCTGGCTCGCCTGGATGCCGAACTTGAAGTCGTGGTCGCCCTTGATGAAGTCATCGGCGAAGTGCGAAACCGAGACGCTCGCCTGATCGGTCGAGGTGTCGTAGGTCCACGGGTAGTAGGCGCCACCGAAGAAGAGCGTCGGACCGCCGCCGGGTGGCGACGCGTCGATGAACGCCGACTCGGTGCTGCCGGTCTGCGAGAGGTTCAGATCGGTGCTCTCCCAGCCGGAGTAGCGAACCTCGAGGAAGGTCGAGTCGGAGAGGATCGATTGGTAGCTCAGTCCCCAGGCCGTCGTGTCGCCCTCCTCACCCTGTGACGCCGAGAGCTCGGTGAAGCCGTCCAGGGCGGCCGGGAAGCCCCAGCCGGCATCGCGGTAGCCCTTCAGCTCGAGCATGTTGCTGGGATTCAGCTGGCCGGTCAGCTTGAGGTCGTACTTGTCCGAGAACCACTCCGAGCTGTTCGGATCCTGGCCCGGGAAGGTGTGCAGGTCGCGCCAGTGCTCGTAGGAGCCGAAGAACCAGAGGCGGTCCTTCTTGATCGGCCCCCCGAGGGTGCCGGTGATGTCCAGAAACTCGCCCTGGTTGTAATCCGGGAAGGGAGTGTCCGAGCGGGTGATCTTCGAGTCGACCAGAGAGTTGTCGAACCAGTAGATGTTGGCTCCGCCCTTGAAGGAGTTGCCGCCGCTCTTGGTCACCACGTTGAGGGCCGCGCCGAGCATGTTGCCGTACTCGGCCGAGGCGCCGATGCCGGTGACCTGAATCTCCTCGATCGCATCGGGATTGACCGAGACCCAGACACTGCCGGTCTCGGGAGCCGCGGTCTCGATGCCGTCGATGAACCAGGAGTTGGACTGGACGTTCGAGCCGTAGGCCACAGTGCGGTCCGAGTCCTCCGTGCCTTTGGAGACTCCGGGCGCCACCTGCATCAAGTCGTAGAAGTTGCGCGAAGTCGGCAGGTCCTCCATGAACTCGGCCGTGTAGAGGGTGCTGGTGCCAGCGCTGCTGAGGTCGACGAGCGGATGCTCACCGGTGACCGTCAGAGCCTCGGAGAATTCCGGGCGAAGAGCGAGATCGACCGTCGCACTGGCGCCCAGGCTGACCCGAACGCCCTCGATCTTCTGTGCTTCAAAACCATCCAGCGCCGCTTCCACGGAGTAGCTGCCCGGGGGCAGTGCCGTGAAGCGGTAGTCACCTGTGGCGCCCGTCTGGGTGAATCGGTCGCCGCCGGGGAGCGTCTCGCCGCTGACTGTGACCGTGGCGCCGGGAAGAGCGGCTCCGTCAGCATCGCGGACGACGCCGAGCAGGCGGCCGGTTGTCGTCTGGGCCGTGGCGCCCGAGACCGTGAGCAGAGCACCTGCTAGAACCACCGAAAGTACACGGAGCTTCTTCATGAGCCTCCCTCCTGCGGTTTGACCGTAGGGGCCGGCTTGCCCGAGCGCTATGGAAGTTCGGGTCCAAGGTCACGGCCCCTGGACAGTTTCCGCTGTTGCTTGACCAGAAAATATTAGCACGGACGCCGGCCGCGCAAGAGCCCTTCTGAATGCCGTGGGACGAATGCGCAGGATGCCGGAACGGTCCCGCTTGTCGTCACGAGGGCGGCCGGTCGAGCGACTCGGAGCACGCCCGCTCGAGTAGCTCGACCTTCCGGAGCGACCGCTCGAGTTCAGCGGTCCTCCCGAGCATGCGGTCGACAGAAACCTGGAGCTCGAGGGCGTCGCGGTCGTACGGGCTGGCCTCGAGCAGCCGTTCCAGCCAGGCGCCCGCGTCGGTTGGGCGGCCGCCGGCGAGATGGAGCCGGGCAATCGAGAGATAGTCGCCGACATCGGCGGTGCCCTCCTCGGCGCTCGCCAGATAAAGCGCCAACGCTTCTCCCGGCTGACCGGCGATCTCGTGCTCACGCGCCGCCAGACGGCGGAAGTGAGCGCCGTTGTGAAGCTCCCAATCCACGTCCTCGGCCGCCTTGAGCTCCTGAAAACGCTGCATCTGAGCTCGAGCTTCCACCAACCGCCCCCGACGCTGGTAGACCTGCGCCAGGTTGTAGGCCGCTCGGGAGCTCTCCGGCTCGGCCGCGGCCAGCTCCTGCAGGAGCCGCTCCGCCGCGTCCAACTCGCCCGCCCGCAGCCTGGCGACCGCCACCGGGTAGAGCGCGTCGAGGCTCCCGGGATGGCGCTCGATGTGCTGCCTCAGAAGCTCGGCGTCCAGGTCGAGACTGCCGTCCGAGACCAGCGCGGCGAGCGCGAAGCCCGGGATCTCGACCACCGAGCCGGGCTCGAGCTCGAGCGCACGCCGGTACGCCTCGACCGCCTCATCGGCGCGCATCCCGTCGAACAGGGCGTCGCCCAGCTGAAGCCAGCTGGCGACCGATGACGGCTCGAGCGCGATCGCTTCGCGCAGGATGGCGACCGCCTCGTTCCGGTCGCCCGACCCCGACCGGGCGGCGGCCAGCAGGCGCAGCAGAGTCGTGTCGTCCGGACGCAGCCGCAGCGCCGCCCGCGCGCGGCACTCGGCGACGCCGAAGGCTCCGGCCCGGAGCGCGGCCCGCGCGGCGCCGGCCGCGATCGACGGCAACGCTCCGCCCCGCTCGATCAGCCGCTCGTAGCCGTCGAAGGCATCCCAGTTGTCGCCCCGCTCCTCGGCCACACGCGCCACGAGCAGAGCGAGCGGAGCGTGACGCGGCCGGAGCGCGAGAATCTCCTGTGCGGCATCGGCCGCCTCGACCTCGCGGCGCTGCTCCCAGTCGGCGAAGATCTCGGCTACTCTGCGCTCGAGGCCGGAAATCGGGGCGGGCCGAGCCGGAGCCCGACCCACGGCGCGCTCCACAAGCAGCGGGGCGAAC
>JAJCXP010000334.1 GCA_029263375.1 Acidobacteriota bacterium | reverse complement strand
CCGGCTGGTGGTAACGGTGACCGACGAGAGCACCGGCGCCTCGCAGGCGAGCGAGATCCCGGTGGTGGTCTCGGGCTGAGTCGTCTGCAACCGGAGCCGCGCGCACGGTAGGATCTCGTCGTGCGCGATCTCCTTTCGGCGGCTCTGGTTGCGTGTCTGCTGGCCGCCTGCGGGGGGCCGGGGCCGGATGCATCGGCGGAGTCGCCGCCGCGCGTGGCGTCCGGATCGGCCGCCGCGCGTGGCTCGCTGCCCGCCGCTCCCGACCGTCCGGTCGACGACCTCGTCCTGATCACCATCGACACCCTGCGCGCTGACGCCCTCGGCTTCATGGGCAACGACGCGGTCGCTACGCCGGCGCTCGATCGGCTGGCGGCCGGCGGTTGGGCGTTCGACAGTGCGCGCGCCCACAACGTCGTCACGCTGCCGTCGCACGCCAACATCCTGACCGGCCTCCATCCCTACGAGCATGGGATCCGCGACAACACCGGCTTCGTGCTGCCCGACTCGATCCCGACCGCGGCAACGCTGCTGGCGGCGGCGGGCTTCGCCACCGGGGCTTTCGTCGCGGCCTTCCCGCTCGACAGCCGCTTCGGCCTCGACCGCGGATTCGAGATCTACGATGACGAATACGGGGTCGGATCGCGCCAGTCGCAGCTCTCGATGCCCGAGCGCCGCGGCGACCTGGTCGTCGGGCGGGCTCTCGAGTGGTGGCGTCGACAGGGGGATCGTCGGCGCTTTCTCTGGCTGCACCTGTACGATCCGCACGCGCCCTACGCGCCGCCCGAGCCGTACCGATCGCGGCACCCGACCTCGCCCTACCTGGGAGAGGTCGAAGCGGTCGATCACTTTCTGGAGCCGCTCCTGGCGCAGTTTCTGCCGAGCTCCGCACGAGCGGCCCTGGTCGTGGTCACGTCGGACCACGGCGAAGCGCTGGGCGACCACGGCGAGACCAGTCACGGGCTATTCGCGTACGAGGCGACTCTCAAGGTGCCGCTCGTGCTCTGGGGCGCCGGCATCGGCAGCGGTCGCAGCCAGGTTGCCGCGCGTCATGTCGACATTCTCCCGACCCTGCTGGTCGCCGCGGGGATCGAAGCGCCCGCGACGCTCGCCGGGCGGCCGCTGTTCGCGGGCACGGCGCCCGGTGCCGGCCCGACCACGCAGTATTTCGAAGCGCTGACCTCGACCTTCAACTCCGGCTTCGCGCCGCTGCGCGGTGTGGTCGTCGAAGGCCACAAGTTCATCTCGCTGCCGCTGCCCGAGCTCTACGATCTCGCTGCTGATCCGGGCGAGAGCCGCAACCTGGTCGAAGTCGAGGCGGAGCGCGGCCGGGTGCGCCGTCTGATGGCCGCCCTGCCGGTCGAGTCGGCCTGGCCTCCCGAGCGCGGAGCGGTCTCGGACGAGACCGCCGCGACCCTGCGTTCGCTCGGCTATCTGAGCGGCTCCGAGTCGATCAAGGAGAGCTACAGCCCCGAGGACGACCCGAAGACGCTGGTCGGACTCGACCGCAAGATGCACGAAGTGATCGACGCCAGCCAGCGTGGCGAGGTCGACCGAGCCGAGCGCCTGGTGCGCGAGGTGATCGCCGAGCGCCCGGCGATGAGTCTCGCCTGGTTCTCCTTGACACAGATGTTGCTCGACCGAGATCAGCGCCGGGAGGCGATCGCGGTCATGCAGGAGGCCGACCGACTGGGCGTGGCCAAGGACTCACTGGTCCGCCAGCTCGGATTGACGCTGGCCGAAGAAGGTCGCTTTCCGGAAGCGCTGGCCGTCCTCGAACGCTTCGGCGCCACCGATGATCCGGACGTGTCGGCCGCGCTCGGCCTGATCCTCTCCGAGGCGGGGCGCCAGAGCGAGGCGCGGAAGGTGCTGACGCAGCTCCTCGAGTCCGATCCCGGCAACGTCATCGCCCTCGAGCGATTGGCGCTGGTGGCGCTGCGCGACCAGCGTTGGGCCGAGGCCAGGAGCCACGCTGAGGCGGCCCTGGCGATCGATCCGGCGCTTGGCGAGGCGTGGAACTATCTCGGAACCGCGCGCTACAACACCGGCGATCCGCGCGGCGCGGTCGAGGCGTGGGAGCGCGCGGTCGCGGCCCGGTCCGACAACTACGACGCACTCTTCAACCTGGCGCTGGTCGCGGGGCAGATCGGGGACGGGGCGCGCGCGCGCCGGGCGCTCGAGCGGTTCATCGCCGGCGCCCCTCCGGAGCGCTACGGTCGCGATCTCGAGCGCGCCCGCGAGCTGCTCGGGCAGCTGCCGAGCTGATCCGGCATCCGTGGTCGACTCCTTTAGGTACTGGAATCAAGCGTGCATACAGGAGCGCGGGGAGACGGTGCTGGCGATGATCAAGAGACTTTCCGCGCGCTGTGACCGAGCCGTCCGCGCCTCGGTGGCGGCCCTCGCGGCAATCCTGGCGGTCTCACCGCTGGCCGCGCAGGCGCCGTTCGTCGACCGCGCGGCCGCGAGCGGCCTCGATTTCATGCACTTCAACGGCATGACCGGAGAGAAGTACGTGCTCGAGGTATCGGGGTCGGGAGCGGCGCTGGTCGACTACGACAATGACGGGGATCTGGACGTCTATCTGGTTCAGGGCCAGCTGGTCGGCGAGGGCAAGACCCTCGACGATGCGGTGTTCCCTCCGCCTGCCGATCGACCGCTGAGCGATCGACTGTTTCGGAACGATTCGAGCTCCGGGCCGGAGGGCACCGCTGAGCTGGCGTTCGTCGACGTGACCGAGGCGAGCGGCATCGTCGCCACCGGGTACGGCATGGGCGTCGCTGCCGGCGACTACGACAACGACGGCCAGGTCGATCTCTACGTCACCAACTTCGGTTCCAATCAACTCTGGCGCAACCGGGGCGACGGAACCTTCGAGGACGTGACCGAGGCGAGCGGCGCCGACGACCGGCGCT
Source organism: Acidobacteriota bacterium (assembly GCA_029263375.1). Classification (GTDB taxonomy): domain Bacteria; phylum Acidobacteriota; class Thermoanaerobaculia; order Multivoradales; family JAHEKO01; genus JAHEKO01. Next base: position 430 of record JAJCXP010000334.1, on the reverse strand, counting down.
GGTCCGTGCCGGTTACCTTCGTCGACTATGACGGCGACGGCTTCCTGGATGTCTTCCTCGGCAACTACATCGACTTCACGTTCAGCCGCCACGTCACCTGCAGCCTGCCGACCGGCGCGCCGGACTACTGTGCGCCGCTCGCCTATCGCCCGGTCGCGGATCGGCTGCTGCGCAATCGCGGCGACGGCAGCTTCGAGGACGTCACCCGGCGCGCCGGCATCGACGCCGCCTTCGGTAACGCGCTCGGAGTCGTCACCGCGGACTTCAATGGCGACGGCTGGACCGACATCTACGTGGCCAACGACATGATGGCCAACCAGATGTGGACCAACCAGGGCGACGGGACGTTCGTGGACGACGGGCTGATCGCCGGCAGCGCACTGAACGAGGAGGGCCAGCCGGAGGCGAGCATGGGTGTGGTGGTCGGCGA
>JAJCXP010000333.1 GCA_029263375.1 Acidobacteriota bacterium | reverse complement strand
TCTTCGAGGATGGCCCCTGGGAGCAGAACGAGTACATCCGGGAGCTGACGATCCGCGAGGTGACGACGCTCACCGAGGGCGAGTTCGACGTCCGGTTCCCCGACGAGCACGATCTCACCGGCGATTGGACCTATCAGACGGCACGCGACAATCTCGAGCGGCTGCTGGCCGATCCCGAGGTCGACCTCGTCATCGCCTGGGGGGTGATGGCGTCCCAGGCGGTGTGCTGCTACGCGGAGCTGCCCAAACCGGTGGTTGCGCCGGTGATCGTCGACGCGAGCCTCCAGGGTCTGCCCTTCGACGATGGTGCCAGCGGCGTCTCGAACCTGAGCTACGTCGAGCTCGAGAACAAGGTCGACGAGGAGCTGGCGATCTTCCGGCAGATCGTTCCCTTCGACCGGATCGTCTTCCTGAGCAGCCGGCGATTCATCGAGGCGATTCCGGGCCTCACCACTCGCACATTCGCCCGAGCGGCGGAGGCCGGAGTGGACTTCGATCTGATGCCGGTCGGAGACTCCGCCGACGAGGTGCTGGCTGCCATCCCGGACGACGCGCAGGCGGCCTACCTCTGGCCGCTCTTTCACCTCGGGTCCGCTGAGCTTCAGCGGCTCATCGACGGTCTGAACGCCCGCGGCATTCCGACCTTCAGCGCCCTGGATGCCGGCGAGGTCGAGGCCGGAGTGCTGGCCACGGCGACCTCGAGCGAGTTCTTCCCGCGGCTGGCGCGCCGCGTCGCGCTCAACGTGCAGCGAATCCTGCTCGGCGAAGACGCCGGGCGGATCCCGATCAGCTTCAACTACCGCCAGAATGTCAAGATCAACATGGCGACCGCACGCCAAATCGGTGTCTCACCGGGATGGGACGTGCTGCTCGAAGCGGACCTGCTCCACCCGGAGGAGGTCAGCCTCGAAGTGATGTCACTCGAGCGCGCGGTGACCGAGGCGATCGACACCAACCTGGATCTGGCGGTGCGCCGGCGCGCCGTGTCTGCCGCCGAGCAGGATGTCGCGCGCGCGGTCTCCAACTATCGACCGCAGCTCGAGGCCTCGGCGCTCGGCGCGCTGATCGATGACGACCGCGCGGCGTCGAGCTTCGGTTCGCAGGCGGAGCGTACGACCTCGGCGCAGCTCTCGATGTCACAGCTGCTGTTCTCCGATGCCGCGCTGGCGGGCATCCAGATCGAGGGGGAGCTGCAGGTGGCACGTGAGCAGGAGTTCGAGGCGCTGCGACTGGATATCGCGCTCGACGCCGCGACCACCTATCTCAACCTGTTGCGCGTGAAGAGTCTGGTCGAGATCCAACGCAGCAACCTCAGGGTGACACGCTCCAATCTCGAGCTCGCGCAGATCCGCCGGACGATCGGCGCCGCCAATCCGGCCGAGGTCTTTCGCTGGGAGAGTCAGATCGCGATCGATCGGAAGTCGCTGGTCGACGCCGAGGCCGATCTGAGAACCGCCGAGATCGCCCTCAACCGCCTGCTGCATCGCGACCTCGAACAGCGCTACCGGACCACCGAGGTCGACCTCGACGATCCGAGCATGATCACCGGTCAAGCGCGCTTCGAGGACTACACCGAGACACCGGCGCGCGCCCGTGTCCTGCGCGACTTCATGGTTCAGGAGGGGCTGACCGTCGCGCCGGAGCTGAAGCGGATCGACGCCGCGATTCGGGCCCAGGAGCGCGCCTTGCGGGCGGCCAAGCGCGCCTACTGGTCACCCACCGTGGCGATCCGGGCGAGCCTGGAGGAGGTCCTGTCGCGGGGCGGCGCCGGCTCGACGCGCCAGGGCTTGACGATCGGCGACTTCAGCCTGCCGGTTGCCGACGACACGTCGTGGTCGATCGGCTTGAGCGCGGCGCTGCCCCTCTACTCGGGTGGCTCGCGCCGCGCCGAGGTCATCCAGGCCGATGAGGAGCTCACGCGGCTCAGCCTGCAGCTCGATTCTGTCGCCGAGAGCATCGCGACGCGGATCCGGATCGGCATGGAGATCGCGCGCGGTTCCTTTCGCGGCATCCGGCTCTCCGAGCAGGCATCGGAGGCGGCGAGCCACAGCCTGGAGCTGGTCTCGGACGCCTACGCTCGAGGCGCCGTGACGATTCTCGATCTACTCGACGCCCAGAACGCGGCGTTACAGGCGGATCGACTGTACGCGAACGCGATCTACGATTTCTTCGTCGACCTGATGGAGGTTCAGCGCGCTGCCAACCGGTTCGACTTCTTCCTTACGCCGGTGGAGCGCTCTCTCTGGTACCAGCGGCTCGACGGCTTCTTCGAGCGTGCCGGCGCGACGCAGCTCGGACGACGCACGACGGAGACCCAACCATGAGATTTTCCAGATTGATCGGGGCCGCGCTGCTCGGAGGGTTGGTCGCCGCTTGCGGCGCGGAGCCGGAGGCTTCGACGCCGACCCTGCGCCCGGTGCGAGTCGAAGAGGTGGTGATCAGTGAAGGATCGGTCGACCGCAGCCTGGCCGCGGTGGTTCAAGCGGGCGTCGAATCGAGGCTCAGCTTCCGGGTCTCCGGCAGCGTCGCTCGACTCGACGTGAGGGTCGGCGACCGGGTCAGGAGCGGCCAGGTCCTCGCGCGGCTCGATCCCACCGACTTCGAGCTTCGGGTCGAGGAGGCCAAGGCGGCTCTTGCGCAGGCCGAGGCGAGCCTGCGCCGGGTCGAAGCCGACTTTGATCGGGTGCGCGCGCTCTACGAGAACAACAACGCCTCCAAGGCAGAATTGGACGCCTCGCGCGCGGCCGCCGAGTCGGCGGTCGCCCAGGCGAATGCTGTGACCAAGCAGCTCGAGCAGGCCGGTCAGCAGCTCGGCTACGCCAGCCTGCGCGCGCCGGCCGACGGCGCCATCGCGTCGGTTTCGATCGAGGTCAACGAGAACGTGCAGGCGGGGCAGGTGATCTGTCTCTTGATCGCCGCCGGCCAGCCCGAGGTGGTGGTGCCGGTTCCCGAGGGCATGATCGCCGCG
>JAJCXP010000332.1 GCA_029263375.1 Acidobacteriota bacterium | reverse complement strand
AACGGTGGCGATCGCGGGCATTCCACCGCTGGCCGGGTTCTTCTCCAAAGACGCGATCCTTGCGGCGGCCTGGGGATCGAACAAGATCTTGTGGGGCGTGGGTCTGCTGACAGCGGGCTTGACGGCCTGCTACATGTTCCGGGCGGTCTACATGACCTTCGAGGGCGAGTTCCGCGGCACAGAGGAACAGAAGTCGCACCTCCACGAATCGCCCAAGGTGATGACCGTGCCGCTGATGATCCTGGCGGTGGGCTCGGTGTTCGCCGGGTTCCTCGGCATCCCCAAGCTCGGCAGCTTCGACTGGAACGTCTTCGGACACTTCCTCGAGCCGGTGATCGTGGACGTCGGGCACGACTCCCACGGCCACCACGCGAGCGTCACGGTCGAGCTGTTGCTGATGGCGGTCTCGGTGATCGGAGCGGTAACCGGCATCCTGATCGCCAAGAACCTCTACAAGACCCGCGGTCTCGAAGGCGGCGAGAGCTGGGCCAAGAGATCGCCCGGCGCGCACAAACTGCTGCTCAACAAGTACTACGTCGACGAGATCTACGACGCCACCGCGGTCAAGGGCACGTGGGGCGCGGCGCGCTCGCTGTTCAAGTTCGACGCCGGCTTCATCGACGGTTTTCTGGTCATGGGCAGTCGCCACATCACGGTGGCAACGGCGCTCGTGTCCGGGTTCTTCGACAAGTACTTCGTCGACGGTCTGGTCAATCTCATCGGCTGGATTCTCAAGGTCTGGTCGCGTTTGCTGCGCACGCTTCAGACCGGTTTGGTCTCTCAGTACGCGCTGGTCGTGGTGATCGGCGTTTTCGCTCTGGTCTGTTTCTTCGTCGTGTTCCGAGTGGTGTAGTGGTCTAAGGAGTCACCATGTTCGACTGGGTCCATCAGGTTCCGATTCTCAGCATCGTCTGCTACGTGCCGTTGATCGGATCTCTCTTCGTCATCTTCTTCATGAAGGAGGCGAACGCGGCGTCGATCAAGAAGTTCGCCACCGGCGTGGTGACCTTGGACTTCATGGTCTCGCTGCCGCTCTGGTTCGAATTCGATCCGCAGGGAGAGCTGTTCCAGTTCCGCGAGAGCTTCTCGTGGATCGAGTCGCTCGGGGTGCGCTACGAGTTCGGGATCGACGGCATCGCTCTGCTGCTGGTGCTCCTGACGACGCTGCTCGGTCCGATCGCCTTCCTCTCCTCCTGGAGCGCCATCAAGGAGCGCCAGAAGGAGTACTACGTCTTCATGCTGATGCTCCAGACCGGCATGATGGGCGTCTTCATGGCGATGGACTTCTTCCTGTTCTACGTGTTCTGGGAAGTCATGCTCCTGCCGATGTACTTCCTGATCGGTGTCTGGGGAGGCCCGCGCAAGCTGTACGCGGCGATCAAGTTCTTCCTCTACACGCTGGTCGGCTCGGTACTGATGCTGCTCGGCATCCTGGCGCTCTACTTCTACAACTCGTCCGGTCTGTTCGGCTACGGGGGACTGGGTAATCCCAAGACCTTCTCGATCACGCAGTTCCACGAGATCGGCGCTGGGCTGCCACCGGATCTCCAGTTCTGGATCTTCCTGGCGTTCTTCGTCGGCTTTGCGATCAAGGTGCCGATGTTCCCGTTCCACACCTGGTTGCCCGACGCGCACGTCGAGGCGCCGACGGCGGGATCGGTCATCCTGGCCGGCGTTCTCCTGAAGATGGGCACCTACGGCTTCGTGCGCTTCTCGCTGCCGATCCTGCCGCAGGCGACCTGGGAGCTGCTGCCCTGGATGGTCGGCCTGTCGATCATCGGCATCGTCTACGGCGGCCTGGTAGCGATGGCACAGAAGGACATGAAGAAGCTGGTGGCCTACTCGTCGGTGAGCCATCTCGGCTTCGTGATGCTCGGCATGTTCGCCCTCAACTCGGCGGGCCTGAACGGCAGCATCCTGCAGATGATCAACCACGGGCTGTCGACCGGCGCCCTCTTCCTGCTCGTCGGCGTCATCTACGAGCGCCGGCACACGCGGCTGATCGCCGACTACGGCGGCATCTCGGCCAAGATGCCGGCGTTCGCGACCATCTTCCTGATCATCACCATGGCGTCGATCGGCCTGCCGACCCTGAACGGCTTCGTCGGCGAGTTCACGATCCTGGTCGGCGCCTTCGACCGGGTGTGGTGGTGGGCGGTGTGGGGCGCGGTCGGCATCGTGCTCGGCGCGGCCTACATGCTCTGGATGTACCAGCGCGTGTTCTTCGGGCCGATCACCAATCCGGACAACGAGAATCTCGAAGACCTCAACGGTCGCGAGCTGCTCTATCTGATGCCGCTAGTCATCCTCTGCTTCTGGATCGGCCTCTATCCGAAGCCGTTCTTCAAGATCATAGAAAAGCCGGTCGACTACATCGTCGGTATCGTCGACGCGGCGCAGCCCGCGGGCATGGCGCTCGCCGACGAGGCCGAGTCGCTCCACGCCACGGACGAAGAGGCCGGACACTGAGAGCGCCCAAGCGATGATCGACCCTCAAGAGTTCTGGCTTCTGGCGCCGGAGATATTTCTCGCGGTCGCGGCGATGTTGCTGCTGGTCGCGGGCTCCATCGGTCGCGGCGTGCGCAACCGGCCGGCGGCGGCGGTCGCCTTGATGTCGCTGGTGGTCACGGCGCTGCTGGTGCTCTGGGCGCAGGGTGAAGCGGGTGGTCCGGAGGCGTTCCTCGGCGGGATGTTCATCCTCGACCCCTATTCGATCTTCGTCAAACTGCTGTTGCTGATCGCGACCGGTCTGACGGTGGCGATCTCGGGCCGGTTCCTCGAGGAGGGCGGCTACCGCCCGGGCGAGTACTACTCGTTGGTCCTGTTCGCCACCACCGGCATGCTGTTCATGGCCAGCGGCTACAGCCTGCTGTCGATCTGGATCGCGCTCGAGCTGATGGCGCTGTCGAGCTACATCCTGGCGGGCTACTTCAAGCGCGAGGGGAAGTCGGTCGAGGCGGCCCTCAAGTACTTCATCCTCGGCGCGCTTTCGAGCGGCATCCTTCTGTACGGCATCTCGCTGCTCTACGGCGCCACCGGCACCGTTCAGATCGGCGAGCTGGCCGCGCGGCTGCCCGACCTGGTCGGTCAGGGCGAGGCGGGAATCCTGATCGGCCTCGGCTGGCTGCTGCTGGCGATCGGACTGTTCTTCAAGGTGGCCGCGGCGCCGTTCCATGTCTGGACACCCGACGTCTACGTCGGTGCCCCGACTCCGATCACCGCCTATCTGGCGTCGGCCTCCAAGGTCGCTTCGTTCGCGATCCTGATCCGCATCTTCTACGAGGCGCTGCCGGCGCTCGATGCCGATTGGCAGCTCGTCACCGCCCTGGTGGCGTGCCTGTCGATGATCTGGGGCAACCTGGCGGCGCTGACCCAGACGAACGTCAAACGAATGCTCGCCTACAGCTCGATCGGACACGCGGGCTATGTCCTGATCGGCGTCCTGTGCGCGACCGAGGACGGGCTCTGGGCGGTGTTGTTCTATCTGCTCGCCTACACCTTCATCACACTCGGTGCCTTCGGCACGGTGATCATCCTCGAGCAGCGGGAGTACGCCGGCGAGACCTATTCTGACTACGCCGGCCTGGCGCGCCGGGCACCCGCCCTGGCCGCCGCGATGCTGATCTTCATGGTCGCCCTGACCGGCATCCCGCCGACCGGCGGTTTCTTCGGCAAGATCTACCTGTTCGCCGCCGCCGTCGAGGCGGGGTGGATCTGGGTCGCGGTGGTAGGCGTCCTGACCAGCGCGATCTCGCTCTTCTTCTACTTCGGCATCGTCGTCCAGATGTATCTCAAGCCGAGCGACGACACGACGCCGAAGCCGATCATGGCCCCCGGCCTGGTCACCGCGATCACCGTCTGCGCCGTGATCACTGTGCTGCTCGGGCTCTTCCCGGGGCCGGTGGTGGAGCTGGCCAAGGCCAGTCTGCTGCCGCTGCCTTAGAGGTCGGAGTGGCTGGCTCGGTCTAGCTGGCAAGACCTCATTCCGTCGACTCAAGACTGCTACCTAGCAGCGCCCGGTGGATAAGGGCGACTTCTAGGACCAACGAAGCCTGGGATCTTCATCTAGGCGCCTTAGGCGATTGTCCTCTAGTTGTACTCTCCGATCATGGGCCGAAGATTCGACGCGGCTGCGGAGCACTCCCAAGACCCCGCACCCCTGAAAAGGAGATTCCTACACCGCCGGCGGTCGACATCGTCTCGCTCTGCGCGATCTATGCTCTCTGAGAACCCTGTATCCTGACCGACGTATCAGCCTGGCAAGGGGCCCATCCCGCGCGCCGCCGCGACGCGGGGCTGGCCCCGGGCCCAAGATGACTGAGCGCAATCCATCCTCCGCGGGCGAGCCACCGAGCATCGAGACCTGGAAGCGGGTCTCCCTGGCGTCCAGAATCGGGCGGGTGCTGCAGGCCGCTCTCCTCGCCGGTCTGCTCCTGCTGATCAATTTCTTTCCCCAGTGGGTGGGGGTCTGGATCGGTATAGGCGGAGATACCTTCGAGTGGCGATTTCTCCCCATCCTGGCACCCGGCTACACCGCCTCCCTGCCCGGGCTCAACCTCTGGGGGAGCGCCGCCCTGCTCCTCCACTTGGCCCTCATCGGGCGGGGGCGGTGGAGCCTGGCCCTGCGCTGGCTCGACCTTGCCGTCCACGTGCTAGGAGTGGCCGTGCTCTACCGGCTGCTGAGCGGTCCGTCGATCGTCGCCCTCAACCGGGAGTGGGCCGCCACCCACGCCTGGCTGCGAGACTTCTGGCCTCGCATGGAGGCGCTGGAGGAGCCCCTCGCACTGGCCATCCGTATCCTGCTGCTCGTCTTCCTGGTGCTCCTCGCTGGCGCCGCGCTGAAGAGACTCGCCCTGCTACTGACCCGCGAGCCCGGCATGGGTCGCCTGGCCGACAAGGGCGTCTCACCGCGGCGCAGGCCGGAGGCGCTGGACATCTTCCACCGGGATGCCCGGCGGGCCTACGCGGTGCTGGACCGGGACGGGCGCTTCCGCGAGGAGCCGGAGGGAGTCGTGGGAAAGCTCTTTCACCGCATCGGGGTTGTGTTCGCCGGGGTGGCCGGTCAGCTTACCCCGGGCCGGAGGTGGCTCTTCATCCTTTGCCTGGTGGCGGCCGGGGTAAAACCAACGCCCTGGTCCGTCATCGCCTGCGCCGGGCTGTTCTTCCTGCTGCTCATGGAGCTGGTGGAGCGGGTCAGCCTGCGGGACGAGTTGGAGATTGCGCGCGACCTGCAGCGGGACCTGCTACCCACCGAGCCTCCGATGATCGAAGGGTACGGCGTGACCACCTCCTGGCGCACCGCCAGCGAGGTGGGCGGCGACTACCACGATTTCCTTCCAGCTTCCGAAGGCCGGACCGCCATCGTGGTAGGCGACGCCAGCGGACACGGGATGGCGGCCGGGCTGCTGATGGCCATCGCCAGCGCCACCCTCAAGGCCGCCGTCGATTCAGACCCCACGCCGCAGCGGGTGGCTGAGCAACTCAACCGTGCCCTGCACCGTGCCGGCGGCCGCCGGGCATTCATGGCGATCTTCTACGGGCTGCTCGAACCCGGGTCGGGGCGGCTCGATTTCGTCTGCGCAGGACAGCCCTTTCCCCTGCTGGTGCGCGCCGCGGGGGGGATCGAGGAGCTGGGAGAGGGGGCGCTGCCGCTGGGGATGCACGAGCGCGCCCGGCCGTCGGCGGGGAGCATCATCGTGGAGCGGGACGACCGGCTGATCCTCTTCAGCGACGGCCTGGCGGAGGCGGTGGCGGGGCCGGACGAGGAGGCCTTCGGCTTCGACAGGATTCGCCAGCTTGCGACCGCCGGCGGTAGCGCCGTGGAGATCCGCGACCGCATCCTCGTCGCCTTCGAGCGGCACACAGCCGATCAACCCCTGGCGGACGACATCACTCTCGTTGTCATCAGTCGGGGGGGCTAGCTATCGACTCGTTCGCTGAATGCGCGAAGTCGGTGGCCAGATCACAGGACCTCGCCGCTGGCCTTGTTTGGGAGTAGGCTTCAAGCGAAGGCCCGCCATGCACAAAGCCCCGTTTGACTGACAATCAAGGAGCTCAGTCAAGGCTAAGCCCGGCGTTCCACCTGGTCGCTCTATACAACCACCTAGCTGAGGTCGTTCGCGTTTTCCGCAACAAGGCGGTCGTCCACCCGTCGGATGGGGACTCGGACGTAGATCGGATCTACGCGGCTGTCGACATGGAGAACCCGGTCACGCAGCAGCGATTCTTTGGTCTGCTCCATGAGGCGTAAGTCGCGACAAGAGAGCTCGCGATCGAGCTTGTGAAGGAGAACCGGTCGACCGCCGAGCGAGTTTGGGATGAAGCCGCCCCTCTGCCTCAGCGAGCTCCTGCATCAGCGACGCGTCGGGCAAACGTCAAGTCCTCTAGCTAGCTCGGCTCGAGCAGGCGCCTGTAGAGACGCTCGTACTGCTCGACCATCCGGTCGACCGCGAACGAGCGAGCTACCTCGCCGGCGCCCCGGGCGAGCGACTCCCGGAGGCCGGGATCCGTAGCGAGCTCGTCGAGCCCGGAGACCAGCGACTCCGAGTCGTTCGGCTCGACCATCCAAGCGCTCCGGCGGTGCTCGAAGAGCTCGAGGTTCTCGTCGATGCGGGCACAGACGATCGCTGTGCCCGCGGCGGCGGCTTCGAGCAGCACGTTCGACATGCCTTCGGAGACGCTCGGCAGAACCAGCGCGTCGGCGCCCTTGAGCAGCGACAGCCAGTCGCGCCGAAAGCCGAGAAAGCGCACCCGCGACTCGAGCCCGTGCTCTTCCACCAGCCGGCCGAGTCGGGCTCTCTCCTCGCTCGCGCCGTCGCCGCAGATCAGCAGGCCGACGTCGCGACCGTCCCGCGCGAGCCGAGCGATCGCCTCGATCGCCAGATCGATTCGTTTGTGCGCCGCCAGTCGGCCGGCGTAGACGCACTGGAGCTCCGGTCGGCGCAGGTCCGGCAGGGACGCGGCCGGCAGGGCCGAGATCCCGTCGCAGTCGAGTCCGTTGCGAACCACGATTCCGGACTTGCGGCGGAACAGCGCGCGGAAGCGCTTGGGATCGTGCTCCGGGTCGTAGTTGGAGACGATCGTCGTGGCCAGGAGGTTGGTCAGGTATTTCCAGGCGTCTCGGCGATTGGAGACCCGGCGCCGCTGACTGCTGACGATCGGCACGCCGCGCCGCCGGCTCGCGGCCGCCGCCGGGATGGTCATGATCTCCGGTAGCCAGGTGTGAACGACGTCCGGACCGAACTGCTCGATGCGGCGCGCGACGCCACGATAGATGGGCAACAGATTCCACTTGCGGCCGCGCTCGACTCGCAGGAGCTCGGGCGAGGCGGTTCCGAAGCGCCCCTCGGACCCGTTGCCGTCGCCGTAGACGTCGCCCTCGAAGAACAGAATGCCGGTGTCGAACCGGTCCGGATCGAGGTGGGCGATCAACAGCTCGAGCTGGCGCTGCGCGCCGCCGCGATTGAGCGAGCCGATGCAGTGGAGCACCCGAATGCGAGACACGTTCAACTCGTGCAGTCGGCTAGCTCGCTTCGCTCGCGACCAACGTCTCGCTCACACTGGATGAGGCGTTGCCGGGGCGCTCGCGATCCAGCCACGCCTGGAACATGAGCACGCTCCAGAGCAGCTTCTTGCTGTTCTCGGCGCCCGCCAGGTGGCGTGACCAGACGCCGCGCACGGCGTTGGCATCGAAGTAGCCTTCGTCGGCAAGGCGTGCCGGGTCGAGCAAGGACTCGGCCCAGTCGCGCAGCGGACCGCGCACCCAGTCCTCGATCGGTACCGAGAACCCCTGCTTGGGTCGCGCCCGAACTTCGTCCGGCACGTAGCGGCCGAGCAGTCGCCGGAGCAGCCACTTGGATTCGCCGTCGCGTGCCTTCATCCGGTGCGGCAGACGCCAGGCGAACTCGACCACTCGATGGTCGAGCAGCGGTACCCGGCCCTCGAGCGAGACCGCCATGCTGGCTCGGTCAAGCTTCACCAGAATGTCGTCGGCGAGGTAGGACACGATGTCCTGGTACATCATCACGTGACGAAAATCTCCGAGCCGGGCCCACTCGGCCGGGTCGTTGAGCGACGAGATCTCCTCCGGGGCGCCGGGCACCAGCGTTGCCGGGCTCTGGCACTTCGAGAATAGCCGGTAGTAGAACAGCTCGTCGCTGTCCGCACCGAGCAGGCCGCCGAGCTTCTGGGTCTGCTCGAGTAGGCCGCTGCCGCCGGGGCCGACGCCGAAACGCGCCAGGAGGTTGGCGACGCCCGCCGAGGCGCCGCGTCCGATCGTCGAGGTCAATCCGGCCGCGGCCAGCTTGCGAATCGGTCTCGGCAGCCGGCGCAGACGGCGGTAGCGCGAATGCCCCAGTGGATAGCGGTTGTAACCATAGAACAGCTCGTCACCGCCGTCGCCGGAGAGGCTCACGGTCACCTCGCGGCGCGCCAGGCGCGAGACCAGATAGGTCGGCAACTGTGACGAGTCGGCGAACGGCTCGTCGAAGAAGTCGGGTAGCCGCGGCACCAGATCCAGCGCCTCGGCCGGTCCCATGTAGAGCTCGGTGTGGTCCGTCCCGAGGTGCCGCGCCACCTGGGCCGCGACTTCCGCTTCGTTGTAGCGAGGGTCTTCGAAGCCGATCGAGAACGTCTTGACCTTGGACGAGCTGATCGCCTGCATCAGCGAGACGACCAGTGAAGAATCGATGCCGCCCGATAGGAAGGCGCCGAGGGGCACGTCCGCCAGCATTCGTTTCTGGACCGAGTCGCGCAACAGTGCGTCGAGCGCTTCGAGCGCGTCGTCGTCGCTGCCTTCGAACTGGTTCTCGAGTGCGTCCGTGACGACCGATCTCAGATCCCAGAACCGGCGCACGGCAACCTCGCCGCGAGCCGCTCCGGCGCGCACCGTGAGCAGCCGGCCGGCCTCGAGCTTGCGAGCGTCCTCGAAGATAGCGTGCGGCGCTGGGATGTAGCCGAACCTCAGCAGTAGACCAAGGGCTCCGCGATCGACCCCGCGCTCGAACCCGGGGTACGTGCAGAGGGCGTCGAGGGTCGATCCGAACAGGAAGGTGTCGCCGGCCCAGCCGTAGTAGAGCGGCTTGATGCCGATGCGGTCACGCGCGAGAGTCAGCTCGTGCTCCTGGCGGTCCCAGATCGCGAACGTGAACATGCCGTTGCAGCGCTGGAGGGTGGCTTCGATGCCCCACTGCTCGAAGCCGGCCAATACGACCTCGGTGTCGGAGTGGCCGCGCCAGGTGGCGCCGAGTTGGTCGAGATCGTCCCGCAGCTCACCGTAGTTGTAGATCTCGCCGTTGTAGATGGCGAGGAACCTACCGCTGGGTGAAGCCATCGGTTGGGCGCCGGCCTCGGAGAGGTCGATGATCGACAGGCGCCGATGGCCGAGGCCGATGCCGGTCACCGGGTCGTGCCAGATGCCGTCGGCGTCGGGCCCGCGGTGGGCGAGCGCGTTGGTCATCGCAACCAACGTCTGTTGGGCGTCGAACTCAGTGCTGTAGGGTCGGAGGAATCCCGCGATGCCACACATGCTTGGAAACCGTGTCTTTCTGGCGGCCGTAATTGCCGATGACCAGGCGTGTCGTCGGCCGGCGATCATGATAGCGCGTGCGCGACCGGGCCGGTGCGACGTACGGCACGATTCGCAATTGAGCCGAAATCTATGGCATGTTCTGTGCGTATACGAGAGGGCGACGAGGAATCGGTAATGAGCGCTGCGAGCCAAGAACAGGGGCGAGGATGGGACTTCGAGGCGGCAGCCATGCCGTTCGTCGACAGTCTGTACAACACCGCCTACCGGATGGCCCGTAACGCCGAGGACGCCGAGGATCTGGTTCAGGAGGCGTACTTCAAGGCGTACAAGTACTACGACAAGTTCCAGGAGGGCACGAACTTCCGTGCCTGGCTGTTCAAGATTCTCAAGAACACCTTCATCAACAGCTACCGCAAGAAGCAGTCGATTCCGCCGCAGAGCGACTTCGCCGACATCGAGGAGTCGTTCGAGAGCCAGGTGAGCGACCAGGTCAGCCGACGCATCAAGAGCCCCGAGCAGGAGCTGCTGGAGAACGTCCTCGACGAGGACGTGCAACGGGCGATCGACGACCTGCCGGTCGACTACCGGATGGCGGTGGTCCTGGCCGATCTCGAGGGGTTCTCCTACAAGGAGATCGCCGAGATCCTGGACGTGCCGGTGGGCACCGTCATGAGCCGGCTCTACCGCGGTCGAAAGTTGATGGAGGCCGCGATGCTGGAGTACGCGCAGGAGCACGGTTACCTGCGCTCCGGTGAGCCTACCAAGATGCGCAGCCGCCGGGACACCCAGACCCCGGACGCCTAAGCCTCGGAGTGAAATATCCCGATCTCTCAGATGGTTACAGAGAGAGGCTTGACGAACATCGGCGGAACTGGGCGCGGAACTGACTGAGAATGAACTGTCGCAAGGTTCGAGAGGTCCTGTTCCTCTACACGGACAACGAGATGGAGGAGGAGCTCCTGATCTCGTTCAAGGAGCACATGGAACACTGTCCTCCCTGCGCCCAGCAGATCACTCGCACCCAGCGACTCCTGCTCCTGGTCCGCAAGCGCTGTCACCGAGTGCAGGCGCCCGCCAGTCTGCGCGAGCGTATTTTGACCAGCTTTCCCCATCGCCGCGGCTCGCGCTGAGCGTTACGGGTCCGGGTCTTGCACCGTAAAATCCTCTGGGGATCGTAAGATCCTCGGCAAGCCATGCGAAAGAGCGTCCAATGCATGGCGGGAGCTGAGACATGACCAGGAGATCGAACAGAACGACTATCGGCACGGCCCTGCTGGCTGGGCTGCTGCTGCTGGCGCCGGCGAGCGTGCCCACGGCGATGGCGGAAGGGGAGAGCTTTCCCAGCCTCGCGGGCGCGCCGTTGGCCGAAAAAGACCTGGCCGACGGCACGACGATCGTCGTGGTGTGGGCCTCCTGGTCGCCACGCTCGCGCGACCTGGGAGCGCGGATCGACGCGATCGCCGACTCCTGGGGCGCCAAGGCGCGCGTCATCACGGTGAACTTCCAGGAAGAGCCGGCCAAGGCGCGTGCGTTCGTCGAGCAGCAGAAGCTGAAGGTCCCGGTGTACCTGGATCGCGACGCGGTGTTCGCCAAGCGCTACGCCGTGACGTCGCTACCTTTCCTGGTGGTCCTGAAGGACGGAAAGACCGGTTTCGCCGGCAAGCTTCCCGCCGACGTCGACACCGTCATTCGCCGAGCGCTCCAATAGCCGTGTGCTACCATCGCGCCGCTCTAGACTAGGGAAATAGATGGAAAAAACCGCGTGAGGTCACGGCTCGTGCGTTGGGCGTTGCCGGCCGCTCTGGTCATCCTGGGCGCGGTGATCCTGCTGGCCACCCGTCGAATCGCGGCCGAGGCCGAGTCGCCCTATCCGATCGCCCGTGCCGTGCCCTTCAGCGATGGCCTGGCGACCCTCGCGCGCTCCGGACTCGGGCTGCGCAGCGATGTGCTACCCGAGAACGTGCCGATCGAGCTGCCGCTCT
>JAJCXP010000331.1 GCA_029263375.1 Acidobacteriota bacterium | reverse complement strand
TCGCCCCACGAGCTGATCCCGATCGCGTCGGGGAACAGTCCGGTGAAGATCGCGGGGATGGTCTGGCCGGTCCACGAGGAGGGCGAGAGGGCGCGCGCGAAGCGCGTTCCCAGGGCGGCTAGACGGTCGACCGCGGGCGTCGGATGAGGGCCGCCGTAAGCCGCGAAGGCGTCGGCGCGCGCCGCATCGAGCAGAATCAGGATCACGTCGGGCCTTCCCAGCCGTTCGGATGCGACCACGGGCTCCGGCCGCGTGAGCTGCGCGAACGGCCGGGCGTCGGCAGCGCCGGGGCCGGTGATCGAGGCGTCCCGGAAGCGGATCGCGCCTTCGTGCGGCCCCGCGACAGAGAGCCGGAGACCGGCGAGCTGGCCGACCCAGGGTCCGAGTGCAACGTCCACCGGTGCCGAAGCACCGCTCGCGAGCCGGTCGTCGAAGATCGAAGCCTGGCCTCCGTCGGCAGCGGTCAGCGTGAGGCTCACCGCGATCGGTTCGTCAGCGGAGAACCGTCCGGCCTCGATCCGGCCCTCGAGGCGGGCGCCTGCTGGGACCTTGAAGGCGGCCTCGAACGAGCCGCCCACGGGTAGCACGAGGTCGTCCTGCGTATCGCGTGCAGGCAGGTCGGGCGGCCCTGGCAGGCCGCTGTCGGCAAGCGGCAGGAACCGGAAGGTGCCGACCTCGAGCGGTTCGATGTCGCTGCCGCCGCGTTCGTTCTCGATCGAAAGGTCCAGCACGTTGCGCCCTCGGCGGACGGTGCCGGCGGGGAAGTCGAAGCGGAAGCCTGGGTGACCCGGGAAGAGGGCCAGGGTTCCGACCGGGGCGCCGTTCAGGCAGTAGCGGATCCGCCGGATCTCGTCGCCGCCAGCGGACGGATCCGCCAGCAGTGCCTGGGCGTTGACGGTCGAGCCGTCCGGAGAGAAAAACAGCAGCCGCGATGTGCGCTGAGTCATGAGCAGGCGCGGCGGCGTCTGGTCGAGACTCGGCTCCCAGCCCTCGACCAGCAGGTCGAGCCCGATCCGCTCCGAGGCGGAGATCACCGCGGTGGCGCCTCGGTTGTCGATCTGTACCGGGGCGAATGCGGTCAGCTCCAGGGCTTCCTCGGGTCGACCGCACGAGATGGTCAGCGCCCAGCAGCCGGCGAGCGCCAGGACCGTGCGTGCGTACGCGCCCATCGGGAGACGGTGGCGGCGGTACGAGACGGGAGGGCGCGCTGCGCGATCACGGGACGGAATGGGTCTCGACATTCGGTAGCTCGGCTGATGGAAGAGGCGCTGCTCGACTCGGAAGTCGCCGGGACGGCGGGTCGATTCTAGCCTGAGACCTGTCGCCGGGAGGTCGAAGCCGTTGCGGCTCTGACGCGATCGGGACCGTCCGTCGAGCTGGCTAGGTTCCGCGCTCTCAGAGCTATATCCTGGGTCCTCGCCGGGGAGCCGCCGATCTTGAACAGGCAAGGATTCTGGTACGCGTTCGGAGCCTACGGCCTGTGGGGGCTGCTACCGATCTACTGGAAGCTCCTGCAAGCGGTGCCGGCGTTCGAGATCCTGCTTCACCGCATGGTCTGGTCGCTGCTCTTCCTGGCGCTGCTGCTGTACGCCACCGGTCGCTGGCGCGGCCTGCGCGCCTCGTTGCGCGACCGGAGAACGCTGTGGATCTACGGTGCGGCGGCGATCCTGCTGACGGGCAACTGGTGGATCTACATCTGGGCGGTCAACAGCGGGTTCATCGTCGAGACCAGCCTCGGCTACTTCATCAACCCGCTGGTCAACGTGGTGCTGGGGGTGGTCTTCTTCAAGGAGCGGCTGCGCAAGCTGCAGTGGCTGGCGATCGGGCTCGCGGCACTGGGCGTCGGTTATCTGACCCTGGTCTACGGTCGGCCGCCCTGGATCTCGCTCGCCCTGGCTTTCTCCTTCGCCCTCTACGGAACGCTCAAGAAGATCGCGCCGCTGGGCGCCTCCGAGGGGCTGACGCTCGAGACCGCGCTCATGTCGGTGCCGGCACTGGCCGTCCTTACCCAGTGGCAGATCGCGGGTACCGCGAGTCTCGGCTCGAGCGGGCTCTCGACCGATCTCCTGCTGATCGGGTCGGGCGTCGTGACCGCGATTCCGCTGCTGCTCTTCGGCGCGGCGGCACGCCGTCTGCCGCTCTCGATGGTCGGTCTCATGCAGTACATCGCTCCGACGATCCAGTTTCTGCTCGGAGTGTGGGTGTACGCTGAGCCTTTCGACCTCCAACGGCTGCTCGGGTTCGCCTGTATCTGGCTGGCGCTCGCCGTCATGACCGTCGAGGGCCTGCGCGAGCGGCGGCGGGTGCAGCGGTCGCCCGCTTGAACCGTGCCGCTTCGTCGGGCGTGCGAGATAGGATAGCGCAATCGCGAGGGCAGTCTGTGAGCCGACAACGGGGCCTGGCGAGGACCTTCGCGGAGCCGACGATGAGCAAAGATCCGGGACAGCCACTACCGTCCGTCGAGGTGTCCGAGGCCGAGGTCCACCTACGCCGGCTCTTCAGGCTGTCGCTCGATCTCATGTGCGTGGCCGGCTTCGATGGCTACTTCAAGCGCGTCAATCCGGCCTTCGAGCGCGTCCTTGGCTACCAGCCCGATGAGCTCCTCGCCCGACAGTTCGTCGAGTTCGTGCACCCGGACGACCGCGACAGCACCCGCCGCGAGGTCGAGAGGCTGTCGGACGGCGAGATGACGATCGACTTCGAGAACCGCTATCGGACCCACGACGGCGAGTACCGCTACCTGGCCTGGCGCGCTGCGCCGATGGTGGACAGCGGTCTGATCTACGCCGTGGCGCGCGACATCACCGAGCAGAAGGCGGATGAGGAGCTGCTCGCCCGCCAGTCGAAGGAGCTGGCGCGTTCGAACGCGGATCTGGAGCAGTTCGCGAACGTAGCGTCCCACGACCTGAGAGCGCCGCTGCGATCGATCGTGACGCTGACCCGGTTCATCGAGGAGGACCTGGGCGAAGCGATTCCGCAGAAGACCCGCGAGCATCTCGAGGAACTGCGCCGCCGGGCCCTGCGGATGACGGCGTTGACCGATGACCTGCTGGTCTATTCGCAGGCCGGCCGGCAGCCCGACGAGATCGAAGAGGTGGACACCGGGAAGCTGGTCCGTGACGTTGCCTTCCTGCTCGATGCGCCCGACGCCTTCGAGATCGTCGCCGACGAGTCGCTGCCGATCTTCGAGACCGCCCGCGGACCGCTCGAGCAGGTGCTACGCAACCTCATCGGCAACGCTCTGAAGCATCACGATCGGAGGGTTGGCCGGATCGAGGTCTCCGCGCGCGACGCCGGAACCTCGTGGGAGCTCCGGGTTTCGGACGACGGTCCCGGCATCCCGGAGTTTGATCGCACGCACGCCTTCGGTCTGTTTCCGAGAGACGGATCCGGGCGAGGCGAGCGGCGCGGCATGGGACTGGCGCTGGTCCAGCGGATCGTCGAGCGCCTGGGCGGCGGAGTCGAGTTCGAATCCGGATCCGACCGCGGTGCCGTGGTCCGGTTCGAATGGCCGAAGATAATCGCCGCGGAACCGCGGCCGGATCTGCCGCGCGGAGGTGGGGACGATGCCCAGACTGCTGATCATTGACGACGATCCGGTCGATCGCGAGCTGGCCGCTCGCTGCGTCGAGGTGATCGACGGCCTGGAGGTCGTAGAAGCGGAGGATGGCCGTCAGGCGCTCGAGATGATGGCCGGGGATACACCCGACCTGGTGTTGACCGACCTGCGCATGCCGCACCTGGATGGCCTGGCGCTGGTGCAGGAGGCCGGGCGCCTGTTCCCGCTCGTGCCGGTGATTCTGATGACTGCGCGGGGCAGTGAGCAGGTGGCCGCCGACGCGCTGGCGGCCGGCGCCGCGAGCTACGTTCCCAAGGCCGACATGGTCGGGCTGCTCGCCGAGACCGTGGAGCAGGTGCTGAGCGTGGCCACGACACGCCACGAGCGGGTCGAGATATTGCGCTACCTCGAGGGCAGCCAACTGCGCTTCCGGCTGGCGAACGATCCGTCGCTCATCTCCCCGCTCGTGGGCTACCTTCAGGACGCTCTCGCGCGTGCCTGTTTCGGCGACGACCAGGTGAGGTCGCAGATCGGAACCGCCTTGCTGGAAGCGATCTCGAACGCCATGATTCACGGCAACCTCGAGGTGAGCTCCGAGCTGCGCCGGAACGGCACCAAGCCGTACCACGAACTGATCCGCGAGCGCCGCCAGGCAGAGCCGTGGTCGACACGGCGCGTCGTTTGCCAAGCCGAGCAGCGGCCGGGCGAGGTCCGCTACCTGATCCGAGACGAGGGCTCGGGTTTCGATCGCTCGTCCCTGCCCGACCCGACCCGGCCCGAGAGCATGCTCAAGGCCCAGGGCCGCGGTCTCTTCCTGATCAACGCGTTCATGGACGAGGTCGAGCACAACGACGCCGGCAACGAGCTGCTGATGGTGAAGCGGGCCTAGGCCCGCTAGCCCGCTAGCCCCTTAGCCCGGCCGGCGGCCTTCGAGCAACTCGACGAACGCTCGAGGCTTCGCCGGCGTGATCAGTAGCGGCCGGTCCGCGCGCCGCCAGAGAATCACGTAGTCGTCCATCCTCGAGATGTAGAACCGGAAGGTCACACTCTTCATCTTGAGCAGGCCGAACCCGCCCCAGAGGCCGCCAGCGCCAATTCTCATGCCGTAGCCATAGCGGGAACGGAAGTCGCGACCGCCGAGCAGCTCGACCTTCGTTATGTCGGCCATCGGTACGGAGAGCCGGCGCACCGGCCAGACGACGTCGAGGGAGTCGTCCGACACCTCGAACGCGCTCGGCCTCATGTAGAGCCAGACGAAGAGATAGATCGCGGCCACGAAGAGGGCTGGGATCCACATCAGACCGGGCGCTCCGTCCCGGGTGGCGATCCAGATCATGAGCAGGGGCAGCGGCAGGACCAGAATCGTCAGCCCGAGAATCAGACCCGACATCGGTGCGAGAGGAAATCGCAGCATGACGCGAGCCTAGCCCTTCTCGCCAGCTTCGAGGGAAGGCTCGGGCTCGGGCGCCGGTGGATCCGGAACCTTGCGAAAGACCAGACAGTAGCGGTCCTCGTCGGCGCTCCAATCCGTATGTCGAGCGACCAGCTCGAAGCCGCTGCCGCCCATCTCGAGCACCAGAGCGTCGATCGGGATGCCGTGGCCGCCGCGATCCGGCACCTTGTCGAGCTCGCGCCAGCCCTTCTGCGGCACGATGTCGACGATCGCCAGTAGGCCGTCGGGCTTGAGCGCCCGCCAGAGGTCGGCGCGCATCGGGGCGGGCCGTTCGAAGTGGTGGTAGACCATACGCAGTAGGGCGGCATCGCAGCACCCCTCGGGCAGCCCGGTGCGCTCCTGGTCGCCCTCGACCACCGTGAAGTTGATCAGCCCAGCCGCCTCGAGACGTGTGTGGATCCGATCCATGAGATCGCTGTCGACTTCGGTCGCGAACAGGTGGCCGCTGGCGCCGATCCGCTCCGCCAGGGCCTCACTCCACTCGCCATCGCCGGCGCCGACGTCGGCGACGACCGCGCCGGGGCGAAGCTCGAGCGCCTCCGCGATCCGATCGACCTCGGCGGCCCGCGCCCAGGTGCAGCTCACGAACAGCGCCAGGGCGAGGAGCGCGTGGCAGGCGTTTCGAGAGATGCTGCCGGTCATCAGCGTCAGGTCCCCCTGCTGGTCAGAATTGGTCAGATTCGGAGCCGTCTGCGGCTGGGTAGAGCAACGGATCGAGCGCCAGCCCCTCTGGCGGTGCCTCGACATCGTGCGCCAGACCCAGGAGCGCCTTGGGAATGTACCCGTGCAGCACCCTGGGTGCCTGGCTCGGCTGGCGGCGATCATCCTCGCTGAGGAGGGTGCCCGCTGCGCCCGCCGTCAACGGCTGCACGGTGCGCAGGGTGGGCGTCGCGTGGCCGCGCGTGTGACAGCTCTGGCAGAAAGGATTCGCGCTCGAGTCCGGTCGCGGCCGGTCGTGGTGAATCGGCCCCTCTGGAAAGAGCAGGGCTGAGCGTACGCATCGCGGGTCGCTGCCGCCGGGCCGATGAATCAGTTCGAGGCAGGACGGCTGCTGGTCGCGTTGGCGCTCGCACAGGTAGCGTGCCGAGGTCGGTCGCCGGGCTGCCGTGAGCCGGTTGCTGATCTCCTGATGTGAGCTCTCGGGATAGCTGCCGGCGGCGGCGAAGTCGGTGGCGTCATCAGTCGGGTCGAGTCCGCGCAGGGTGCCGTGAGCCCAGTTGCAGATCGTCTCGGGATCGCGCGCGCCGGAAGCCACGCGCAACTCGTCGACCCAGCCGCGAAACCCCGGCGTCGAGGCGTCGGCGGAGCCGCCGAGCACGATCTTGCCTGGCTCGACCCGCAGGAAAGCGCCGCCGATCGAGGTCAGCCTGAATCCCTGGAGAAAGACGTCGGCGCCGGTCGGGTGCGACAGGAAGGCGATGTTCGTCCAGCCCTTGGCGCGCGGTGCGAGCGACCCGGGAAACGCGACGCTGGACTCCGCGCCGGAGCTGGCGCCCAGGATCAGCCCGCTGGCCGTGACGTCGACCCATGACTGATCGGGGAAAGTGAGCAGCCGTCGACGGCGATCGAGACCGCGCGGATCGAACCAGACCGAGGTCGACCAGATCGCATCGAGCATCGGTCCGGACGGCTGGGTAGGCACCGTGTACTCGACCCGTGCCGCCTCGCCGTCCAGCCAGAGCCCCTTACCCTTGATGCCGCCGGCCGCAATCGGCTCCACCCGGGCACCGAACAGCCTTCCGAACGACGGTAACTTCCATCGAACCTCCGACGCCGCTTCGTTCTGGATGCGGGCGGCCTTGACGTAGCCGGCCGCCTTCTTGCCGTAGTCGAAGCCGTCGCGCCATTTGCGCTTCCTGTTGTTCACCGTGGCGTTCATCGGCGAGAAGATCAGCGAGCCGAGGTCGAGCACGTCGTCGAACACCACTTCGCCGGTCATGTCGTTGTTGGCCGACAGCCACCAGACGACGTCGCGCGGCGAGCGTTGCCGGAGCGCGTCCCGGTAGTTCCACTGGTTCTCGGGAGAGTTGATCTTGGTGATCGTGCCCTCGCCGACTCGCACCGCCGAGGGACCGTCGCTGTAGAGCTCGATCCTCGCCCGGTAGTCGGTGCGCCCGAGGGAGAAATCGACGCTGTTGGCCCGGGTGTCGGGGATGATCATCTTGCCCTGGCTCCAGAGGCCGAAGTAGGACAAGCCGAAGCGGGTCGGTCCGCCGAGCTCGATGCGCTGATCGCTGAGCGGGTTCAGAACTCCGAATCGCGACCGGATCACGCCGGCGCGATCCTCGTAGAACAGCCCCGTGCCGCTCACCTGGGTAAAGAACAGGTTGCGACCGTCGCGGTCGATCCAGGGGTAGGCGCCGCGAATCGCGCGCCCGGAGCGCACCTTGCGATTCTCGGAGTCGCGGATCGGATAGCGCGCGATCTCGTAGCGGCTCATGGCGGGGTCGCGATGCATCGCCGAGATGTGATCCAGCTTCTTCCAGCCGCGCGCGTCGCACGGCGGAGCGCCGGCGGCCATCACCGAGTAGAGCAGGTTCGAGCCGCTGTTCAGAAAGAGTAGCCGCCCGTCGCCGCTGATGACCGGCTCGAGCAGGATCTCGCCGGTCTTCTTGGGTGGGCGCTGGATCGGCGAGCGAACCGGTGAGCCGCGCAGCGTGAGCTTGGCGACTTCGGCCTGGTCGCTCTTGGGCTCTGTCACGGTAATCGTCACCGGTGTCGACCAGAGCTCCGATCCGCGTCCGTCGGCGTCGAACGCCGGCGCGTGCACGATCTGGAGGACGCTCACGTCGTAGCAATCGGCGGGCTTGCCGGTGTGGACGCAGACGTAGGGATTCTTGTCCGTTCCGGCCGCCAGGTACGGATCGCACAGCGCGACGTGACCGGCTTCGAGGTTGGCCGCGGTGGAGGCGTGGAAGGCGGCGGGGTCGACGCGCAGCCGTCGTCCGTCACTGAACAGTTTGTCGTTGGCGAGCGCGTCGGTGAAGAGCTCGATCTGGGACGTGTGGACCCGGTGCGTGCCGTCCCCGGTGCCGTCGAGGCGCACCCGGCCGTCATGGGTGCTGCGCCGGCCGCTGACATGGCCGTGAACCGGCCGCCTGGCGATCGTCGCGACGGCGTCGGGGGGGATCGCCGGCTGCTCCGGGAGGTCGCCGGCGGCTGCGAGCGCGCTCGACATCGACAGAGCCAGGGCGCACAGCGCCCGCGGCGCGAAGGGGCCCGTCCTGACGGCTCGATCAGGTTGTGGCAGGAGTCTCAAATGGAAGCTCGCGCGCGAGTGCCTCCGAATGCTAACAGAGGGCAAAACGGAGGAGTGTGAGATTCGCGACCCGAGGGGAAGCAGGCGCCGGCGCGGGCCGGCGCTCGAGAGGTACCTGCCTCAGCCTTCCTCTTTGGCGCGCGCAGCCTCTTGAATCAACTTCTCCTGGACGGGTCTCGGCACTTCGTCGTAGTGCGAGAACTCCATCTCGAAGCTGCCGCGACCCTGGGTCATCGAGGTGAGAGCGGGCGAGTAGTCGAGCATCTCAGCCATCGGCACCATCGCCGAGATCACCTGGTTGCCGCGCTTCGCCTCCATCCCCTGCGGTCGACCGCGGCGCTGTGACAGGTCGCTCATGATGTCGCCGGTGAAGTCCTCGGAGGTCCGGATCTGCACCTGCATCATCGGCTCGAGAATGGTCGGCGCCGCAGCCGCCATCGCGTCCTTGAAGGCCAGCGAGCCGGCGATCTTGAACGCCATCTCGGACGAGTCGACGTCGTGGTACTGGCCGTCCTTGAGCCGGACCTTGAAGTCCACTACCGGATAGCCGGCGAGGTACCCGCGCAGTCGCGCTTCCTGGATTCCCTTCTCGACCGCGGGGCGGTAGGTCTGTGGGATCGAGCCGCCGAAGATCTCGTCGGCGAACTCGAACTCCTTGCCGCGCTCGAGCGGCTCCATGATGATCCGGCAGTCGGCGAACTGGCCGCGGCCGCCGCTCTGCTTCTTGTGCCGGCCGTGACCGTCGGCGGTCCTGCGAATGGTCTCGCGGTAGGGGACACTGGGTGGGTGCAGGATCACCTCGACGTTGAAGCGCTGCTTGAGCTTGGCGACCGCGATCTCGACGTGCAGCTGGCCGGAGCCCGAGATCAGGTACTCGCCGGTCTCGACGTCGCGCCGCGCGCCGAGGCTGGTGTCCTCTTCCATCAGGCGCTTCAGGGCTTCACCGATCTTCTCCTCGTCGCCCTTCGACTTGGGCTCGATGGCGAAGGAGATCGCGGGCGGACGCTCCCGGGTCCATTCGATGTTGACCGGCCGCTTCTTGTCGCAGACGGTGTCACCGGTGTGGGTGTGCTTGAGCTTGGCGACGCCGCCGATGTCGCCGGTGATGAGGGCTCTGGTTTCCTTGGTCTGCTTGCCCTGCAGCGTCAGCAGGTGTCCCAGCCGCTCCTCTTCCTCGGCGTGGGTGTTCCAGAGCGTCGAGTCCGGGTTGAGTGTGCCGCTGACCACCCGCAGGATCGAGATCTTGCCCGCGAAGGGGTCGCTCAAGGTCTTGAACACCAGGGCGCTGGTCGGCGCGTCCACTGAAGTCTCGACCTCGACCGGCTCGCCGCCGACGTTGGTCGCCGGGAACGTACCGCGGTCCAGCGGCGCGGGCATCGCCGCGATGATCGAGTCGAGCAGCGCCGAGCTGCCGATACCGTGGCCGGCGGCGCTCGCGGTCACCGGGAAGAGTCTGCGCCTGCGGATCGCCTTGCGCAGGCCCGCCACGAGGTCGTCCTCGGAGAGCGTGCCCTCCTCGAAGTACTTCTCGAGCAGCGCGTCGTCGGACTCGGCGATCGCTTCGATCAGTTCGCCACGGGCCTCTTCGGCCCGCTCCTGCAGGTCGTCGGGGATCGGGATCTCTTTGCCCTTGCCGTCGCCATCCTTGGCGAAGGCGTAGGCCTTTTGGCCGAGCAGGTCGACGACTCCCGTGAAGTTCTCCTCCTTGCCGATCGGCAGCTGGATCGGGCAGACCGCGCGGTCCAGGTGCTCGCGCATCGACTCGACCGCGGCGTCGAAGTCGGCGCGCTCGCGATCCATCTTGGTGAGATGGATCATGACCGGCGACGAGAAGCGCTCGGCGAACGCCCACACCTTCTCGGTGACCACCTCGATGCCCGAGACCGCGTTGACGCACAGCAGCGTCGCGTCGACCGCGCGAATCCCCGAGCGGGTCTCGGCGAAGAAGATGCCGTAGCCCGGGCAGTCGATCAGGTTGATCTTGTGATCTTTCCAGGGCGTGAAGCAGGGAGCGAGGCCGATCGAGATCGTGCGGTTGATCTCCTCGGCGTCGAAGTCCGTGAGGGTGTTTCCGTCCTCGACTCGATTGAGCCGGCTGACGACGCCGCCGGTGTAGAGCAGCGCGCTCGCCAGGGTCGTCTTTCCAGTATCGTTGTGTCCAGCGATGGCAAGGTTGCGAATCTTGTCGGAGCTTTCCACCTGCACGTTCTGTCGACCTCCTTGGTTCCAGCCGCAAAAGAAGCCCACCCCTTTGCATGGATCTCTCGGTGCTTCGCTGGGTGGGCCTACCTAGACGCGAACGACGAGCATAGCACAAGGCCGAGCCTTCGAAAGGCTTCCGAGAGCTTCGGCAAGTTATTGAAAGTGCATATAGTTACGTGAGTTCCGGGTGCTCGGACGGACGGCAGATCTCGAGCTCCCCGAACGGTTCGAGCTGCGGTCGCAGCTCGGCCTCCGGTCCGACCGCGACGATCGTCAGGCGCTCGGGGCGCAGGTGCGCCTGGGCCACGCGCTGGATGTCGCCGGCGCTGACCGCGCCGATCTCCGCGGGGTAGCGGTCCCAATAGTCGAGCGGCAGATCGTGCAGGGCGAGCGCCCGCAGGCGGTGGCTGACCCCTTCGAGCGACTGCACGGTGTACGGGAAGACACCGAGAATGTAGCTGCGGGTCTCATCGAGCTCTTCGGCCGGCACCGGCTGATCGCGCAGGCGCTCGAGCTCGGCGCGCACCTCGGCGACGGCCCGTCCGGCGCTCTCCGTGGCGACCGCGGACGAGATCGTGAACGGACCGGGGCCGAGCCGGTGCGAGAAGCCGCTGCGGACCCCGTAGGTGAAGCCGTGGCGCTCGCGCAGGTTCAGATTCAGCCGGCTGGTGAACTTGCCGCCCAGCAGCGAGTTCATCACCGAGAGCGCGGTGAAGTCGGGGTGGGCGCGGGCGACGCCGACGTGGCCGATCCGGAGCTCGGTCTGGGTCGAGCCCGGCCGGTCGACCAGGAACACCCGGGTCGAGGCCTGCTCCGGCGGAGCAGCGCTCGGAGCCGGCTCGAGCTGCCGGCGTGGCAGCCCGACGAGCGCGCTCTGCGCCAGCCGCTCGATCGCCTGCGGCTTGCAGTCGCCGGCGACCACCAGTCTCAGCGGCGCTGCCACGATCCGGTCGCGGTAGAAGGCTTTCACATCGCTCCGCGTGATGGCTTCGACACTGGCGGAGGTACCGAGGACCGGCTCGCCGTAGACGCCGCGGCCGTAGAGAGCGCGCGCGAACTGGAGCGAGGCCAGTGCCGAAGGCACGACCCGTCGCCGTCGTATCTCCGACAGGGTGCGCTCGCGGAGGCGCTCGAGTTCGTCGTCTGGCAGGGTCGGCTCGCGCACGATCTCGCCGATCAGCGAAAGGCCACTCTCGGCGTGTGCGGACATGAGGCCGGTCGACACCGACGTGCAGCTCCAATCCGTGCCGGTGGCCAGATAGCCGCCGACACGCTCGGCGGCTGCGGCGATCTGGCGTGAGCTCTTGCCGGGCGTGCCCTCGTCGAGCATCGCGCCGGTGAGCGCGGCCAGGCCCGCGCGCCCGGCGGGGTCGAGATGCGCACCGCCCGGGGAGAGGAGCTCGAAGAAGATCAGCGGGACTGCCGAGCTCGGCGCGATGAAGAGGGTCAGCCCGCCTTCCAACTCGCGGCGCTCGAACGTGGGGAAGCGGAACGGCCGCACGCTGCCGGGCGCCGGCGGGGCGGAGCGGTCCAGCGGGCTCAAGCGCGCGCCTCGGGCTCGACCGTCAGGACGACCCGGCGGTCGGTCCGGAGATGCTCGCTCGCGAACCTCTCGAGATCGGAGGCTCCGAGCTTCAGGTAGCGGTCGAGCTCGCTGTCGATCCGTCCCGGGTCGTCGTGGTAGGTCGTCAGCCGCGACAGCAGGTCCGCGCGGTCCTCGAGATTCTGGAGCTGGTCCAGGTAGCCGGTGAGGAAGCGATTGCGTGCCCGCTCCAACTCCGCCTCGGGCAGGGGTGCGGCGGCGGCGTGCGCCAGGTGCTCCGAGACCGCCGCCTCGACGCGCTCGATCTCGACGCCGGGCTGGGCGGTGGCCACCACCAGAAAGGTGGAAGCGATCTCGGTTGACAGGACCATCGCCTGAACGTCCTGCACCAGCCGCCGGTCGTGCGCCAGGTCGAGGTAGAGCGGGCTCGACTTGCCGCCGGTGAGCACCGTCGCCAGGAGGTCGCCGGCGTACCACTCGTCGGCCACGCCCGGAGGGGCGTGATAGGCAATGTAGACACGAGACAGCTCGACGTCGTCGCCGAGCACCTCGCGCCGCTCGCCCGGCAGCGGCGCCAGGTCGGTGGCGACCGGGGCGACGTCGTTGCCGCGGCCGATCTCGCCGAAGTAGCGCTCGACCGCGCTCGCGGCGTCGTCGATGTCGAAGTCGCCGGCGATCGTCAGGACCGCGTTGTTGGGCACATAGTAGCGACGGAAGAACGCTTCGATCTCTTCGAGCGTCGCCGCCGCGATGTCGTCCATGTAGCCGATGATCGGCCAACGGTAGGGGTGGGGTTCGTCGTAGAGCAGCTCGTGCAGTCGCTCGAAGGCACGCCCGTAGGGTTGGTTGTCGACCCGCTGGCGCCGCTCGTTCATGACCACCTCGCGCTGGTTCTCGAGCTTCTCGGAGGTCAGAGCGGGGAGGAAGTAGCCCATGCGGTCCGATTCGAGCCAGAGGCCGAGATCGAGGCAGTGGGACGGCAGCGTCTCGAAGTAGTTCGTGCGGTCCCACGCGGTCGAGCCGTTGGCCACCCCGCCGACCTGCTGGACGTGGCGGAAGTGGTCGTTCGTGCCGACGTTCTGGCTGCCCTGGAAGAGCATGTGCTCGAACAGGTGGGCGAAGCCGGTGCGCCCGGGACGCTCGTTCTTGGAGCCGACGTGGTACCAGACGTTGATCGCCACCAACGGTACCGAGCGGTCGGGGTGCAGGACCACCCGCAGGCCATTGTCGAGCGTGCGCCGTTCGATCGGGAGAGCGATCCTCGGCCGCGCCCTCACCGGCGCACGAGCGCGCCCGGGAGGCCCGCCGCTCCGCCGCGCGGCCGATAGTTCAGCATGTATTCCTGCAAGCCGCTGCGCAGGAGGAAGGAGACGTCAACCTCGAAGTCGGGCAGGCCGCGCTTGAGGTCGGGCTCGGTATAGCGTGGCGCCTCGCGTTGCCACTGAGCGTCGGGCAGGAAGGACATGTGCTCGGGATCGAGCACGTCGAACATCGTCGGTCGTGCCGGCATCTCCTTGTGCGTGACGATCATCGCGAACAGCTGTGTGCGCCGGTGGCAGTATCGAGCCAGAGCGGTGGCGAGCAGCCGCATCTGGTCGATGGTCAGATAGTTGAGCAGGTCCCAGGCGAGGATGACGTCGACCGCCTGGCCATCGGTGGAGGGCAGATCGCGCTCGAGCATCTCCTCGAGCGCCCGCGAGCTCTCCGGCTGCTGCGCGCTCGGGGCGAACAACGACTCGTAGAGATCGGCGATGAAGAGCTTGCACCCCAACTCGGCGAAGAACTGGACATTGCCGCCAACTGCCGGGCCGAGGTCGAGGATCAGGTGCCGGCCGCCGCCGGCCAGCCGGTCGTAGAGCAGCTTGAGACAGGGGGACTGATGCTCGCTCCGAGTCGCTCCCCCGGAGGCGACGCTCCCCCCACCTCCCGATCTGCTGGACACCACGGCCGGCTCAGCCGCGGCTGGTCGCCGGGTTGAGCTCGGCTTGCTTCGGAGCCGGTTTGTTGTCCGGCTTGGCCGGAACGGCCGGGGTCTTGATCGCGGCGGCCTGAGGCTTGGCGTCCTTGCTGCTCGGCTCCATGTCGATGGAGCCCTTGAAGTTGGCGCCGTTCTCGAGCGTCACACGCGGGCCGACGATGTTGCCCTGGACGCGGCCCGAAGCCCGCACGATCACGTCAACCTCGCCGTAGAGGTTGCCCTTGACCTGGCCTTCGACCTGGATGTTCTTGCCGTAGACGTCGGCCTGGACGCGCCCGCTGGCGCCGATCGTGACCTTGTTCTTGGGCAGCCTGATCTCACCGTTGACGTGGCCCTGGATCAGCAGGTCCTCGTCGCCGCTCAGATCGCCCTTGATCTTGATCGAGGGACCGATGGTCGCCAGATCACGGCTGGGCCTGGACGAGCTAGCAGCCTGGTAGGGCTGCGGAGTCTCTTTGGGTGTCTCCTCTTCGCTCTTCTTCCACACGGTCTGCTCCTTTGTTTCGGGTTGCGACAGAAGGGGCTTCAAGCTATTGAAGGGTCGGCGGAAAGTCAAGCCGAAGGCTTGACTTACGCTCGATTTGCGCCGTACACTGCTTCTCCGTGGCCAGCTTCCTGACAGAGCGCCAGCGGGAGATCCTCGACTTCATCCGGGAAACCCTTGAAAAGCGAGGTGTCTCGCCCACTCACCGCGAGATCTGCGAGCGCTTCGGCTACTCGTCCTACGGTACCGCACACAAGCATCTCAAGCTGCTGGAGCAGAAGGGCTATCTGCGTCGGCACTGGAACCAGAAGCGCGGCGTCGAGCTTACCGACCTCGCCACTCCCGAGCTCCAGGGCGACCGCGAGCTGCCCTTCCTCGGCATCATCGCCGCCGGCAAGCCGATCGAAGCGGTGCCAGGCGATGATCGGGTACAGGTCCCGCCGCATCTGCTGCATGGGCGCAACGGCGACCACTACGTCCTCAAGGTCCAGGGCGACTCGATGATCGACGAGGGCATTCACGACGGCGATCTGGTGGTTGTCAAGCGTCGCGAGGTCGCGCAGCCGGGGGAGATGGTGGTCGCCCTGGTCGCGGACGAGGTCACCCTCAAGCGGTTCTATCCGGAGGGCGATCGGGTCCGGTTGCAGCCGTCCAACCCGACCATGCAGCCGATCTTCGTGGCCGCCGACCTGGTGCGCGTGCAGGGCATCGTCGTCGGGCTGATGCGACGATTCTAGCTCGGCGTCGCTCGTAGCGATCCGGCCGGTCCGGCCGGCTGTAACCGATTCAACTGCATCGGGGCGTCCGACTCGCCAGAATCGTGGAGTCTATGGACCTCGATCAACTGCTGCGTCTCATGACCGAGAAGGGCGCGTCGGATCTTCATCTGAAGCCGAAGCGGCCGCCGCTCCTGCGTGTGCATGGCAAGCTGATGCCGCTCGAGCTGGCGCCGCTCAAACCGTCGGACATCGAGAAGATGGTCGACAAGATCATCTCGCCGGTGCAGAAGGCCCAGCTCGAGGAGAAGATGGCTCTCGACCTCGGCTACGGCGTGCACGGTCTGTCGCGGTTCCGAGGCAACATCTATATCCAGCGCGGCACGGTGGCGGCGGCGTTCCGACGGATCCCCTTCGAGGTGCCCGGCTACGACGATCTCGGTCTGCCGAGCGTCCTGGATCAGTTCACGAATCTGAACACTGGCCTGATCCTGGTGACCGGACCGACCGGCAGTGGCAAGTCGACCACCTTGGCGACCCTCTTGAGGTCGATCAAGGGGCGCCGACCGGTGCACATCATCACCATCGAAGATCCGATCGAGTTTCTGTTCTCCGACGATGTGGCGACCATCTCGCAGCGTGAGATCGGCACCGATACCCCGAGCTTCGGCGACGCCCTGCGCAACGCGATGCGGCAGGATCCCGACGTCATCATGGTGGGCGAGATGCGCGATGCCGAAACGGTGGCGACGGTCATCTCGGCGGCCGAGACCGGCCACCTGGTCTTCTCGACGCTCCATACCAACAGCGCCGCGCAGACCATCGACCGGATCCTCGATCACTTCCCGGGCAACCACCAGAATCAGATCCGTCAGCAGCTCTCGCAGGTGCTCCAGGGAGTCGTCTCGATGAAGCTGGTCGAGAAGAAGGAAGAGGGCGCGGGCTTGACTCCGGCGCTCGAGATCATGCGCGGCAGCCCGCGAATCTCGGAGCTGATCGTGCGCGGTCAGACCAAGGAGCTGCTCGAGGAGATCGAGGGCTCGGTCGCGTACTACGGAATGCAGTCACTCAACCAGTCCCTCATGGCGCTGCTGGCGCACGACGTCATCTCCTACCAGGAGGCGATGCATCAGTCGGCCGACCCAGAGGACCTGTCGCTCAAACTTCGACGAATGTTCCCCGACATCGAGGAAAGGGGCGAAATGTCAGCAGCAGCCGATTTCTCGCAGATTCTGGAGTTGATGGAGATCCGCAAGCTATACGAGGAGCAGGAGGAGAAGACCCGCCTGCGCATGGGAGAGAAGGAAGAGATGATCTCGAACCTCGAGAGAACGATCACCGACCGCGATCACGCGCTCACCGAGTTGCGCGGCGAGGTCGACGAAGCCAGCGCCCAGCGCGAGAAGATGAAGGCCGAGTACGATCGTCTGCGCTCTGAAGCGCAGGAGAAGATCGACAAGCTCGGCGAGCGCATCCGCCAGCTCAATCAGAAGCTTCTCCAGGCCAGTTAGTCCGGCGTGAGGCGGGGTGGCCAGGAGTCTGGCGGCCGGCCCCCTGCGGGTCAGCCGCCGGTCTTGGGGAGCCGTTCGAGCCAATCGACCGCCGCGCTGCGGGTGGACACGCGTCCCTCGACCTGCGCGCGCCGCAGGCGCCCCGCGATGTCGCCCAACCGTGGCCCGGGTGGCAGGGCCAGGATCTCGGAGATCTCGTGACCATTGAGCAGGGGCGGCGGCGCGAAGATCACTTCCGAGCGGGTCCTGACCAGGTCGATCAGGGACGAGTTGAGCGCTTCCCATTCGGCCGCCGCGACAGTCGAGCCCAGGTAGCACGCGGCCGCCGGCCAGAGCACGCCCATGCGGTGCAGGAACCACCGACACTCCTCGGTCGAGTCGGGCAGCCGGCGCCACGCGAGCAACGCCTCGATCGAGCGCAGCTCGCGGTTCGACAGCAGGCCGCGAGCGTGGAACGCGCGCAGATGCGTGCCTCCCTCCGGGAACTCGTCGAAAACCGCCGCCTGAAAGGCTACGAACCGGTCGACCG
Organism: Acidobacteriota bacterium; assembly: GCA_029263375.1. Taxonomy (GTDB): domain Bacteria; phylum Acidobacteriota; class Thermoanaerobaculia; order Multivoradales; family JAHEKO01; genus JAHEKO01. The sequence goes on along the minus strand of JAJCXP010000331.1, from coordinate 4,203 downwards.
CTCGCGGCCCGAATCGGCTCTCGAGCGCGTCCGCGCGCCGTTCCAGCCGCTCGAGCCGGTCCTGTGCCCCGGCGGAGGGTCGCACGGAAGCCGAGCCCGTCCAGAGGTGAGGGTAGACACCGATCTCGCCGAGCAGGGCGAGCCCGGCCGAGGCGCCGGCTTCCGCCAGAGCGGTGCGCAGCTCCTCGCGGATCCGTTCGCTCGCTACCCGATCGAGGTCGGCGGCCGAGGCGCGCGCCAGCTCGATGGTCGTCGGCTCGGCGTCGAAGCCGGGCAGCTGCACGGCGAAGCGCGCCAGTCGGACGACCCGGAGCGGATCGTCGGTGAACGAAAGCTCGGAGGTGGCGCGTAGCACTCGGCGTTCCAGGTCGACGCGCCCATCGAACGGGTCGAGTAGTTGGTGGTCGCCCAACCGGTAGGCGATCGAGTTGATGGTGAAGTCGCGCCGGCGAAGATCGTCTTCGAGCGACATCGGGTGGCGGTCCCAGAGATCGAGCCGGCCTTCCGGGAGCTCGAGCCGATAGGCGGCGAAGCGATCGCCGCCGAGCCGGATCGCCTTGACGCCCAGGCGGGCCGAGAGGATCTCGGCGACTGCATCGCCGCCGTGCGAGACCACCGCGTCGATGTCGCGAGCGCTCCGGTCGAGGAATTGGTCGCGGACCGCGCCGCCGACCAGAAGCGGGTCGTATTCGACCGGCAACGCGGCTACAGCCGCGACCAACGGCTGGTCGATGAGTGCCCGTAGCCGTTGGGCCGTGGCGGGTGGAGTTGCCTGAGGAGGGCTGCTCACACTACAATCCGACTTGAGCTAGTAAGGCCTAAGTACCGACGAAGTAAGGAAAATGTGACTTCGCTCGCACTCAGGTCGTACCGTAATGGGGGGCGAGTCAAGTTGTCAGCGGCTCCGAGCATCATAGCGGCTCACCGACGACGCGGGCGCATCGCCGTCCTCACGACCTCCGTCGTCGTCCTGGTTCTGGCGACCGCCGCGGCGCCCGCTACGGCGGCGACCGAGCGCCTCCAGCTGGAGGGCGGCTACCGGGCGTTTCTCGACGACGAGGGTGAGATTTTTGTCGAGGCGCTGCCCAGGAACGGCGAGGGGATGCACGGCTTCGCCGAGCGGATGTGCGGCAGTGCGGGCAAGGGCGGCGTGATCACGGCGTCGAACCGTGGCCGCAGCCGCCTTCTGAAAGGCATCCACTACCGGGTGCCCCTCGACGAACTGCGCCCCGAGCTGCAGCAGCGCGCGCTGATGGCGCTCTTTCCCGGCGACCGCATGCTGTCGGTCGGTTGGCGTCACGAGGTGGGCGCGGCTCCCGGTCGTAGCGCCGAGAGTCTGTGGGGCGTGGCCCGCTGGTTCACCGGGCGCGGGGAGAACTACCGCGAGCTGCGCGATGCGAACGGGCTTGCCGACACCAATCTGGTGCCTGGACAGCCGGTTCTGGTGCCCGGTCATCTGCTGCGCCCGGCCCTGCGCGCGATCCTCCCCGAAGCGCTGAGCGACGAGCTCGAGTACGGCGAGGACGAGCGCGGCCAGTACGGGATCTATCGCCTGCAGCGGGGCGAGGCTCTCTACTCGAGCGTCGTCACCCGGTTCACCGGGCGCGTGTTCGCCGACGACGTGAACTCGCTGTCCTCCGAGATCGCGCAGCGCAGCGACATCGCCGATGTCACCGACATTCCGGTCGGCTACCGGATCAAGGTCCCGTTCGATCTGCTACTGCCCGAGTTTCTGCCCTACCGTGACCCGCGCCGCCAGGAGTACGAGCAGGCAAAGCGGGAGAGCTCGCAGTTCAGCAACAGCGTTCGCGCCGCGAGCCTGCGCGGCGTGACGGTGATTCTCGACAGCGGTCACGGCGGCATCGACGTCGGCGCGTCGCTCAATGATGTCTGGGAGAGTGTCTATGTCTACGACATCATGCTGCGCACCAAGCAGCTGCTCGAGTCGACGACCGCCGCCAGGGTCGCCACGTTGACGATGGACGGCGCGGCCTATTCGGTGGTCAACCAGGATGTCCTGCCGGCATCCCGCGGGCATCGGGTGCTGACGACGCCCAACTACGCGATCGAGGACTCGACGGTCGGGATTCATCTGCGCTGGTACCTGGCGAACAGCCTGTTCCGCCGTTTCGCTGCCGAGAGCGATCCCGCCAAAGTGGTGTTCATCTCGATCCACGCCGACTCGTTGCATCCATCTTTGCGCGGTGCCATGGCCTATGTCCCCGGTGCGCAGTACCGGCGCGGCAGCTACGGCAAGTCGGGCGGTATCTACGCAGCTCGCAAGGAGGTGCGTGAGGAGCCGAGCGTCAGCTTCTCCTATAGCGACCGGATCAAGAGCGAAGGGCTCTCGCGCGAGCTCGCCGACAAGGTGATTCGCGCCTTCGGCGCCTCCCAGCTGCCGGTACACGACGACAAGCCGATCCGCGACCGCGTGGTGCGCAGCCGCAGTGCCTGGGTGCCGGCGATCCTGCGCTACAACCAGGTGCCGGCCCAGCTGCTGCTCGAGGTGTGCAATCTCGCGAACGCCGACGACCTGCGCTTGATCCAGACTCGAGAGTTTCGGCAGCGCGTCGCCGAGGCAACGGTGGCCGGCATCATCGGCTACTACGGTGAGCCGCAGCCGGCGCCGGGCCAGACCCTGGCTGCCCGCTGAGGCGCTCGGAGGTGCCTGTCGGACCACCCGGGTAGGGAACTTCGGGCGCCGAACACGTATCTAATCTAATGTCGATGAGCACCGCGCCGGTCGTCATGCCCAGTCCAGCCACCGAGATCGATCTGATCGAGCGGCATCGGATCGGCGATCCCAGCGCCTTCGAAGAGATTTACTCGCAGCACGAGAAGATGGTGTTCAACCTGGCCCTTCGGATGACCCGCAGTCCCGAGGACGCCGCCGAGCTGACTCAGGAGGTCTTCCTGCGCGTCTACCGGCACCTCGAGCGCTTCCGGGGCAGCTCGACGCTCAAGACCTGGGTCTTCCGGATCGCCCTGAACTGCTGCCGGAGCCGCTTTCGGCGCCGCCGACTGACGTTCCGCGAGCCGAGCCCCGGGGACGACGATGCGCTCGAGCGGATCGCCGATCCGCGCGCCGACCCCGAGCGCGACGCTCTCAACAGCGGGCTCGGCGAGCGGCTCGACGCGGCACTGCGACGCGTACCGCTCGCCTTCAGAGAGGCCGTGGTCCTACGTGATGTTCACGGCTTCAGCTACGATGAGATCGGCGAGATCCTGCGCATTCGGATCGGAACGGTCCGTTCGCGGATCGCCCGTGGACGGGAGCGGCTGCGCTGCATGTTGGAGAGCGAGCAATGACAGTTCACGTCTCACTCGAACAGCTTTCGAGCTATCTCGACCTCGAGCTGGCCGAGCCCGAGCGACTCGGCCTCGAACACCACCTACACGACTGCGCGAGCTGCCGCGGCCGGCTCGACGGCCTGCGCTCGGTGGTCGCCCGACTCGAGCGGCTAGAGCAGCAGGCGCCGCCGAGCGAGCTGGCGTTCCTGGTGGAGCGTCGGGTCGCTGCCGAGGCGGATCGGCTCGGGCTGCAGGGCCGGCTGGAGCGGACGATCAAGACCCTCTTCATCCAACCCTCGATGACGCCGATCTTCGGCCTGGTCGTTGCGCTGGCGCTGATCCTCTACCTGTTCAGCTTCGGAGTAGCCCGCCAACAGATTCGCGGCACCCGACTGGTCGTGCCGGTATCGCCGGCGGCGCCGGTGGCGCGAATGATCGCGGGGCGCGAGTTCATCCGAACCGATGGCGTCTGGGTCGAGCGCGGCCTCGAGCCCACCGCGCCGGTCACCGTGTTGGAGCTCGGCGTCGAGATCCCGGTCGAGCTGTTGCCCTTCGCCGGGCTCGGTGAGCGCGTGCGTTTGATTCAGGACGGGCAAGTGGTCGAAGTCGTCTTCCCTCGAGCCGCCGACTGAACCCGCGTCAGCTGTTGGCCGGCTCGATCTTCTCGATCGTCATCTCGTCGCCCTGTACGTCGACGACGTCGCCCGGCCCCTTGGCCAGGAGCTTGACCGCCAGCTCCGACTCGTAGGAGATGACGCTCTGCTCCGGGTCGCTCTCCCAGGGTCCGAGGATGGTGAGCGTGCGCGGACCGCCGCCGCCCTGCAGCAGCACGCGCGAGCCGACCCGAACTTCGGTGCCGTCAACGCTCGAGAAGTCGATCGGCTGCACGCGCCGGAGATCGCCCTCGATCTC